>JAAYCS010000043.1 GCA_012729655.1 Desulfovibrionales bacterium | reverse complement strand
CGCTGTTGAACTGGCGCATGGCCTTGGACAGATTGGCGTCTGGAGTCTCAAGCAGGAGATGGAAGTGGTTGGTCATCAGGCAATACCCATGGCAGATCACGTTGAACCGGCGCATTGTCAGTCCGAGGACGGAGAGAAAGGTGTTCCTGTCGATGTCGTCCAGAAAAATGGGAGCCTGGGCGTTGCCCCGGGATGTCACATGGTAGATGGCTCCCGGAAATTCTATGCGGAGTGGTCGGGCCATGGTGAGGAAATGCTCCGAAAAAATTCAAGATTCAAGATCTGACCCCTTGTTATGGGTCCGCATCGTCCCGCCTGCGCGGCCTGGCGGCTTCAAGGGCGGCCATGAGCACGGCCGTCAGCGCGAAGGCTCCGAGTCGGATGATGGTTTCGCCACCCATGACGTTCCCTGATTCTGTTTCAGATTATCATTCACCCAGCCGGCGACTCATGAAATCCCTCTGTGGCCTCACTGCTGTTTGGTCAGTTCCTTGACCGTCTCCTCGGCGAATTTCTCGTACAGCCAGCCCATCTGCGCGCTATCCTGGCCCCCGGCCAGCCCGCCCAGGGCGTAGGACGCCGAGACCTCGAAGCGGTCGAGTTCCTTCCCGGCATCGTCGGCGAGCACGATGTCGGCGGTGATGGAGTCGGCCCCGGCCATGAAGCCCCACATGACGGCGGAAAAGTTGGAGCGTATCCGCATGTCCTTGACCTGCACCTCGAGGTGGGGTCGGGGCAGGTCGCCTGTTCCGTTCAACAGGTTGTTGGCTTCCAGGCCGCGCTTGACGTGGCTGAGCAGTTCGTCGGGGTTGAACTTGAGGTTGTCCAGGGCCTTCTTCTTGGCATCTTCAGTCAGCGAGACGGACACGGAGGAAACCTGTTCCCGGTCCGAGAGGCAGGGCCTGTTGGCCTCTGCGGTCTGGGGCCGTTTGACCCCCGACGCGCAGCCCGCGAGGACGAGGGCCAGAAGGACGACGGACAAGAGTTTCGTGTTCATTGGAACCTCCTTTGGTTTGCATGTGTTGATGAGCGTCATATCATGTTCTTGCCTGCAACATCAGCCCCCTGAGGGCGCAAGCAGTTCCCGCAGCGTCCGGTCGATGCCTTCCCCGGCCTGGCGGAGCGCTTCACGGGCGACCCGGCCGATGATGTCCTCGGACGGCCAGAGCCAGGTGCGTTCAGTCGCCGACACCGACACCGTCCTGACCTGGCCGCGGGCGCGCAGGATCAATTCCAGCCTCGTTTCGACATCCCAGTACAGCATCGTGGCCGGCGTCCCGATATCGAATACGGCGATATCGCATGCTATCGTTTCGGGCGGCTGTTCTGCTTTCGTGGCGAGAAGGCGGGCTGCGGACGTCTCGACCATCCGCCCCACCAGTTCGGGGACGGGCGGGTACAGATCGATGCGGCTCATGCGCGTGTCGCGGATCGTGGTCCGCCGGAACTCCGTTTCGTTGCGGGAGTCCGTGACGAGGACGTGCGCGCGGCAGGCGACGTCCTGATCGCGATGCGGCGTGTCGACGACGATGTGCACGGGTTCGAACGGATCCCGCTGCCCTGGATGCTCCAGCGGCCACATGGGATATGTCATGTTGCTGGAGTCGGTCGCGTTGGCGATGTCTCGGGTGATCCAACGTCCCATGATGCCATGCGGCGTCGGCCAGGTGGCGAAGGCCTTGCCGTTGCCGGTGCTGGCCAGGTCGCAGGCCTCCCAGGTCGAACCCCAGAACGAGGCGACTTCCGCGACGCCCAGTTGCATGGGCGCGGACCATTCGAGGCCTGAGAGCAACCTGTAGCAGCCGGCACCGACCAACGCGTGGAAGGTGTTGTCCCCGGCCGGGGCCGTGCGCGTGAACATGCCGCCTTCCGGCGGGAGTGACCCGCGGACCCCGTCCGTATACTCGTTGCCCCGGATCAGCAGGTCCATCCCGATCAGGACGGCCCCGCTGCCGGGGTCAGCGGCGATGCAGTCGGGAACGGAGCGGCGCTGCGCATGGGTGTTCGGGATCCGCGACCCGGCAATGTTATGGAGTTTGAGAAGCCTGTCGCCGGCCTTGAGTTCCTTGTCCTCGGGGTGCCTCGCGGCGTCCGGGGCCAGGTCGCGGACGCCGAGCTTCGTGTAGTGCAGGTCCATGTCCTTCAGGAGCCCGCCGAGGGATTTGTAATAGAGGACGTGGAGGGTGCCGGCCAGATCCGAGGCCAGGGCGAGGGGGACCGAATCGAGGCGCCCGGTGAGGTCGAACACGTTCCAGCAGGCGGGACTGTCCTCGGCCGCGAGCACCAGCCGGGAGCCCCTGGTGAACCAGGGCCAGATGATCCCTGCCGCAGGGTAGCCTCCGCCGAATCCGTAGATGTCCATTCGCAGCGAGGCGCCCACGTCGCTGCCTTCCACGACGAAGGCCCAGACAAGGTCGGGGGATCCGGGCACGAACCCGGCCCGGGACGGGGTGATGCCCGTTTCCGTCCACGGCGTGCGCGCGGACGGAAGCCAACTCCCGTCCTCCCGAATCATGTGGATGGTGTCGATGAGGGCGTGCAGCCTGCCGTCCCTGTCCCATGCCCCGTCGAGCCGGGACGGCGAAACGTTCGACAGAACGGTTTCCGGTTCGCAGGCGCCTTCCTCGCGCACCAGGACATGCACGACCTGCTTCCATTGCGCAGAGGCGATCAGCGCGTGGACCTCCCCTTCCGGATTGGGCACGAGCCTGACCACGTCGTCCCCTGTTTCGACCTTGAGAACGTCCATGACCGGGCCCAGGCTGACCGCGGGCGGCTTCAGGTCGGGCTGCGGCGTGGTTGCACAGCCGCAGAAGAAATACGGCAACAGAAGGCCAAGGATCAGGATGACGACTCTCGGCGTGGATATGTCGAAAGGCCTGTCCTCCGACATGATCTGCCTCCCTCCGGTCGAGCCGGGGAAATACGGATCAGCTGAAAACGGACGATTTTTGGGGATCTCCATAAGTGGGGTCATTGGGTCAGATCTTGAATCTTGAATAGTTCCATTCATAGAAAGGACACGGCTCTACCACGAATAATAAAATTTACCGGTCAGATAGCGCGAGCAAACGCAATATTGCAAGTCAAACCTTTATGTTACAATATCTGTCAGGCAGGGCAAACCAGCAAAAGACATCGGGTACGGAAGGGATGGGACCGGACACGATCAGGACCACATCAACATTTTACGACAAGTCTATACGGACGTAAGGCAAGTTGTTATCCAGAAATTCAAGATTCAAGATCTGACCCTTGCCTTTGGAATTTGCTCTCACGAGGCGGATGGCGTTCGATCAGGGCCTTGGCGCAGCCGCTGGCCAGGATGGCGGCGCAGCCGGCCAGTTGCAGGGAGGACAGGGTTTCTCCGAAGATGGTCCAGCCGAAGAAGACCACGGCCAGGGGTTCGAAGTAGGCCAGGGTGCCGAAGGTGGCGGCCGGCAGGCGGCTCAGTGCCATGACGGCGAAGGTGATGGCCAGGAAGCCCGGGACCAGTCCCGTGCCCAGGAGCCACAGTCCGTTGTTGGCAGAGATTTCGGGCCGGTTGGCCAAAAAGAACGGCAGCATGACCCCCGCGCCGACCAGGAGCTGGTAGAAGGCCCTGGTCATGACCGGAACACCCGGACGGATGCGCCGGTTCACCAGGATGAACCCCGCGTAGCAGATCATGGCCAATCCGGCGAAACCCAGGCCCATGGCGTGGTTGCCGCCCCCGGCGAAATCCAGCCGGAATTCCATCATGGCCGCGAAACCGAGCACTGCCGTGGCAATGAGGAGCCAGCCCGTGGCGTTCAAACGTTCCCCCAGACGGAAATGGGCGAAGACCGAGGCGACCACCGGCGCCAGATAGACGAGCATGACGGCGTTGGCCATGGAGGTCAGGTTCATGGCCTGCACGTAGAAGATGATGAATCCGGCCAGCAGGCCGCCGTTGGCGATCACCGGCCAGGATGGCCAGCGCCGCAGCAGGGCGGCCTGCCGCGTGGCCATCAGGAAAAGTCCCAGGAATCCGGCCCCCAGCAGAAGGCGGAAAAAGGTGACGGTCTCGGCGGGCAGCCCCGTGATCTTGGAGAAGACACCAATGGTGCCCATGAACAGGGCCGAGAGGATGGCCAGAATGATGCCGGTGGTGTCCATGGGGAATTTCTCCGCTGTACAAAAGGGAAGGACCGGAGCGCCTGCAGGCGCTCCGGTCTTATTTCTATTCGAGGATATTGACCTTGGCCGGGCCCCGTCTGACGGGCCGATGGTACTGAACGGCGGGCCTGCCGAAGAGGAGGGCGTAGCCGAGGGCGTGGTCCGCGGGGATGCGCAGGGTTTCGCGCAACTCGGGGCAGACGGCCAGGGCCATCATGAACATGCCGTCCCACAGAGTGCCCAAGGAGTGGGAGCTGGCCAGGAGCTCGAAAGTGGCCAGGGCGATGTGCACGTCCTGGACCGGGCAAGGGACGCCGGGGGATGTGCTCGTCAGCAGCATGTGCGGCGCGCCCCGGAAGATGGCGTCCCGGCCTTCGGTTCTCCAAGCGCGGACGGCGAAGCCCAGGTATTGGCCGACCAGTCCGTCCGGCAGTTTTCCGGCGTCAACCATCGATCCGAGACGCTTTAGGGTCTCGCGGCGCAGCGTGTCCATGAAGGCCTTGTCCCGGACCACCGTGAACACGACGCCCTGGGCGTTGACCCCGGTCGGCGCATGGCACGCCGTTTCGACGAGCTCGTCGATGAGGGCCGCAGGGACGTTCTCGTCCCTGTAGCGCCGCACGGACCGCCGCCAGGTGATCAGATCCTTCATCTGCGCCGGGGACGGTAGGTCCCTGGCAGGCTCGCCCCCTTCCGGCGTCAGGCCGAGGATGGACACGGCCCCAACTGGACAGACCGAGTAGCAGTGCAGGCAGCGGTAGCAGCGGCCCTCGTCGGACATCACCGGAAGGTCGTTCATGAAGATGATGCCGGCCGGGCAGTCCGCCGCGCACTCGCCGCACTGGATGCATTTTTCACTGTCGATGCGGAAATCGATCATGTGAACCTCCCTCATTCGCTCAGGCTTCCGGGGCGGGGAACTTCGCCAGGTGTGGCTTGATGGCCGCGCCCAGCCAGGCGATGATCTGGCCGAGGTTTTTCATGTTGCCCATACCTTCGGCGTCCCCCTCGACCTCGCCCTTGTTCCGGCCGTAGGCCAGGTTCCAGTAGACCGAACCGGGGACAATGACCTGGTTCATGAGAAACATGTGGTTGATGGTGTCGAAGACGTGGGTCGCCCCGCCCCGGCGCACGGCCACCACGGCCGCACCGATCTTGCCCTTGAAGGCGCGGCCGTTGGCGATGGCCACGAGGCCGGAGCGGTCCAGGAGCGCCTTCATCTCGGCCGAGACGTCGGTGAAGTAGGTCGGGGAGCCGAAGATCATGGCGTCGGCCTTGAGCAGTTTTTCCATGATCGGATTGAACACGTCGTTCTTCATGGAGCACTGCCCGTCCTTGTTTTCGAAGCATTTGTAGCAGGCCTGGCATCCGCGGATCTTCTGTCCGCCGACCTGCACCAGCTCCGTTTCCCAGCCGGCCTCAGTCAGAGGTGCGAGGACGCGCTTCAAAAGGATCTCCGTGTTGCCGCCCTTGCGCGGGCTGCCGTTGACTGCGACTGCGTACATATTGTTCTCCTTGTGGATGTTGATGTTGTGCTTTTAAGAATAAAACATATGCCAGCGATTTTGAAAAGTCCTGTCTTCGATATCTGAGACGCACATGCCCCGGAGCGGATGCCGGGACAACGCCCGGCGTCCTGCAATGTCCTGGAGACCCCGGACAATTGGGGTCACTGGCATTTGGGGCGGGCTCGAAAAGTCATGGGCGATAACCGGAAACGGACAGGAGCCGCGATCCCGATTCTTGTGCAGGCGCGCGGATGCGGGGGGATGCCAGATCAAGTTTTCCGCAGGGTGGAGGGCAGGGGTCACCGCCAGAAGGTGTTCAGGAAGGTCACGACCATGCCGGCCGGGATGAGCAGCAGGCCAGGGATGATGATGCGTGGCAGCAGCTTGCCCGGGTCCTGGTGGAAGAAGTTGCAGGTCATCAGGTAGCAGATGTGCATGGGTGAAGCCATGATGCCCGCCAGGCCGGAATAGAAACCCAGGCTGAGAATGGCCGGGACAAGATGCTCCTGTCCCGTGGATTGGGCCAGGCCGAAAAGCAGGGGGAAGGTCGCGCCGACAAAGGCGATGGTCAGACCGGACACGAAGCCCACCAGGAAGGGCAGGGTGGAGGCCATGATGAACACGGCGTTGCCGCCCCCGATGATCCGGGCCAGGGCTTCCACGACGTGCCCCTGGTGCAGGACTTCCTTGAAGACGAAGATGCCCCCGACCACGGCCAGCAGGGACAGGGTGTTGTCCTTGCCCGCCTCGCGCAGGACCTCGGTCCATCTGGCCCGGGCCATGGCCAGGCTTGCCAGGGAGGCCAGGATCAGGGCGGCGATGACGCCGTACTCCATGGGTCTGCCAGGCCAGAGCCGGGCGCAGATCCATTCGCCGGCGATGGATCCGAGAATGGCCGTCAGCAGGGGGATGCCACCGCTCCATCCGCTGTCGCCGCCGTTCTGCTCCGTTGCAGCTGGCAGGCGAGGGGCGTGCTTCAGGGCCGGCCGCAGGATGAGGAGCCAGCCAAGGGAAATGCTGACAAAAGGCCCGGGCCACATGAGGGCGATGAGCCCCGTGACGGGTATGGCCGCCAGGGAGGAGGCCAGGATGAGGCCGGGGTAGAGGGGCCAGGCCAATTCCCAGATATGGCGGAACCAGTAGTTGATGAGGGTCTGGTCCCGGGGCGAGACGTCGAGTTCTTCGGCGGCCTTCTGCACCATGGGCGCCGAGAAGATGGCGCCGCCGGGCATGGGCAGCAGGCCGATGAGGGCCGGGAAAAAGACCAGCAGCAGGGACCGGGAGCGTATACGTCCGCGGATGGCGCTCATGAACCGTGCCGACTGCCCCGAGGCCGAGTACAGGGCGCTGAAGACCAGGATGACGGCGATGATGGCGCAGAGCACGAAGGCCTCCTCGGTCAGCAGGGCCTTGGGTATGGCCTTGATCCAGGCCGCCGGCGTCATGCCGAAAAGCAGGGCCAGGACCAGACTGCCCGCCAGGATAGACAGGCCAAGGCCCAGCTTCAGCCGAATGCCCGCAAGCATCACGGCGAAGACGAGGACGATGGAAAAAATGACAGACATATACTCTACCCGCAACACTTCTTGAATTTTTTTCCGCTGCCGCAGGGGCAGGGATCGTTCCGGCCGGCTTTGGGATGTTCGTTGCGGACAGTCGCGGTCTCGTGCTCCCCGTCCAGATAGTACCAGCGGCCTTCACGGCGCACGAAGCGGCTGCGCTCCGTCAGGCTCTGGGTGCCGCCCTTGTGGCGGAACGTCGCCCGGAAGCGGACCATGCCCTCGTCGCCGTCCACTGCCGTCTCCAGGATCTCCAGGTTCAGCCAAGCCGTCTCCCGGTTCCAGCGCCGCACGTCGTCGGCGTGGAACTCGCTGCGGTGCTCCTCGACCATGGACTCGCGCAGGTGGTCCATCTCGTCGCGGCTGAAGGCCGTGAAGCGCGAGCGCATCAGGGCTTCGGGCGTCGGGGCCGCGGTCTTTCCGGTGATGATGGGGCCGCAGCAGTCCGCGAAAAGACGTCCGGAGCGGCAAGGGCATTCCATGTCAATTTCCCTGGTGGCCGCAGCCGTCATGGGTGCAGAGGATGTCCTGGTCCGTGATCTCTCCGCGCTGCCAACGGGTCAGGACGTCGCGGATCTCTCCCGCGCATCCCCGGATCACACTGATGCCGTGCCCGGCCATCTTGGTGATGGCGCCCTGGCCGATGTTGCCTGCCAGCATCAGGCTCACGCCCTTGGCCTGCATGGTCACTCCCACAGTGGACTGGCATCCACAGCCCGATGGGGGGTAGAATGTCTCCTCTTCCAGAACTTCTCCGGAATTGCTCAAGGTGAAAATGGTGAAGGTCCGGGCGTGACCGAAATGTTCGTCCACATGGCCGCCGGCAGTGGGGATGGCGATTTTCATGGCAAAACTCCTTGTTTTTCAGGACCAGTTGCCACTATGATTGATTTATGGTCGCGTCAATGAACGACCCGAACCATTTCACGAACTGGAGGAACGCATGAGCACGGGTAAACCCAAACATTATCAGAAACTGCAGGGGATGTATCCGGATCTGATTGGCGCGGCCGAGACATTGGGCAAGACTGCGCAAGGGGCCGGGCCTTTGAAGGACAAGGATATCCAGCTCATCCAGCTGGGTGCGTCGGTGGCGCTCAGATCGGAGGGCGCCGTGCGCAGCCATGCCCGGCGAGCCTTGCAGGCCGGAGCCACCCCCGAAGAGGTCCGGCATGCGGTCATTGTCTTGACTGCCACCATCGGTTTCCCTACGGTCGCAGCGGCGCTGGATTGGCTGGAAAAAATCGTGGATTGAGCCTTGCAGCCTCAGCCGGAGAGTGATGATTTGGATTTGGCGGCCCGTGAGGGCCGCTTGTCTTTGGAGGGCGGTCGGTGCACATGGCGCCCGTGCATGTCAGAAAAGATCGCCAGGGAGCTTCATTTAATCAAGGAAGGACAATGAAAACCAAACTTTCCCGTCGTTTCGGAATGTTCCCTTCGGCCAACGAGGATGCCGTGGCCGCCCAGAGGCACGTCAATACGGCGCAGTGCAATTCCCCATCCTATCGCCTGGCCTTCCAGGACCAGGATTTCCTGTTGCGGGAGGAGCTCCGGCCGGTGCGGCTGCAGCTGGAACTTCTGAAGCCCGAGCTGGCCCTGCAGGAGCAGCAGATCGAATCCACGGTGGTCATTTTCGGCAGTGCCCGCATGGTTGATCCTGAAACGGCCAATGTGCGCATGGAAAAGGTGCTGGATGGGTTGAAGAAAAACCCGGAGGACCCGGTTCTGCACCAGGAGCTGGTCCGCGCCCGCACGATCGTGGCCAACAGCCGCTACTATACGGAAGCGCGCAAACTCGGCCGGCTCATTTCCGAGAATTCAGAACGGTACAGGCACGTGGTCATGACCGGCGGCGGGTTCGGGATCATGGGTGCGGCCAACCAGGGCGCCCACGACGTGGGGGCCAAAAGCATCGGCATGAACATTGTCCTGCCTTTCGAGCAGGAGCCCAATCCCTATATCACCCCGGAACTGAGCTTTCAGTTCCATTATTTCGCCATCCGAAAGATGCATCTGCTGATGCGGGCCAAGGCCCTGGTGGCCTTTCCGGGAGGGTTCGGGACCATGGACGAACTCTTCGAGGCCCTGACCCTCATTCAAACCAGCAAAGTGCGGCCCATTCCGGTCCTGCTCTTTGGCCGGCGTTTCTGGCAAAAAGTGATCAATTTTGATGCATTGGTGGAGGAGGGGACCATCAACCCGGAGGACCTGGACATCTTCCAGTACGTCAGCACGGCCGAGCAGGCCTGGGAGATCATTGCGTCCTTCAATGGACTGACCACCGACGGAAAACCCTAGAAGGCGGAGGGTACTCTCCTAGTTCCGCACGGCAGCGTGCACGTCGGTGACGATCCTTTGTGACAGGTTCCGCATAACCCGGCTCATGGCTTCGGCCACTGAGGCGGGATTTTTTTTGGCACACGGTTCCGACGTTTTGTAGGTCCGTTGAAATATGACCAGGTCCGGTATCCCCCCTGTGCGAACGTCCAGAAGGATGATGGTCAGTTCTGCCGAGGCCAGCCATCGCTCCGCCTGGTCCAGTTCCATCCATTCCTCCACAACGCCCTCCAGCTGGTGTGTGGCCGGCATGGATGAATTCGGGCCCGCGACCGCCATGAAGAGTCCGCTTTTCTGCATGTCCCGGCGCAGATAATCCGCCACCAGGGCCTGGGGCGTGCCCCGCCACTGATGGTAGGCGTATTCCTGGCGGCCGAAGGCCAGGTCGCGGTAGACGAGTTTCGTGGTGTTGAATTCCGGGGCCACGCCGAAGCGGGTCATCTGGATGACGGCGCTGCAGGGCTGGCCGTCCACGAGGGGGGGATCGTATTCCAGGGTGTAGAAGCGGGTGTCCGGGGAGGACGGACGGGTTGCAGCGCAACCCGCCAGGGTCAGGACCAGAAGACACGATGCGAGAAGGCGGATGACCATGTTCGTTCCCTATTCCTCCACCTGTCGCGGCTTCTTGGGCTGGGCAAAGAGAAGCTGGGACGGCTGGTCCTTCAGGTTGTTGAGGAGCGCGTTCAGGTTGGCGGAGGTCTGTTCGAGATTGTCAGCTGTGGTGGTCATGCGATCCTGCAACTCCTTGATGGAGGACTGCATCTGAAACACCGTGGCCGTGCTCTGGGTCATGAATGCGTCAGCCTTGAGGGTCGTGGAGGCCATGGATCCCAGGGTGTTTTCTATGTGTGGCCGGCTGGCATTCACTATGCCCTGAATTTGACCCAGAATTTCATCCAGGCGGCTCAGGTCAGTCGCAGCCCTTTCCATCAACGTTCGGGAGGCGAGGACGGTGCGATCCATGTTCTGGGCCATGGCATTCAGGCGAGTGGGATCGGCCACGGCATTGAGGCTGGCCAGCAAGGTGCGGATGTCAGACGCAATGGCCCCGATCTGGGCGGATTCGATGCCGGCGTTGAGGGACCCGAACGTGGCCAGGGCCTGGTCCGAGATGCCTTTGAAATCGATGGACTGAATCTTCCTGGCAATTTGTTCGATCTCGGAAAAGAATTTTTTGATCTCCGACGGTTTGGAAGGGATGACCGGATATTCCGGAGTAAAACTCAGGGGCGGTGCCAAGTCCAATGTGCTGGGTTTGGCCTTGTCGATTTCCACGAACATGGCCCCGGTGATACCCACGTTGGCCAGGCTGGCCACGCTCCCCGCAAAGCGGTTTTCAACCCCGGTGTGTTCGTCATCGACCAGGATGACCACTTCAATGAGATGATAGTCAGGGGCGATGCGTATGTCCGTAACCCGGCCCACGGGCACACCCCGGTACTTGACCGGGGAGTCAACGCCCAGGCCCTGCACGGATTCGTCGAAATAGGTTACGAACATCTCGCCCTTGCGCAGGAAGGACGTCATGCCCAGCCAGATAATGGCCACGGTGGCCAGGGCCAGCCCGGCGGTCATGAACAGCCCCACAGTGAAATTGACGCGAGCCGAAGCCATTATGCCTCCATTTCCGGCCGTCGATTGAAGAATTGGCGGACGAAGGGATGCGGACTTGTGTCCCGCAGGACTCGGGGGTCGCCTTCGGCGATGATGGACTTGGATTTCTTATCGAGCATGATGACCCGGCCTGCAATGGTGAAGATGGAAGACAATTCGTGGGTGACGACCACGAAGGTGGCGCCCAGGGTGCGGTTCAGGCGTAGGATCAGGGCATCCAGTTCGGCCGAACTGATGGGATCCAGGCCGGCCGAAGGTTCGTCCAGAAAAAGTATGCCGGGGTTGAGAGCCAGCGCCCTGGCGATGGCCGCCCGTTTTTTCATCCCTCCGGACAGTTCCTCGGGCAGATGGTGTTCAAATCCTTCCAGGCCGACCTGACGCAGCTTCAGCCGGACAAGGTCGGCGATGTCCCCTTGGTCCAGATCGGAATACTCGGCGATGGGCAGTGCCACATTTTCGCCTAAGGTCATGGAGGAGAAGAGTGCCCCTCCCTGATACATGACTCCTATGCAGGCCAGGATGCGATGGAAGGTCTCGGTATCGCCAGGGTCCATGCGCATTCCGGCGATGGTGATGGATCCGGACATGGGCTTGTGCAGGCCGACCAGATGCTTGAGCAGGGTGGATTTACCGCAGCCGCTTCCACCCAGGATGACGAAAATTTCCCCACCCAGGATGTCGAAATCGAGATTCTCCATCAGAGTCTGTCCGCCGAATCCCATGGTCAGACCCCGTACGGAAATGACCGGACTGGTCATGGCCTCCAGTACCTCAGGATGACGGCCAGGATTGAGTCCACCAGGATGATCATGAACATGCTCGTGACCACCGCAGAGGTGGTCGCCTGGCCCACGCTGGCCGCCCCGCCACGGACCTGGTAGCCCTTGAAACAGCCGATGGCGGCAATGAGCACGGCGAAGATGGCGCTCTTGAAGATTCCCCAGTTCACGTCGAAGATGGTCAGGGTGTTCATGGTCTGCAGCATGTAGGCATGGGGGGTCAGGTTCAGGGTGGTCACTCCGATCAGCAGCCCGCCTGCAATGGCGAAAAGGTTGGAATAGAGGGCCAGCAGGGGTACCACCAGAAAGGAGGCGATGACCTTGGGGGCCACCAGGAACATGGTCGGCTGAAAGCCCATGGTGATGAGGGCGTCCACTTCCTCTGAGACCTTCATGGTTCCGATTTCAGCGGCAAAGGCCGACCCGGACCGGCCAGCCACGATAATGGCCGTCATGATCGGTCCCAGTTCGCGGACCATGGCCAGCGCCACCAGGGAGGCCACGTAGATGTTGGCCCCGAACTGCTGCAGCTGCACCGCGGACATGAAGGCCATGATCAGACCCAGCAGGAAGCTGATCAGCCCAACGATAGGCAGGGCGTCCACGCCAACCCGTTGCATGTATGTGATCGTGTCGCCCAGACGGAGACGTCCGGGATGCCTGAACAGCGAGAAGAGGCCGACGGTGAGTTCGCCCACAAAGGCCACATGGTTGCCCGCCTGGTCTGTGACATGAAGGGTCTTCATCCCGAAGCGGGCCAGAAAACCGGGTTTTGTCTTCGTGGACCGGGTGGTTTCCGGCAGGCTTTCGAGGCGCAAAAAACGCGCCACTTCCTGAACATGTTCGGGGATGTTCTGCCAAGTGATCGCGCTGTCGTGCTCCCTGGCCATTCTTTGGAGGCGGATCATGACCAGGGCCCCGCAGTCATCCATGCGTTCCACTCCGCCCATGTCCACGCTGATGCGGCCGGGCAGGGGCAGGGGAAGTTTGGCCAGCCGGTTCAGGATTGCCGGGGTGGTGTGCAGGTTCAGAGCCCCGCGCAAGGCCAGACCCAAGGAATCAGACCGGAGGTCAACGGTGAGGGTGGGCGAATCTGTCATGGCATCGGGTTGGTTGCGACGCATTCCTGTATAGCCCAGGTCCGCGTCTTCGTCCAGGACAGGGGAGATATGGGAGCTGCCGCCGTTTGGGCCTCCATCCGGCCCTTGAATCCAAGGCCATGGTGTGAGAAAGGAAAAAAAGGGTCTGATTTTCCGCAACACCACAACTTTTGACCGCTGCGGCGGTGAACTCCCAACGGGAAGGATACTATGCTTTTTCGCCCTTTTCTCTGGATGTTGGTGACACTCTGTCTGACCATACCTGGCCGTTCCCTGGCCCAGCAGTCCGTTCCTGACGCCCTCTACCCAGGGCTGGAATACATCCTGTCTGTGCCGGTGACGAAAAAGGATTTCGCC
This sequence comes from Desulfovibrionales bacterium, assembly GCA_012729655.1. Lineage (GTDB taxonomy): Bacteria > Desulfobacterota > Desulfovibrionia > Desulfovibrionales > Desulfomicrobiaceae > Desulfomicrobium. The sequence continues at coordinate 10,036 of JAAYCS010000043.1, read as the reverse complement.
CGGGACCAGGTTTCCGGCATCGTTGATTTCGTGCGATCCACGGCCGCGGACACGAGCATGGCCATGCAGGACCGGAACAAGGCCACCGGCGCATTTTACTCCTTCACCCTGCGAGGAACTCTGGCCCGGCTCACCGAGTACGTCTACAATCCGGACATTCCGATCTATGTGACCATGCCCTCATCGGTGCGCGAACAGGAATGGCTGGATCGCTCCATGGACATGGAATTGAAAAAATTGGCCCAGTCCATAGGACAGAGGGGGACGGCTTTGATCCGGGGCACGGAACGAGAGGTCATCACTCCGGACGCCAACACTGGCGGCTATTACGCATACAAACAGAATCGAGCCATGGCGGTCTTTCCCGGACCCACTGGACAAGTTCTGATTTCCGTGTCCTGTCAGTCCGAGCCGTCCGATGTGGGCCGCAAGGGCTGCGTGGTCGGCGATGACGCCAACTGGAACTACCTGTACTCCGAAGAAAAGGGGTTGACCAAAACGGGTTTGGGCTGGGTGGATTCCTACATGTACAATGCCCACTCCGTCCTTGTTTTCGTGGCCGATGACGCCGCAGGCATTGTTCGGGTGGGGTCCTTCAAATGGCTCAACGCCGGATGGGCCGGGATGAACATGGTCAAGGCCAGTCACATCATCAACGGCATCAAGCGTTTCGCCTCGGATTTCAAAACCGTGCTCGAATCTCCGCGCCTGCCCGGAGCCAAGGAGCTGGCGGCCATGTACCGTGACCTGCTGGCGGACAGCGCGGAAAGCCTGCGCGCCACAGTCGCCCCCTACCTTGAGGCCCTCGCCCGCGGCGAGGGGAGTTCGTCCTTGACGGGAACGTTTCGGAAGCTCCTGGCCTCGGGCGACTATCTGCGCAACATGAGCCGGGAAGAGATGGTCAAGGTGGCCTTCAAGGAATACCTGAAACAGCGTCTTGGCCGGCAGAGCCTTATCCAGGTGGTCCGGGTCGGGACCCTCTGGACGGCTCAACCATAGGATTATCGTCCTGAAAACTCCGCCGTCTCGGCGGATCACGGAGTGACATGGTTTTCTTCGACGTCCACGTGTCCCACTCTGCCGCGGATCAGCGCGGGTCAGCGCACGCCCCGTGGCCGCCGTTCGAAGGGGTTGACGCGGGGGGAAGGTCGTGACCCGCCCCGCCGACGAGGCGCGCCAGCGGGCCCGGGGCATCCGCGACGAGGCCCTGTCCAGGCTGGTCGAGCGGGATCGGGCCTCTCTCGATCACCTGCGGGCCGAGATGGCCGAAATGAAGACCATGCTGCGCGAGCAGGGGGATCGGATCACCGACCTGATCGCCCTCCTCGAATCCCTGACCGAGAGCACCAACCGGCAGAAGGAAGAGCCCCGGCGCTCCAGCCCCCGCCTCCTTTCCGGCCATAAGCGTGCCGTGCTCGAACGCATCCGCGACCTGCGGAACCGGGGTCTCTCCTTCGCCCGCATCTGCGAGATATTCCAGGCCGAAGGCGTGCCCACCCTGTCCAGCCAGGGTCAGTGGTCCAAGGGCACCCTCTGGAATCTATGGACGAACCACCGGCACCAGTTGCAGCAGGACAGCGACAGCTGAGTCGTTGCCGGGTTGGCTACCCGACAAGCTGCAGCAGATCGGGCACGAAGGTTGGCAGAGACCAGCCCGGGACATAGCGGGTCAAGGTCTCGCAGATTGCAGCCACGAGCAGGGCGCAATGCAGATAGCACAACGCGATGATGCCGGCCATGGAACCCTTGAGCCGCATGGGATTTTCACTGCAGCACAGCACCAGGGACAGGGCCATGGCCAGAACCAGACAGATGGCGCTGCCAAGGCCGGGATAGAAAATGCGGGGCAGAAAGAGGTTGAACACGCCCTGCAGGCTGACAAACAGCCACACGAGCATGGCCAGGGTCATCAATCCGCCGGCAATCTGCCATTTGCCAAGAAACGGGGCGGCATATCGGTAGTAGTCCCGCCCCCAGTCATCCTTGTTCCGGCGCAGGACCAGATATCCAAGGCCAAGTCCGCCGGCGAGGCAGAGGGACAGGGGCATCCATAGCCCGAACAGCGGCCACAGGGGCGAACTGGCCGGGGGCAAGAAGGCAGGGTGCCCAGGGGGCAGGTCTCGAAAGGCGAGCAGGGCCAATCCCGCCAGACCCCAATATCCGTACTTGATGGGCACGTTGGCCACGCATCCGAGCAGGATGTGAAAAAGTCTGCGCTCCCGCGCCCCCTTCCATCCCAGATCATAGGCCACCAGGGCCAGCGTGCCACAGAGTGGCAGGGCCATGGCGAGGATAAGCATCAAGCGGTTCCCTGTCGCCCAGGGGGATTGCCAGAAAGAGCCAGACCAGAGCACGCCGCCTGCGATCAGCACGCACATCCAGCCCAGGGCATGACCACGCACGGCCAGCGCTGAAATCTGGCGGGCACAGCGGGCCGGAAAGGGCTTGCCGGTGACGGCGCCGATGAGCTCGCTGACCAGGGCCACGGCCGGGGCGCCCCAGAACAGCGCGGCCACGAAGAAAGCCAGAGGGAGGAGGGCAAAGGCCCAGGACGGGATGGAGAGGACCATAAAAAACCTCGCGCATGCAGTCGTTGTGCGGCTCGGGAATGGTCCGGCCGGATGCGGGCTATCTGCCCCAAAAGCACGCTGGAGGCAAGGCAGGCCTGACTTGAAAATTCCCGGGTTCTCCCCTATGCGGTGATGTTGGTCGCGCCATACGAAGGTGGAGAAGGGATGAAAGCAGCGCTGGTGTTTCTGGCCGGGATTGCTGCCGGTGTCGTGCTCATGCTTGGCGGCATGGGCTGGAACCGGTTTGGGGTCTGCCCAGAAAGCCCGGGCGGGTTCCAGGACGTGCGGATCGGAGAAATTCTGCGCAGCCTCAAGTCCATCCAGGCCGAGTTGGGGACCCTGATTCTCGATCTGGAGACTCCTTCGCACCGAATTCTGCGCCTGCCCGTCTCGCGCAGCTGGCGCATCAGTCACTTCAACGTGGTTGTGGCCCAGCTGCCGCCAAGTCTGTCCCCGCCTTCCGGGCCTGTCCAGTCCGTCCTTTCCGGCAACGCCACGGTCCCGGAGCCGGACGCCCTCGCGGAGAAATCATCCCCGCAGCCTCAGGTCAGGCAGGCCGCAGCCCCGCCCCGGCCTGCCCCGGCTGACAACCTCGATCCACAGAAGCTGTACGCCCAGGCCTTGCGGGACTATGAGCAGGGCGAGTTCGCTCGCTCCCGGGAACTCTTCGGCCAGTTCACGCGCCGTTTTCACGCGCATCCGCTCAAGCCCAATGCCCTCTACTGGACAGGGGAGACCTGGTATGCCCAGCACCATTACGAAGAGGCCAGCCGATCCTTCGCGGAGGTGGTGCGGCTTTATCCCAGGCACTCCAAGAGCCCCGACGCCCTGCTGAAGTTGGCCTATGCCGCCATGCGCCAGGGTCGGATCGAGCAGGCCAGGGCCTATCTGGATCGGCTCGAAGCCGGCTATCCCGGGGCCCCCGCCGCTCGTCTTGGCCGCAAGGCCCGCGCGAATTTGGACCGCCGCAGCGAAACTGCCGTGCAGGTGGTCGCACGTGGATGAGTTTTCCGCATCCCTGGCCCTGCGCCACACACGCGGCCTGGGGCCCCGAACGTGGAAGCGGCTGCTGACGGCATACGGCAGCGCCAAGGCCGCTGCAGCCGATTTTCGGAGCTGGGCGGCCCGGGAATTGGTTCCCCTCAAGGTGCAGTCCGAGTTCGGCGTAGGTCAGTGGCAGGAAAAGGCCGGGCTGGAAGCCAAGGCAGCCCTGGATTTGGGGCTGCAGATCGTCTGCTTTCCGGACAGGGACTATCCCGAACTGCTGCGCCAGATTCCAGACCCACCTCTTTTTTTGTATTATCAGGGGGAGTTGGGTCTGCTGGGCCGGCCGTGTGTGGCCATGGTCGGATCCAGGCAGTGTTCCCGCTATGGCTTGCAGATGGCGGAGTCCATTGCCTCCGATTTGAGCCGGGCCGGGGTCTGCGTGGTCTCGGGATTTGCCTTCGGCATCGACCGGGCCGCCCACCTGGGTGCATTGGGCGAGGTGGGCTCGACCATCGCAGTCCTGGGCACAGGTATAGACCTCGTCTACCCGGCAGCCAACACGGACCTGTGGCGCCGCATTGCGGCCAGCGGCCTCATTGTCAGCGAGTTTGCGCCGGGCACCCGGCCCGAGGGGGTCAATTTCCCCCACCGTAACCGTATCGTCAGTGGACTCTCCCTCGGCGTGCTGGTCGTGGAGGGGGCCTTGGGCAGTGGCAGCCTGATCACCGCGGAACTGGCTCTGGCCCAAAACCGCGAAGTCTTCGCCCTGCCTGGCCCAGCCACCATGAAAACCTTCCAGGGTTGCCATCAGCTGATCCGCCAGGGCGCCTGTCTGGTCCAGAGCGGGGAGGACATCCTGCGCGAACTGCAGGTGCGCCTGGCATTTTCTCCGGCAGCGCAGCGCGATTCTTTCGTTGCGCACCCAGTGGAGCCCGACGATCCCGACCAGCACATTCTCTTTCAGCATCTGCGCGGCCAGGATCAGGTTCACATCGATGCCCTGATCCGCCTGTCCGGATGGACTGCGGACAAGGTCAGCTCCACCCTTTTGTTCATGGAATTGCAGGGGCTTGTGAAGCAGCTGCCCGGGATGTACTATGCGCTTGAACCCTGATTGTCTGGAATAGCGGTGGCAGCCATGCAGAAGATTGCCTTGGAAGTGGCCGGACCGGAAATGGTTGTGGCCAAGCCCGTGACCCGTGAAGACGGGGTTGTGCTTGTCGCCGCTGGCGCGGTCCTCACCCCCGCTCTCATCTCCAGGCTTGACGCCATGGGCGTGGGGGAGGTGGTCGTGGAGGGCGATGCGCTGGATACTGGAGCGGGAGGGGGGGCCGAGGCCCTTGCCGGCAAGGTTGAGCATCTCGAGTATCTTTTTCGCAATTTCAAGGACAACCCCTATATGCAGCAGGTCAAAGGCGTGGTTCGGGATTATTTCGCGCAGAAGTGCGCCTTGGCTGCGGCAGTCCAGAGCCGGAGGGACGGAGACACATGATGCCTGAGGATCTCCGTACCAAGCACAAAGGCCAGATTCTGGCGGTCAAGGACCTGCCCACCCTGCCCGGGGTCCTGCACGAAGTGGCCGCCCTGTTCGAGAATCCTGCTTCATCCACGGATCAGATTGGCAAGGCCATTGCCAAAGATCAGGTGCTTTCGGCCAAGGTGCTGAAGATGGTCAATTCCCCCATTTACGGATTTCCTGGTCGGATTGGGTCCATTCAGCACGCGTTGGTTCTTTTGGGTTTCAATGTCATCAGGGGCCTGATCATTTCCACCTCTGTCTTTGATGTCATGAACGCGAACATGAAGGGGCTGTGGGAACACAGCCTGGGCTGTGCCATGGCCAGCTCTGCCGTGGCCCGAAGCATCGGCTGCCCTGATCCCGAACTCTATGCCGTGGCAGGGCTCCTGCATGACTTCGGCAAGGTCGTGGCAGCGGTGCAACTGCCCGAAAGCCGTGCGGCCATTGACAACCTGGTCAGGGAGCGGGACCTGACCTACCGCCAGGCCGAGCTGGAAGTGCTGGGCTTCGGACATGACCGCGTCAACATGTGGCTGAGTTCCTACTGGAACCTCCCGCCCAACCTGAAGGAAGGATTGGCCTGTCACCATCGCCCCATGTCCGCATCGTACTATCCCAAGGTCGCCCAGGTGGTGCATGTCGGCGACTTTCTGGCCCGTCTTTTCGGGGTGGGCAGCGGCGGAGACGACCAGATCAGCGCCCTGGACGACGGCGTACTGGAAGCCCTGCAGGTCACCCCGGACCGTCTGCACGCGATCATGGGCGGGCTGGAGCGGGAATTCGCCGAACTGATCTAGGTGAGCTATGGCAAAAGACGGCAAGCATTTTTTTCTGGTCACCGCCGACCCGAAGCTGGAGGGCAGTCTGCGCGCCCTGTGGCCCGAGGACAAGGTCGCCTGGACCTGTTTCGGCCGGGGGGCATCTGCCCTGGAGCATCTGTTCTCGGACCCGCCGGACCTGCTGGTGGTTGACGGGGATCTTCCGGACATGCCCGGGGTGGAGCTCATCCGCCTCATCAAGGGCGAGAACGTTTACCGGCAATTGCCAGTGGTACTCTGTCTGAAGGACGAATCCGTGGTCGATGACCTGGATTTCAGCAATCTGGAGATCGATGATTTCGTGGTCCGCCCGCTGTCGCCGGCCACGGTCAAGGGCCGGCTGATTTTGGCCTATCACCGTTCGACCAGGGAGCTGGACGCCAGCCCCTTGACCAAGCTGCCCGGCAACACGTCCATCATCCACAGAATTCAGGATCTCATCGACAGGCGGGAGGATTTTGCCCTGGCCTATATCGATCTGGATCATTTCAAATCCTTCAACGACAAATACGGCTTTTCGCGGGGGGACGAGGTGCTGCTGATGACGGCCCGGGTCATCGTCAACAGCATTCGCGCGTTCATGGGCTCCAACACGTTCGTCGGTCATGTGGGCGGGGACGATTTCGTCTTCATCGTGCCCCCGGACAAGGCCGAGGGGGCCTGTCAGCTGGTCATCGACAATTTTGACTCCATTGTGCCCAATTTCTACGATCAGGAAGACAGAATGCGCGGGGCTATCCATTCCGTGGACCGCCGGGGAAACAGGCAGGTGTTTCCCCTCATGGCCATCTCCCTGGCCGTGGTTTTCAACCGCGACGGAAAGCTCAGCCATTTCGGGGAGGCTTCCCAGATCGCCATGAACCTGAAAAAGGAAGCCAAGAAAAACCCCAAGAGCTGCTATGTCCTGGACAAACGGGCCTGAGCCCGTGGCCCTCTTTCTGCTCTACCTGGATGCCCAGCGCGGCTATTCACCGGCCACGGTGGAGGCATACGCCGTGGACCTGCGGGGTGTGCACGAATTTCTGGGCCGGCGCAGCAAGGGGCTGCATGACCCGGCTGCCGTGACCAAGGCCGACATCACGGCCTACGTCGCCGATCTGCATCGGCGTGGGCTGGCCAAGTCCAGTGTGTGCCGCAAGCTTTCGGCCCTGCGGGCCATGTACCGTTTTCTGCGTCAACGCGGCCTGGCCAAGGCAGATCCCTGCGCGGCCTTCTCCAACCCCAGGTTGCCGAAGATCCATCCACGCGTGTTGAATGTGGACCAGGCACTGCACCTGCTCGAAACCGGCCAGCAGCCCGATCCCGAGACCTTGCGCGATCAGGCCTTGCTGGAGGTTCTGTATGGATCAGGTCTGCGCGTGAGCGAGGCCTTGAGCCTGGATTTCAGGGACGTGGACCTGGATCAGGGGTTACTGCGGGTGCTGGGAAAGGGCAAAAAGGAGCGCATAGCCCCTCTGACCGGGGCGGCCGTGGACAGGCTCAAGCGTTACCTGGAGCAGCGCAGGGCCTTCAATCCCAAAGCAGGGGAACAGGCCGTGTTCCTCGGCAGCCGGGGGGGGCGCCTGAACCGCAAGCAGGCTGACCGCATTGTCAAGGCCATGGGGGCCCAGAGCGGGGTGGCGGGATGCATAAGCCCCCACACGCTGCGGCACAGTTTCGCCACGCACCTGCTCCAGGCTGGGGCGGATCTCCGGAGCGTGCAGGAGCTGTTGGGGCACGCCCGCATTTCCACCACCCAGCGGTACACCCACCTGGACCTGGCCCAGATCATGCGTGTCTACGACGCCTGCCATCCCCTGTCCAAGAACCGCGACGAAGTGGATGAATAGAGCCTACTGAATCTGCTCCAGGCCGGCCAGGGGCACGGTCAGGTCGTTCCTGAGCACCCACAGGGCCAGGAGATGCTTGAGGGTCAGGTCGGCCTGGCCCACGGCCACCTTGTCCGCGCCCTGGGTCAGCATTTCCTGAATGGCCAGCATGTATTCCCGGGCCAAGGTGAAATCCGCACAGATCTCGCGTACGAAATCCTCGTACAGTTCCGGCTCCTGTTCGTAGAGCTGATCCAGAACGCTCATGGTCCGGGTCAGGGCGTAGAGGCTGATGTCTCCAAGTTGGGGCATGCGATGTCTCCGTGGGAGAAGCCGGCTTCGGCCGTGACCCGAGAACCGGCGGGTGTTTTTGCTGGATGTGGAAAATGTGTTTTCAATGCAACGGAGATGCTGTTCACATTGCGCGTCGGTTTGACTGGTGCAGTCCGCCGCAAGGGGCCAGGGTGCCCCGTGCGTGAAGCAGGACAAGCGCAGTGTGGGCGAAGGCCAGGGCCTCTGCAAAAAAACTGGGGCGCGCTTCAGGATCCAGGGCCAAGATGGCGTTCCCGCAATTGTTCACGTTGTCTGTCCACCACGTACTGGATGATCTTTTCTCTCTCCGCGTCGCGGATTTCCTTGAATTCCATGGCCCATAGCCGCTGTCCGCAGTGCTCGTCGACGCGGACGACGATGCCGGTGGTCCCGGCCAGCCCTCGAGCCTGCCCTCGCAGGGCCACTACCATTTCCACCGCCTGCCCCACTTGGAAGTCCTGGTCCGAGGTAAAGCGCAATCCCGCCCCGCTGATGTCGTGCACAAGGGCGAGAATGGGAAAGTCTTCCTGCAGGGACTGTTGGTTCAGGATTGTCAGCACCGCGTCGAGCTTTTCGTCCATGGTCCGCAGGTGCTGGAGCAGCCCCTCAGACAGGCCGGTCTGGGCCGAATCAGAGAGTTGGGACGATGGACCAGGCTGAAAACAAGAAAAAAGCGTGGTGATCCGGCCCACGGGCAGGATCCGCGCATAGCCCTTCAACGTCGTTTCGATCCGGGCGTAGGCCCGGTCCGCGATGGCCATCAGTCCTCCTTGCCGTCTACCACGTGTCGGGGTCCAACTCCATGACCATGGCCCGCACCGGACAGACGGTGACGCACATGTTGCATGCGGTGCATTTGTCCCGGTCGAAGTCCACCATCCTGGTCTCCAGATTGAGGTGCAGGGCCTTGGGCGGACACAGGGCCGTGCACAGCCCGCAATGCATGCAGGACTCTTCGTTGCGCGAAATCTCGTTGGCCACCGGAGTGACCTTGATGCCCTGTTCCTGCAGGTAGGTCACGCCCCGGCGGTAGCGCTCGCGGGTTCCCGAGAGTTCCAGTATCATGTGCCCTTCGCGGCGGGGATTGATGTTGGCCTGCAGGATGTTGAAGGTCAGGTCGAACAGCTTGGCCAGGTTGTACATCATGGGCTGGCCCGATGTTTCGGGCGGAAAGCGCAGGCTGACGATGCGACTGTATTCGTTGGTGGTCATGAATGCTCCTCAAGCCGGCCTAGTTGCCGCTCTTCAAGTAGGCCTGGGCCCGCTTGGCCTCGGCGGAGTCAGGGTATTTCTTGATCAGGTCCTCAAGCACCAGTTTTCCGGCCTGGTCCTTTTTCAGCTTGTAGAAGGAGATCCCCTGCTTCAACAGGGCGGCTCTGTACTTGTTGGACTTGCTGTGCTCCTCGATGACCTTCTGGTAGGTCAGCACGGCGTTGGCATAGTCCTGCATCTGGAAGAAACTTTCGCCCTGCCAGAAGATGGCGTTGGGAACCAGGGGATCTTTCGGAAATCCCTTGACGAATTCGGCCCACGTGGTCTGGGCGGCCTTGTATTTTTTGGCGTAGAAATTCTCCAAAGCCTTCTGGTAAAGATCCTGGCCCGGGCCCTCGCCCACGGGCTGCTCCCCGCCTTCGCCCGCCGGGGCCATCGTCGTCGCCGGAGCAGGCTGGACCGCCGCGGTCTTGGGCTGGGCCGGCGCGGCCGCCGGTGCCGGAGAGGTCTGGGGGACTGCTCCTGCAGATGGCTGGGCCGCAGGGGAGGCTGGCATTTCGTCGAACACGACGCCCAGCTGACTGGCCATGAACATGTTCTTGCGTTCCAGATCCCGGACTTGTGCGTTCAGACCTTCGAGGGTCACGGCGCCGCCGGCTGCAGAGCGCTGCATTTCCTGGGCCCGGCGCATGTCATCCACCTGACCGCTGAGGGTGGCCATCTGGGTGCGCATGGCATTCATTTCCGCCCAGCTGTTGGCCTGCACCGGCTTGCTCTGGCTCAGCTCGGTTTCCAGCTTGGCGATGCGCT
>JAAYCS010000042.1 GCA_012729655.1 Desulfovibrionales bacterium | reverse complement strand
TGGCGCTCAAGCCTCAAACGCAACGGGACCGCTATCGTGAAATCGCTTTTCATGGCCCCAAACCCGACGATAATTTCGTGCTCCTCAATACGGGGGATTCAATCTGGCAATTGCCCGCGGAGCAGGCAAACGCCATCAAATTCGGAGTATTTTCTCATCAGAACGGACCGGCCGAAATGAACAGCGATTATGTCCAGGTCACTCAACCTGTACAGACGTATTATTCCTCCGTGCCGTATCGCGGTTCGACCCAGAACATGGAGTTTTCAGTCATCAGGTTTACCACACAGACATTCGACACCGAAGGAAAGGCCAACGGGGTCCTGACCATTTCCCTTGATTTGCTCGTAGTCCATCGCATCATGTCCCTGTTTTCTTCGTCACAATCCCCGTTATTCATTTTTCCCCAAGATCGGGAGCGGACCATCAGCTTTTTCTTCGATTCCTCGGGGTGGCTCCTGTTCGCATCAGGATTCAGCGACAATCAGAAGAAGGGGCTGTCCGTTGACACCTTGCGGAGCGGGCTGCAGGGCGACATTGGCAGGCCTGGATTTGATTCAGCATTCAGGCCCAGCCCGCTGCATGAAAAATATTGGACCATGGTTGCCTCGGTACAATCTGGAAATTCAGGACAACTGGCCCTGGGTCCCCTGTTCAACAACCCCTCCAACTCAGGAAGCGACCTTTTTCTGAACTACGCCCCCATTGAATTCCCTGAGACGCTCCTCTCCAGCCCAACCATTGTAGGCGGCATAGGATGCATGGACACGAGCTTCATGTTCATGTCCGCAACATACGAAGTGATCATGGCGTTGTCCGTGGCCTTGTTCACTGCCATCGTGCTGACCTTGGGAACGTTCTATTTTCTCCATCGACGCATCAGCCGGCCCGTTACCACCTTGGCGTCGGCCGTGGAAAAGAGGACCCTGGGCGGCGATGCCTCACATTTGGAAATCAGTCCTCTTCCGAAAGAGCTCCACCACCTCCAACACACCATCAACACGCTGCTGCTCCAGCTGCAAACGGCCCGCAACGAAGCAAGCATCCGCCAGGAGATGATCCTGGGTGAATTGCACCGGCAACCCGTGTACCTGGACAAGCTGATCAAGGCCAATCAATCCTCAGTTCAGGGTCAGAGCCACGATCCAGAGTGCGGCATCGTAGGGCAAAGCCAAGCGGTACTGAACTTGAGGGCCATGATCCAGAAGGCGGCCCAAGTCATGGCAGACGTGCTCATCATTGGTGAGACAGGAACAGGCAAAGAGCTTGCCGCGGAGGCCATCCACCGCAGCAGCCCCAGGGCTGGCGGCCCATTCATCTCCATCAATTGCGGGGCGCTGGATGAGAATCTCCTGCTTGATGCCCTGTTCGGACATGTGAAAGGGGCATTTTCCGAAGCCAAGACCGACCGGAAGGGGGCTTTTCTGGCCGCATCCTCCGGCACACTGCACCTGGACGAAATCGGCAATGCCTCACCAAAGGTCCAGCAAGCCCTGCTCAGAGCCTTGTCCGTCCGCCATATCCGTCCCCTGGGCAGCGACCAGGACGTACCCTTCGATGCGCGGGTCATTGCCGCAACCAATGTCGACCTGTTGGAATGCGTTAAAAACGGCACATTCCGGGAAGATCTCAATTACCGGTTGGCAGTCATCACCATCAGCACCCCACCCCTGCGGCAGCGCAAGGAAGATCTTCCTCTCCTCGTCCACTACTTCCTGACAGAAACCACTCAAAGTCAGAACAAGCCTGCCATAGACCTGAGTCGTGGGGCTCTGGACAAACTTTTGCGTTACGATTGGCCCGGCAATATCCGGGAATTGAAGAACAGCATGACGCGTGCTGTGACGTTTGCTGAGGGAGGCATCCTGCTTGCCAGTCATATCATTCTGGGAAATACCACCAATAGTACCGCATCAGACACTCCCCCTGCCTACCCTGCGC
>JAAYCS010000041.1 GCA_012729655.1 Desulfovibrionales bacterium | reverse complement strand
TGGCGATCTTTTTCAGTTCTGCCATGGCCCGACCTCCTTCCCGCAACTGAAGATACAATAAACTCAAACATCCCCGAAATCCAATACCAGGCTATAAAAAAGCGGGGAGCGAAAACCGCTCCCCGCTCTTGATCAAAACAACCTGGAAACTATTGCACCTGAAGCTCCTTCATTCGAGCCTCTATAGTCGCGATCTCCGAGTCAAGTTCGTTCAGTTTCTGTTCGCATTCATCTTTTTCCTGGTTCAGCCTGGCAAGACGTTTGATAAGCCTGTCCATCTCAAGCCTTGCACCCGACTGCCCGGCAAAGAGCCTCTCGGGGTCATCGTGCACAACATCCCAAATAAAATCGACCGCCATGGCCCTGATAGCATGGCTTATACCACCGCTGAGTTCAAGCTTCACACTCTTGGATCCGGCAAGAAGATCCTTTCCTGTCTTTTCGTCAAAACGGGGGAAATAGACCATCCCTTCCCGCTTATCGGAGATCTTGAAATTGAACCTTGGGTCAAACTCCACGGGTTTATACCGCTTGCCTCCAACCCACAACCAGACCTGTTCGCCGAAGGGCGACATGTGAACCGATGAACCTCTAACTACGAATTCAAGCCTGACCGGAATTGTCTCATCAAGGTTAAGAGTTTTCAGAAGCTGGTACTTGTGCATCTCCAGTTCATCGGCAGTCCAGAGGTTGTCGTCGGCCTCCTTCTGGACCAGTGCCTCAATATACTCCGCCGAGAAATAGGTTGCAGTGATCTTGATCTCGTCCCCGATATCGGCAAACTCCCTGGTCTTCTGCCAGCGTTTAAGAACCTCATCATAGGGAGCCGCCCAGATTGCTGCAGAGAAAACCAGTGCAAGGATGCCGGCAAGTCCCAGGATCCAAATCTTCCGCATTCCCCGATCACTCCTGTCGAAATAAAAGAATGGGGCGAGAGCGCACGCTCACGGCCCAAGTATAACATAATGACCTGAAAGCTCACGAAGGCTCGGAAGGAGATCCCGTTGTCGTTCCCGTAGACGATATCTACCTATTATCGATCGTTAATTCTTCTTTCCTTTACGGCGGATGGAAGAGCCTTTCACAGCCATTCAACTCAAATAAGGCGATCTTTTTTCCTGGGGGAATTGTCTCCGTTATCCTGGAGCTTTCCGTCCCCGAACTATCTCGGGTCTCTCTCTTAAAAAAACAAGGGGAAGCCCTTCCGGGCCCCCCCTTGTAAGTGGTAATGGTTACGAACTATGCAATCGACGACTAGAAGCTTACGAAGGTACGGAAGAAGATCACGTTGTCGTCGAAACCGTTAGCATCCATCGCGTCATTGTCGATCTTGTCATACCCGAGCTCGAAGAACATGTTCGGGGTGTAGTTGTAGCGGACGCTTACGGTCCATCCGGAGTAGTCGAATGGATCGATATCGCCATCGGCATTGATGTAACGGACGTAGGTCCACCACTGCTCGTTCCACTGCTGCTTGGCAACGATATTCAGCACATTGGTGTCACCAACGGTGACTCCCATCCCAGTGCCGGCGAGGTACTTCGAAACGGTAACCCCGCTGTAGCCAGCTCCCCATGCATACGGATCGGCCCACATGAAGAGGAAATTATTATCAATCTGGGCATACTCGATCCAAAGGCTGGTGAAGCCGCCAAGAACATCCTGGTCTACATCAAGGATAGCCTTCCAGGCTTTCGGTGAATCTTCACCCGTAACGGCAATCCCGGCGTCAAGATCCTGCATGAAGTACTGCCCCTTGAACGCAATGCCAGGGGTGAAGTCAAACACCAGGTCTCCCCAGAGAGTGGCAACATCAGCGTTAGCCATGAAGAAATCCCATTTGAAGTAGTTGGCAGACATACGGAACTGTTCGTTGAAGTTGAAGGCAAGCCTGGCGCCCCATACGTAAGTGTCGCTTGAAAAATCAGTACCTGGGCCGATACTAAGGAAGTCGTCAGCTGCCGTGTAGAGACCATAGTCTTCCTCATGCCCCACAACAAACTGGAACTCGCCCATTCCGAAGGGCTTCTGGAATGCCATGGCAGAGTTCAGCCTGATGTCGGTGATCCATGCATCGTTCATGCTCCATCCGGCAAAGTCGGTCACGTAGAAGTCGCCTTCCCAGTCGAGCCAGAACCTACCCACAGTGGCGGTGATGTCCCATGGGAACTTAATGGTCATATAAGCCAGTTCGACAACCGGGCTGGCTCCTGCGGTGTTGCTCTGCAGGCGGCCATAGAAGGAGACCTTCTCGTCGACATACTTGGCAAGGTTAAGGCGCCAACGGGCGGTCTGCCAGTCAGTGTCCTGGTCTACACCCCAGAGATTACCCCAACCCGGGTCCACGGCGTTGTCATCGGACCAGTTCCACTGGGTACGGAAGTAACCGCTGATCTTCCAGCCGCCTACGCCTTCCTCGAGTACGGCTACCCTGCTGTCAAGCTCGTCGACCTTCACGCCCAGGGCGTCAAGCTCGTCCTTGAACTCCACTACGAGCTTCTTCAGGAGCTCCAGGTCCTGCTTGGAGGCCTTGTTCATGTCCACATAGGCCAGCGCTCTTGCTACTACGGAGGCCATCTCGTAACGGGTGGCCTTCCACTCGCCCTTGAAGGCGCCATCGGGGTAACCCGATACCACGCC
>JAAYCS010000040.1 GCA_012729655.1 Desulfovibrionales bacterium | reverse complement strand
TTGCCTCCAGAGGCGTAGTCTCCGGTTATCCGGATGGCGCCTTCAAGGGCGAGTGGAAGGCCACCCGTTACGAGATGGCCTCCGTCGTGGCCCGCGCCCTTGCCTATGTCGACATGAACAAGGCCTCCAAGCAGGACCTGGAACTCCTCAAGAAGCTCGTTGTAGAGTTCAAGGACGAACTTGATGCCCTCGGCGTGAAGGTCGACGAGCTCGACAGCAGAGTCGCACTCCTCGAGGATCGCATCGGCGGCTGGCAGTTCGGCGGCTATTTCCGCGTCTATATGGACTTCAACGACGATGATGACCAGTGGTCGGTCAACCGTTTCCGCTGGAACATCAAGAAGTATGTCGATGACAAGGTCACCCTGAACGTGCGTCTGCAGGGCGGCGGCGGAGACGACCTGAAGATCGAACTCGCATACCTGACCATCAAGTTACCTTGGGACACCACGGCAACGGTGGGCCGTTTCTGGAATGACTGGGAAGGCGACTTCTACGCCGGTGACTGGTGGTACTTCAACATGAACGACGCCTACATCACCGACTTCCGTGCCGACACCGCTGTGCTCTTTAACAAGGCGTTCGCCATGGGTGATTTCAGCCTCTACGTCGCACATGAAGAAAATAAGAACCTTGGAAGCTTCGCCGATATTTACGATGATGATGATGATTACGACTACTTCTTTACTGGTACCAGGTACGAGGAATACTGGGCCAGCGCAGGTCTCGCAAGCGATCGTTACCTCTACGGCGCAAGGCTCAACTTCAACTTTAACGAGATGTTCAGCATGGCCGTCAACTACATGAAGTACGACTACGAGGACGATGCTGAGGTTTCCTTCTGGAGGAACGAGTACTGGAGGCCGATCGGGGCTCCTAGCGATGCATTCTACTTCTATGGCCTGTATGATGAAGGCGGATACACTCTTGCTGCTGACACCGCGACCCTCTGGGCGGACCTGATCGTAAACTTCACACCAGGAATAGCTCTCAAGGCGCAGTACTTCATGCAGGATAACGATCCGGCATGGCAGGCTCTCAACAGCTACGACGGCGGCCCCGGAGAGGATTCTCCCAATGCATGGAAGGCGATCCTCACAGTCGATCAGGATACGCTCGGCTTCACGAGCCTATGGATCGAGTATGCGCAGATTGACGGAGGTTTCGTGTTCCCCAACGGCAATTCTCCTTACGGCTGGAAGAGGTCTGATTCCTTCGTCAACGAATTTGCTCAGGTAGTTGATGATACTACGATCATCAACGTCCTTGCCATGCAGAAGTGGAACGACAAGTGGGGAACCTACGTCCGCTATCTGGATGTAGACTCCGATTATATTGCGTATGACAACTGGACGGCAGCTGTGACCTACTGGTACACGCCGAACCTGGCATTCGAGCTCGGTTACGACACGCTCGGCGGCGATCGGGACGACGACACTGTCTTCCTCCGCACTGTAGTATTCTTCTAGACCATCGTGCTATACTTGGGACGGGAGCTTTGCTCCCGTCCCATTTTTTTTGACTGGAGTGATCTGGGGATGCGCAAAACCTTGATATCCGGCCTGGCCGGGGTCGCAATTTTTGTTTTTTCAGCAGCGGCATGGGCCGCGCCTTACGATGAAGTCTTGAACCGGTGGCAGAAAACACAAAAATTTTCCGATGCCGGCGAAACCATCGCTATCACAGTTACCTATTACTCTTCGGAGTACATAGAAGCCCTGGTGCAGAGCGAGGCTGAAAAGAATCTCTGGACAGCAGACGAACTCGAGATGCACAAGTACCAGCTGCTCAAGACTCTCAGACTCGACGATACCATTCCGGTTAAATTCCAGTTCGAGGTGATGGGCCCCACACTTCACCTGGCTCCATTCGGTCAGCAGGTATGGATATGGATCGGGAAAAAGCGCTACGACCCTGTGGATTTCGACCCTCGATTCAACTTCGGGGTCACCGAAAAGATAGATGGCATGGTCTACTTCCCGCGCTTCGACGAAAAAACCGGCAAGGATCTCCTTGAGGGTGTGGGCAGTGTCAAGGTGGTTGTTAGCGGCGGTATCAGCATGGCCGTCAAACCCGTGAATGTGGACTTTATATGGGAAGTGGGCAACGACGACCCCTCACGCCTGTACGGCGGACAGGCCGGGAGCAGGCTTGAGATGGATCGCCTTATCAAGCGCCTTGCCAACCTGAACAGGGAGAAAGAGGAGTGCGAGCAGCGGCTTGGTGAACTGAACGCCGAGATATCTACCATTGAGGCAAGAATGAAGGAACTGCAGCAGCAATAGTATTCCCAAAACAGAAAACAGGTGCGGGGAGCGTTGATCGCTCCCCTTTTTTTGTATCTGCACATTGGCTTTTGGCTCTGTTTGAGTTTATCGTATGTTGTGATGTGGAAGGAGGCTGGATCATGGCTGATTTGAAAAAGATTGCCATTCTTACAAGCGGGGGTGATTCTCCCGGTATGAACGCCGCGACCAGGGCGGCGGCCAGGACCGCCATTGCCAGAGGAATAGAGGTAGTAGGCATCATGAGGGGTTTCGAGGGTCTTCTGGAGGGTGACTTCCGTCCCCTGGGCGCCCGTGATGTTGGCGGTATCATTCACAGGGGCGGAACAATACTGC
>JAAYCS010000039.1 GCA_012729655.1 Desulfovibrionales bacterium | reverse complement strand
ATGCGCCATCCAGCGTGCCGCGTGATTCTGTGCAAATTGAGATTTCATGAAGACCTCCTTGAATTGGAGGCCCATTATCTCACATGAAAAATTTATGGATAGATGCGGACAGGTGAGCGCTTACAAAGAAGCTCCCCAAAACCCATAAGAAAATTCGTCAGTTATCAAATAATGCTGAATTATTTTTAAGGGTCATGACTAGAACAGCGGGTTTGTCCTGATGATTTTGAGCAGGACTTTGTAGATGTTCTGGCCCCTATTGTTAAATCGAAATTCGCATTCTTTCAAATGCAGGAAAAAGGTTGCCTTGCTGACACCTCTGAACTTGGCAAGGCGAGTTTTCGAGTAGCCCCAAAAGCTCTCTATGCCATTGATATGGCTACGCTCATTGGCAAATTCATTGTCTCCGTGGTTAACCCTGAAATGCTTCTGGTACCCTACATCTACCAGGCCGTTATAGCCACCCTTCGCCTTCTTGTTCGGGATGAAAAGAACCACCTGCCTCCGCTTGGGGGCAGGCGGTTCTTTTCATGGCTGGCGCAGGTGCTCCAGGATGAGGGCCGCCGCCCCGGCGTAGTCGCCGTCGAAATGGTGGGAGCCGGGCAGGGACCGGATCGTGGCCTCTTCGGGTGACAGATCCGCGCACAGGGAGGACGTTTCGTCGCGGCCCTGGACGCAGAGCAGGTGCACGGGCTGGATCCGGCGCACCTCGGGCAGCAGGGCGATGTCCCGGGCGGCCTCGTCGTCGTGGATCCAGTCGGAGACGTGGAACTCCAACTCCACGCTCCGGCTCGGGGCCAGCAGGGCGACCTGCCGGACCGTGCGGCAGAGGTCCGGCGGCAGGTTGGCGATCATGGGCGGCAGGGCGTCGGCCCCCAGGGAGAAGCCGACCAGGGAGAAGTCCTTCCCGCCCCAGGCCGCCAGGTAGTGGCGCATGATCCTGGCCAGGTCGGCCCCGGCGTCCTCGGGCGTGCGCCTGGTCCAGAAATATTTCATGGAGTCGAGGCCGATGACGCCGATGCCGTTCTTGGCCAGGATGGCCGCGATGTCCTTGTCGATGCCGGCCCAGCCGCCGTCGCCGGTGACGAGGATGGCCAGGGTGCCTGTGGCCGGGTCCGAGGGGCGGACCTCGACCAGCGGCAGATCCCCCACTCCGCCGGGCCGGACCAGGGAAGGCTCCGGCCGCCTGGAGGCCGCCGCTTTCAGAGCCAGCGCCAGCCGGCCCCGCCACAGGGCCGGATCGGCGTACCCGTCAGCCCCCGGCAGGACGTGCAGCCCCACGCCGCGCATGCCCTGCACGAAGCCCCACACGTCGCCGGCGGCCATGAAAGGGTCCGCCTCGGCCTGATGGCCGGGTAGCCCTCGGGCGGGACGACCTCGAACGTGCAGCCGTTCTTCTCCAGGTTGTTCTTCTTGTACCGCAGCCCCTGGCGGGACGCGCCGTTCAGGTGGAAGGACGGCAGGTCGACCAGGGCCTCCTCGCCGATCTTGAGGAGGTTCAGGCCCGTGTCCCAGAACAGGGGCAGGCGGCTCTGGGGGATGCCGTAGAACACGGGGCGGCCGCAGTGCCGGTCGCAGGCCTCACGGAACTGCCAGATGAGTTCCGGGGCGTCCTCCTCGCGGCCCACGGGCGGGCCCATGGTCACCCAGGTTCGCCCCATGACGCCGAACATGAGGAAGGACTCGCGGCTCTGCGCGATCATGAACATCTTGTCGCCCAGCAGGGCCAGGTTCGCCCTGGTGTGCGGGCACGTGGCCGCGATCTCGCGGACCAGGGCCTCCTCCTCGGGGGTGACCGGGGCCGGGCGGTAGGGGGCCGGGGCCATGAGGCGCATGACCGCCAGGCACAGCCCGGCCGCCCCCGCGCCGACCCAGGCGCGGACCACGTTGGGGATGGAGCCGTCGGTGGTGAAGTTCACCCAGAACTCGCCGGACTGTCCGGCGTGCCGGTAGGAATAGAGGGCCAGGCCGGTGGTGGCCGCCAGGACCAGGGCCATGGCCGCGATCCAGCCCGGCGTGAAGCGGTCCGAGAACAGGCTCGAGGACGCGAGAACCGCCTGCGGTTGGGCAGCACCAGGAGCAGGACGCAACCCAGGATCAGGGCCTCCTCGTAGTCGCCGCCGCGCAGCAGGGCGGCCAGCATGCCCAGGGCCAGCATGACGACCGTCAGGTGGAAGGCCACGTCCAGGCGGCGCTGGATGCCGCGGGACAGGAAGAGCAGGAACATGCCCACGATGCTGCCCATCATGTGGGAGCCCCCGACCACAGGGCCGGGCAGGTGGCTGGTCACCAAGAGTAGGCGCGAGGCCAGGGCCGGGGTGGCGCCGGACAGCAGCAGCACCGCGCCGGCGGTGAAGGTCAGCACGGCCAGGGTCTGCGGCACCAGGGTCGCGCTCCAGCGGATGCCGGCGTGGACCAGCAGGCGCAGCACCGGCACGGTCTCGAACAGCTCCCGGACGGCCAGGGTCAGGGCGGCCAGGACCAGGGGCAGGAGGTAGTAGATGAAGCGGTAGGCCAGGAGGGCGGCGAAGAGCTGCCCGTTGTCCCCGTCCGGGGTCAGGAGCATGAAGGCCGTCTCGAAGACCCCCACCCCTCCCGGCGCCTGGCTCATGACCCCGGCCAGCTGGGCCAGCATGAAGCGGATGAAGAAGGTCGTCAGGCCCGGATCGTCGGGCAGGAGGGCGTAGAGGATGAGGCCCGAGAGACCTCAGTCCAGCACGGAGAAGGCGACCTGCACAAGGGCCGTTTGCGTCCCCGGGGCCGGGATGTGGAAGCCGAGGATGGAGACCGGCTCGCGCCAGCGGGTGGAGGCCAGGACATAGAGCACGGGGATGGCGGCCAGGCCGGCGCCCAGGATGTCGCTGCCCAGGGCCAGGGTGCCGGCCGCCTCGGGGCTGAGGAGCAGGGCCAGGCCCCCCAGGCCCACCAGCCCCAGCCAGAGGCTGACGGTGGTGAAGATGGTGATGCGACCCACGTCGGCCGGGGTCAGACCCCAGGCGGAGTAGAGGCGGAACTTGATGGAGCTTCCGGACAGGAAGGAGAAGCCCAGGGTGTTGGCGAAGGCGTTGCCGATGAAGGACGAGATGGCGATGCGCTTCAGGGGTTGCGGCACCCCGGCGTAGCGGCAGGCGAAATGCTCGTAGCCGGCCAGCACGGCGTAGTTGAGCACGGCCAGGGCCAGGGCCAGCAGCACGCTGCGGCCGGGCATGCCCGCCAGGGCGGCCTGGATCTGGCCGATGCTGACATGGCTGAGCTCCTGGCCCAGGAAGCGCGTGGCCGCGGCGATGAGCATCACGGAGAGGACCGGACCCCAGAACGAGACGGAACGAAAACGCATGAACAACGCTCCAGTGCGTCATCCGGCGTGAACGTCGGCGGATGGCGCCGGTATGTGCGAGATCTCTCGGGGATGAGAAGGGTCGATCCATTCCCGGGCCCGGGGGCTGGGGTCATGGGGGAGCTCGTTGCGCGCTCCCTCGGGGATCGGGGGAAGTGCCCGACCCAGGGCATGCCCACATACGGACAGTCGGGGGATCTGTAAATGGGCGTCTTGAGGGCCGCCCGCCTTGACTGCGCGGGGCCCCGCGGGCCAGCATCCGGGAGACCCGGATCCGCTCCTGGCCCACTCGAAGTCCTGCTCCAGTTCGCGGGCCAGAAAATAGGGTCACGTCTTCCGTTGACGAATCGCAGATCACGGGCAGGCGGGTGTGCGGCGCGAAAAGGCCCAGCAGCGATCAAATCGCGGCTGGGCCTTGTGCTTGTGGGAGGCGAGACTCGAACATAACGTCAACATTTTGTATTTACTTACTTTTCGAGCATTGCAAACGGGCACATGTATGCAAAATATACAAAAAATGCATATTTTTGAAATAAAACATGAATCAGGAAATTTTCGCCCGAAAATCGAAAAACTCAATGAATGAGAATCTCACTTTGAGACACGAATCCAGGGTGGCGAGTGTCAGACGTGAAGGCCTGGCCGAGGTTGTGGACGGGGTGACGTCTGACGGGCGGGCGGGCTGGCCACGGGCATGGATTCGTGCTATGGCCGCGGCCATGACCTTGACCATCATCCTCGCGCTCGCTGCCGTTGTCGCTGTGAGCCTCAAAATTCACCATTCTCAGGCGCCTGTGTCCTGTCCATGGTGCGGTGCCCTGCAGTCGCGTTCCGCTCGTCGCTGTGCGGTTTGTGGCGGGGCCATGGGCCGGGCCTCCCGCGTATAAAAAAAGAAACCCCGCCGGAGCGGGGTTCTTATGGTTTGTATGCGGATCAGATTCTAATCGTGCACTTCGTGAATCTTGACATCTTTCATTCCCTGTTCGGCCAGTACATTCATATTAATCAGCGGTAAAACTATACTCCCGAATCCAGCACTAGAAAGAAATCCTGTTATAGCACTTCGCAATACATTTTGCTTCGCGGTTAGGTTTGAAAATTTTTTCAGGTACTGGAATTGAGCTACAGAATACTTTAATTGGCTTACCTTGGATTTGTTCATATCCGCGCAACCACTTGTCACGAATGAAATTTTTTTGTTCCGAAGAATATTTTCGTCCCCGTATTTCATCAAGTAATCGATTGTAAACAGGTACGACCTCAGGGTGCAGGACATCGAAAAAGTTTTCCTCATTTAACCTGATAAAAGCATAAATCACAATACATGATTTGTCTTCATCCGAATTATAGCTACCTGATTGGAGACTTTTTCTATACCATTTTTTGGCTTCGTCCTGCCCTTCAGGTTGTCGATGAAAAAAATAAACACCTTCCCCCCAAAGAGCAAATGAACCGAGCCGAAAGCCAGACCTACTGATGCTTTCAGCCCTGCTTGCGGTTGTTCCATGGGCACCTTCAAGTTCAAGCATTGCCATCCCGGCGGCGCTATATCTATTTTGAAAAAAATGTAACCCCCTTGACTTCTGAAAAATCAAAAAATTGTCAGAAATCCAAAATCGCATTATCTTAAGTGCTCACGGAAGGGTCACGCGCAACTTGCACCCCCTAGAAAAAATCGCCCGCGGGTGGAAACAGAGAAACCACCTCACGGCCCAGACTTCTAATCAGTACACCCCATAATCAAAAAACCCGCCCCGGACGGCTCTCATCCGAGGCGGGCTCAAACCTCCACGCTTTGCTCCAAGCGCCGCGCCTTGGTTTGATGGTCCGGAGTAAACGGACATTCCAGCGCAGAACTGCAGGCCCGCGCAGGAAATTTCTTAGTCCACAATGACCGACGCGCCCACGCCGTAGCGAAGATCAGACAGCACGTAGTAGGCCTGGGTCAGGTTCAGCGCGTTGCTGGCCGCCGTCTTCACGGTCACGCAGTCGAACCCGCCGGCCACGTCCAGCGCGCTGGCGTCGATCTCGAACGCAACGAGCTTGTGCTTCAGGGTCGCCGAAGTCGTGAACTCCACGTCATCCGTCTGACGCACCCAAGCGTCACTCGTGGCCGCGTCGGCGACCAGGTAAATCGGCACGTCCACGGCTAGGGGCTTGGAGCCGGTGCCGTCCACCTTCGTGGCCTGCTCGATCGTGATGGCCACGGGGTCGGCGTAACCCTGGGCGATGTCGACAACCACGGTCACATGCCCGGCCTTTTTCAAGCTCACATAGTCGCCGGTGATGGCCGCCCCCGCTTGGGGGGCGATGGCCTCGACGATCTTCACTTTTTCAATCAGGTTCATGGCGTCCTCCTACTCGGTCCTTGCGGCCAGCATCACGAACGGAGAGAGCGTGTTGCTGCCGTTCAAGGGCGTGATGGGCTTATCGTGAAGCGGCTGGCCATTGTTCCGCATGATGAACCGGAAGGCGGTTTCATCGGTCAGGAACTTCACATGGATGCTTTCCGCTTCCTCTACTCCGCCCTTGGTGATGAGCAGATATTCCGACCAGTCGGCCAACACGATGTCACCGAGGCTGCCCAAGGTCGCGCAGAACTCCACCGGCACAATCGGCAAGCTGAACAGGGCGCCGAAGGGGTTGCCCCGGAAGTCGGGCGTATAGACGGGCTTGTCACCAATGGTCATGAGCGGGAACTGGGTCAGACAGTCCTGATTCACGAACCAGGCCGCGCTGCGCAGGTTGCCCCTGAAGCGGCCCATCATCTTCACCACGTTGGTCGCGTTGATGGTTCCCGCGGTCTGGCTGGTTTCCTTGGCCACGGTCACGGGAAGATCTGATTTCGTAACACCGAGGCACTGCCCCGCGCCGTTGCCTTCCCAGATTTCCTTATCCAGGCGGAAGGAAAGCTGCTGCCGAAGCACGCGCTTCGTATAGGCGGCCATGGCGGGCGCGTCCCGGAGCATCCGGTTCGTGACGTAGACCAGACCGTAGAGGTCCTCGAGGCGCAATTCGCGCTCGTTCAACTTCGCCTTGCCACCGTCCTGCATCGTGTCGGCTTCGCCCTTTCTGTAGACGCTCACGCCGTTGATTTTGCCGTCGCTGCGGTCACGATCATCGGCCGCCAGGTAGGAATAGCTGTCCGCGTTCGGGCCGATGGGCTGGATGGAGCACCGGGAGGAAAAAACGCCAGTCTGGATGGCCGTTGTGGCGATGTCGGCGGCCTTGTCGGTCTCCACCAAATAGCCACCCTCGGAAGGGGTGCCGGTGTTGCCGCCGGCAGCGTTCACGACCTGCTGGTAGCGCTCACGGGCCCGGGGAGCGCCGCGCCCGTCCAGGGTCATCTCCATCACGTCCATCATCTGTTCGCCAAGGTTCTTGTAGGTCGCGGGCTGCCGGGTGATACTGACGTCACCATAAAAACCGTTGGCTTGGTTGGCCACGGCCAGGGCGTCGGCGGGGTCGGAGAGACCGTTCAACCGGCGATAGTTGGCCGCCTGCTGGGCTAACTTGTTTGCCTCATCCATGAGGGCGTCAAAGCGGGTCTGGTCGCCGGGGGTGAAGTCGTCTTTTTCCTGCAGGGCGCGGGCTTTGTCGAGGACCTGTTCCTGTCGCGCTAAAATCGTTTCAAGATGCATTTTGGACTCCTTTGATGTGAGGTGCGTTAAATTTTCGCTTGAAGGGCCGCGAGCTGCAGGGCGCGTTCGCGTCGTTCCCTGTCCTGACCAGATGCCTGTCCGGGCGTGAAAATCCTGTCCACGAATCCATGACGCTTTGCCTCTTCGGCCGTGAACCACGTCTCGGCGTCCATCCACGCGCGAATCTGCTTCTCATCCTTCCCGGTCCTGGCCCGGTAGGTCTGCACGATGTTGCCCGTGGTCTGGCGAAGCAGGGCCGCATAATCCAGCATCTCTAATTCACCGCCAGCGCAGACGCCCCACGCGTTGTGGATCATGAACGCGCCACCGGACGCCATTTCCACCTCGTTGGCAGCGATGGCCAGGCCCGTAGCTGCCGACGCGCAGAGCCCGTCAATATGGGCGATGACATTGGCAGGATGCTGCGCAATGGCCGTGCGGATCGTCTCTGCGTCGAACACGGAACCGCCCGGAGAGTTGATGCGCAAATGGATGGTCTTGGCCTTGATGGCGGCGAACTCGGGAACCCATGTCTTGGGGTCAATGCCGTACCACGAGCCGATGGCGTCGTAGACGTAGACCGTGGCCGCACCTCGGGCCGCGTCGAAGACGGGAGCGGGGCTTGTCAGGACGGGCTTGCCGGCCTTCTGCCTGGCCAGTGCCTCGGACTCGGCCCGGGCCAGCAACTCACGCGCGGATAGCCGGGCGCTCATCGGGGGCCGCCTTGCGGGAGGCTATTCCCGCGCAGGTTGTGTTCCGTCAGGGCGCGGGCCAGGTCCGCCTCGGTCAACTGCCCGCGCTCCACCATGAGCAGGAGAGCTTCGAGCAATTCACCCTGTGGCAGGCCAGCCTTGGCGGCCTCAACCTTCAGGCGCTTGGCCGTGTCCTGGCTCAGTCTGATTGTGTGTCTCGTTTTTTCCATTTCGGTCTCCATGGGCAGACAATGCCGCCTAGTCAGACAAAAAAACCCCTCGAACCTGTTCGCGGGGTCTCCGGTCGCACCTATCAAAAAAATCTATGCGAACCATGGCCCAAATCAGCCCTGATTTTGACGACACGAAAAAAAGAGAGGGCACGCCGGTCTTGGGCGGAAGGACGCCAAGATTCGCACCCCCCGGGCCTGGGTCAGGCCTGCGCGCCGCGCTGGAGGGCCAGCCGCACGCCCCTAACGTGCCGCTCCGTCACCGCGCACGCCCGGGCAATCTCCGCGTCCTTGCGCCCGGCCTTGAGCATGTCCTCAATGACCCGCCGCCCTACCTTGGCCTTCAGCCTGGGCCTGGATAACCCGAGGTCGCGCTTGACCTCGGCCACGAACCGCGCCGAAACGCCGACCTCGGCCGCGACCTCACGGATAGACGCGCCAGCCTCCAGCAGTTCGGCCACGCGGACCTTGCGGGGCTCCGGGCGGATGGCCACCGTGGGCAAGAGAATATCGAACCCGCCGTAGGCCTCGGAGAGGGCTGCAGCAGGCCCGGCGCCTATCAACTCCACCAGGGCCGGATGCGGCGCTCGCGCGCGGATGTACAGGGGCCGGGATGTCTTTTCCCTGAGCAGGATTGCGGCCGCTTCCTCGCCAACGGTTTCAACCAGCCTTGCGGCCGGCACCCAAACAGCGCCCATCTCACGCCTCCACCATGTTGCAGATTGACCAGGCAATCCCGGCCACGGATGGCGACCACCAGCACGCACCCTTCCCATGGTGCCGGCGCATGTCCGCCACCCACGCCTCGGCCTCGGTCCTGCTCATGGCCGGGAACGCCGCCGCGTGGGCCTGCAGGACGCCCCGGCACCTCTCCGCATGGTAGAGAGCCACCCGCAGCGCCCGCGCCTTCCTGGGGCACCAGGGGAGGCTTGCCAGGGGCAGCACCCACCCGCCGACTACTCGGAAGTGGATCTCGTTTTCCCTGGCCAGGGCCGCCAGGAAGGACAACTTCAAAAGCGTGCCCTTGTCGTCGGGGAGAGGTATTTGGGTAAAGGGGTCTGTCATCGTCTCGCCCATTCATGCCAAGCGCCGGGCACTGGAGCGCCAGCCCGTGGACGTGGTTTCCGCCTGCCCCATTGATAATCGCCCGTGTCGCCCTCGATGCGGAACGTGGTCAGCGTGCGCAAGGCTACGGCCTCAACCGCGTTGAAAACCGGGTCGCAGGGTTCCGGCGTGATGTGACACTCAATTTCGGCAACGGATGCGTTCGAGTCATACCAGACGGCTGAAACGTATTTCGCCACGCCTTGCGTTTTCGCCAAGTCGGCAAAGTCGATCATCTCTCTGATCTCGTTCAGCCGACCGTGGCGGGTAAGTAGCGTGATTCCGTGCACGAGTAGCGCGCCTTCGACTTCGAATTTTTCCATGTTCCTTCTCCTATCATGCCGGTGCGGTCACGCCGCCCGTGAAGGTTTTCGCCATGGAGGGAGAGATTTTTTCTTTTTCTTCCCCTGGCCAGTTGCCCCGACGCGAAGCGAAGAACGAAGACCCCCCTATAGGGGGGTTCTTCGCCTTCTTCGGTTCTTCGGTCTCTCGCGTGCGAAGATTCTTCGAAGATTCTTCGGTTTTCTTCGCTTCTTCGGTCACTCAGACCACCCACGTCTTGCGCGGATTGCCTCACCGATAATGGCGGCCTGTGTTTTCGCACCTGGGCCGCCGAACTGAAAGAGTCCGTCGGCGGTCTCGCAAATGAGAAGGCTTTTCTTGAGGCCGATCACCGCGTCGTTGAAGGCCGCCCTCGTTGCATTCGTTCCCTTTGGGTTCGGATGGTTTTCTTGATGATGTTCCCGCCAGGTTCCCCGGTCGATGCCGATGAACGCGCCGGAGTCGTCAAGGAAGCCTCTCTCCATGGCGGCTTGGCGGAACCTCTCGAAGCGTTCGCGGTTCACTGGCGTGATGGTCGGAGTCTTCACTTTTTCCTTGGCCCCCTCGCTGTCCGCCTCTGGGTCTGGGTAGACGACGCAGCTTGTCACCGGATCGCCATCTGCATCTTGGCCAAGTTCGACAACCTCCCGCCGGAAGTGCTTCACTATGTCGTCGCGTCCGTCTTTCACCTTTCTGGTGTTCCAGGAAAAAAGCAGTTCAGACTTGTTCGCCTCCTCCACTTCAAGGACCATATCCACGCCCGCAAACATGGAGTAGTGCCCACGGAAGCCCTTGTCCGTGTTCTTGCCGGGATGCCCCACAAAACAAACAGACCCTTCCACGGCCTGGGCAATCCGCGTTGCACTGGCCAGGATCAGGCCGTAATCGACGGACCCGTTCTCCTCCAGGCCAGGGGCCGCCCGGTTCAGCGTGTCCACGATAACCACCGCGCCGGGCCCGACCTCTTCAAGGACAAATGCAATCAGGTCGTCCGTGTCTTCCTTTGTCCGTATGTCCATGGGGTCGGGAGAAAACACGACGCCAGGGTAGCGCCGGTTGTGATATTGCGCCCATGCCTGCACTCGCCGCTTGTATCCGTGCTGCCCTTCCAGGCAGGCATAGACTACCTGCTTTTGCTTGGTGCGGAATCCGAACCACTCTCGGCCCTCTTGGATGTCCGCCGCCATATCCACCATGAGGAAGCTCTTCCCGACGGCGGAAAGTCCGTACACAATACCCACGCTCCTCTCCGCCATGATGTTTTTTATGATCCATTCAACGTCCGACAGGGCCATGAGGTCATCATATCGCAGCGCTTTGCGTTTGGACTTTTTCGCCGCCAGGGCCGCCTCGATGCACCGATATACCGCGTCCAGGCCATGAGCCGGAGCGCTGGCCAGGTCGTTGAAGTCCTTGTCGTCGTATTTCCGGTCTGGCCCGAAGTCGGGCACGGCCAAGGAGCCGTTCACCGCCTGCGCGGCTTCGACCGCCTTCGGGTCCGGTTCGCCCGTGGCCTTCACCAGGTCGGCCAAGATGATGATGCGCGCCCCCGGGTATTGCGCCCGGATGGCCTTGGCCACGGTCGGCATGTTGGAGTTGGATGAGGTCATGAAGGCGGCCGTATTGTGCCCGCGCAGCGCGGCCAGGGTGGCCAAAGTCGTGGTCCCGCCTTCACCGACAACTACCATGTCCGGCACTCCCTGGAAGCCGTCCAGCCGTCCATGGGCGCCCGTTTTTGTCCCTCTCCCGGCAAGCGCCGCCTTGCGCCCGGACTCGTCAACCAATTCCACGGTGCAGGGTCCTGTCCCGTCGAACCTCTCCAGGGGGATGACCAGCACGCGCCCGGCCAGTGGTTCGCCGTCGGCTTGGGGGGGGTACCCAAGGATGCGCTGCAACTCGGCCGCGTCGATCTCCAACATGGACGGGGCAGGGTATACGCCTTTCCTCACCAGGTATGGATGGTCGGGCCGCGCCGGTTGCGCCGTCGCGATGATGGCCGCCGACCACGCCCGCGCCTGGGCCTGGACGCGCTCGGCCTCTTCTGCGTTCTTCCTGGCCGCCTCTTCCCTGGACCGCCGCCTGACCTCCACTTCCTCGGGGCTCATCTCCCGCGCCGGCACTGTGTCGGACCAGCCGTATTCCTGGGCCAACTTGAAGAGCGTTCCAGCCGTGATGCCGCGGCCCTGGCCAAAAGATCGCCACGTTTCCCGCGCCGATGATTCGCGGTAACTCGAACCTGACCGGCTCCAGTCGTCCCAGATGGCAAAGCCGTCCTCGCCAAGTTCGTTCTGGATGGCCTGCCCAATGCGCACCCATGTATCCCGGTCGCAATCCGGGTCCAGCACGGCCAGGGCGCTTTCGATCCTGGGGCGCTGGTCAAGTTCGCGTTGCGCCGCCGGGAGCGGTCGCCGCTGTTCGCCAGCGTTGTTGAGGTCAATCACGGCCGCACCCTCGCAACTTCTGTTGACAACCACCGCAGGACGTGGCATGGAGACGTTGCCCTCCTTCCAGGGGCAAAACTCCTTGTTTGGTTGCCTTTCATCCTTCTTTGAGCCCCCGGCGTGCGATGCCTCGGGGGTTTCTCTTTTTTTGTGGTCATGGCTCATACCTCGCGATGGGCAAACAGCACCCACTTTCCGCCGACCATTATTTCGACCTTGGAGAAGTGCTCCACGCTGATCGGCGCATAGCTGCACCACCAGTTCCTGTGGCTCGCACCAAGGTCTTGAGCCACTTTTTCAAGTGCCCGCGCCCAAGCAGGGGTGACGCCGCCTTTTTGGCGATGTTTCTTCCACGGCACTAGACGGACATCTCCTCGTTCCAGTGCAGCCGGATTTAAGCAAAAATGCACTGGCTGATACGCGCTTTCTTCCAGTTCCTGCACGGTCGCCTTGGGATACGCGGTCCACTCAAGATTGGGGTCAGAGGATAGCCATAGGGCTGGACGCTCGCCCAACGGCACGCCTATTGTGGCAAGTCGGAGTTCACCAGAGTCGAAGATAGACTGTAGGTGTCCGGCCTTGCTGTAGTGCCAGAGAGTATCTGGCGATGTTGGCTTTTTCATGGCTGCACCCGCCTCACGCCCGACTTTCGGCGTCGAGACGATCAATCAAAGAGTAAATCTCGGACAGTTTCCACGCGGTCGTCCGCGGGCTCAATTTGATGCCACGCGGGTAGCGTCCGTCACGCACGCCGTCCCACCAAGTGGACTTTTTTACGGGGATGATCTTCAAGACTTCGGGGAGACGCACAAGGCGGTCTTGCTGGACGGGGGCCTGGATCTGTTCGGCCTGGGTCTTTTTCGCTTCCATGGTTCACCTCGGAAAGTAAAATGGACGTCCGGGCCAGGATTAGCCGCGAACGTCCATTGAAAACGAAAAAAAACGCGCTGTTTCAAAGATATTCGGAAGTTATTTTTTGCTCGAATATCTTTTGCCTTTTATTCCTATGTGTTATCCTCTAAAAGAATTTTTTGAACCTGCTTGAACGCCTTGCAAGCATCGTCCCTGGAAACATCTTCGCCAGTCGCCACCGACATGGTTATTGCCAGCACATTAAAAAAACCATCCGTCCATTGTGGAATGGAGAATCCGCGGGTGCTCATAGCGAACAGGACGCCGCGCAGGGCCTCCCACTTCCTGGACGCCTTCCTAGAGGCCTTGGCCGCGTAGGTCGGGATAGCCGCCTCACGGGCAAGCGTGCGATGCTGAACCACTTGGCGCAGGATGCCCTGCAACGCCTCGGCGCCCTCGAACTGCCCGTCGATAGCCGGGTCCAGGTTGACTTCCCGGAGTAGGGCCTCCAGCCGCGTGGCCGTCTCGCTCACCTCGGAAATAAGATTCTCCCGGTAGTCCACGGCATGCTGTTCGGCGTCAAAGTCCCTACAGGCGCGCACCACGTCCTCGACGAACGCCCAAATGGGCGTGTTGAGCAGGTTATCCACCTTGGCGAAGTGCTCAAAAACGCTTTGCATCCTGGGGTCCGTCCCGATGCGATGGACAACCGCCGCCCTGTGGGTCAGCGCCTCCAAGGATCTGTTTTCGGCGTCAACGCGTCGATGCGCCCCGGCCTCACGCGCCTGGGCCATACGTCGCAGGCACGCCGCGCGCTCATCCTCGATGGCGGTCCGCTCACGCTCCAGGACGCCACGCACATAGGAGTCAACATATTCGGGGAGGTTCACGGTTCACCTGCTGGCGAAGATCCAGGACCGGACAGTGCGCCCGGCCCTGAAGGTGGAAGGGACTACTTGCTCGTCGCCATGGCCACGGCCTCAATGGCCGCGATGCGGTCGGCAATTTCGCGCGTGGCCTCGTCAAGTATCCGCGCCGCCGTCTCGCGCTCATCGCGGTTCAGTTCGGTCTCGCGGATGAGCTTTGCCACGAGTTGGGCCTTCATGGATGCCTCGCCGATTGCGCCCAATTCGCGTTCAATACGGTCGTACAGATTGCCTTCGGTCGCCTGGGTCTGTAGTTCTGTCGTAGCCATTTGATACCTCCAGTGTATCATGGGGTTAGGCCGGCGGGGAGTGCCAGCTCCTCGCTTGGCCGAATTTCGGCTTTGCCCACCATGGGCATGAGCCGAGAAGATTTATTTCTCTCCAGCAACGAGGTGCAAGGGGATGACCTTCGCCCCGTCCCTCAGTTTGTCGAGAAAGTCGGCCCACGCCTGCATCATCTTCCTGCGCTCGGGCAGGTACTGCGCGAAGTTGTAGGCCGCCCGTACTCCGTCCCGTTCCGCGTGCGCGAGCTGCCGCTCGATGGCGTCACGATTCCACCCCTGCTCGTTCAAAAGCGTGCTGGCCATGGATCTGAACCCGTGGGCGCACTGCTGTTGCCGCGTGTCGTATCCCAGATAGCGCAGTGCCGCGTTGATCGTATTTTCCGACATGGGCCGGGCCGACACCCTGCCTGGGAACAGGTATTTGCCGCCGCCGGTCAGGGGGCGCAGATCCTCGATGATGGCAATGGCCTGCTTCGCCAATGGCACGATGTGCTGCACCTTCATCTTCATCTTCTCGGCCGGTATCCGCCATTCCCTGCCCTTGATGTCGACTTCCGCCCATTCCGCGTGGCGCAGTTCGCCAGGTCGAACGAACAGGAGCGGAGACAGTCGCAGCGCACACCGGACCACATGAGAGCCCTGGTAGCCCTCGATGGCCCGGAGAAGTTGCGCGATGTCTTTGGGATCTGTCAGACTGGCGTGATGCTTGTGGCGCACTGGTGTGAGAGCACCTTTCAGGTCGGCGGAGTTGTCCCGCTCGGCCCTGCCGGTCGCCACGGCGTAGCGGAACACCTGGCCAATGACTTGGTGCATCCTGTGGGCAAGGTCGGTTGCACCCCTGTTCTCCATGATCCTGAGAACGCGCAGGATGTCTTGCGGCTGGATGGAGTTGATGGGCTTGTCACCGAGAAAGGGGAAGATGTCTTTTTCAAGACGGCGAAGGATCTTCGCGCGGTGGACTTCGCCCCACTTCACTTGATGCTTTTCATGCCACTCACGGGCCAGGGGCTCGAAAGCATCGCCGGTGGGCGTGTCCAGTTCAGCACGGGGGTGAATGCCCTGGGCAACGAGCTTGTTGTACTCCAAGCAGGTCGCGCGGGCGTCGGCCAGGGAAATTTCGGGGTAGGGGCCGATGGAGAGCAGGATGGTTTTGCCCTTCATCATTTTGCGATAGCGCCAGAGCTTTGAGCCGTTCTTCTTGACCGCGAGATATAGCCCGTTGTGGTCAACGATGAGTAGGTCTTTTTCCTTCGCCCTGGCGTTCCTGATCTTGGTATCAGTCAACGGCATCTTGCATACGCTCCGTGGCTCAAAATGATTCACGGGAAGGCCCGTCACTTCTGGATTTCGGAGATTTCTTGCATACGAAACACGTCGTCCGCGCCCCGTATACAAGCCGGGTATGCAAAAAATAGATGGATGTCAAAGGACCAAACGGGCAAAAGGGACTTCCTCGGACTATGCGCCCTCAGACTATCCCTTGATTTTATTGCCCTTTTTTACAGAATGGATTCTGTTGGACTTTTGTATGGTGCCGGAGGCGAGACTCGAACTCGCAAGGGGTTGCCCCCGGTGGATTTTGAGTCCACTGCGTCTACCAATTCCACCACTCCGGCGTGAGGAGTCGCTTGTATGGAACCGTGCCGGCAAAGTCAATGGGAATCTGGCCCGGCGGAGGCCCCCGCGGCGCAGGACCGCGCGATCCCGCTTTGACCCCTGCGCGGACTTGTGGCACGACATCCCGGCACACGAACCACAGCCCCGGGAGTCGTCATGCTCAACGAAAAATTCCTGAACGAATTCGAAGAATACCTTACCTCCGGCCAACTGGAGGAGGATTACGGCTATTCGGCCGAGGACCGTAAGGTGGAGATCCTGGAATACCTCGAGCGCTTCATGGACCTCGCCGAGGAGGTGGACAAGGTCGCCACCCGGCTACTCATGCCCCACCTCGCCGAGACCTTTCCCGCCAAGGACAAATAGCCACAAGAAGCGTTTCCTGCCCGCCACGGCATAGTCCCGGGCCAGCTCGAGGCCATAGCCGTCCACCTCTCCGGCGGGCAGGGCCTCGTTGCTCATGACCAGCACCCTCCCGCCGGGACCCAGGAGCCCCCGCACCTCCTCCAGCAGGGCACGCCAGGGCTTGAACGCCCTGCTGACAATGAGGTCGGCCCGCCGCCTGGCCGGGGGCAGGGCCTCCATGCGGCAGCACAGCACCCTGGTCCGGGGCAGCTTCATGACCATCACCGCCTGTTCCATGAAAATGGCCCGCTTCTGGCGGGGCTCCACCAGGAAGTAGTCGCCCGACCTCCAGAAGACCCGCAGGGGGATGCCGGGCAGGCCCGCTCCGGCCCCCAGGTCCAGCGTCTCGCCGGGCTGGGCGGGCAAGCCGGCCAGCAGGTCGGCCAGATGCCAGGAGTCCTGGACCAGGGTCTCCAGCATCTGCTGCCAGGAGGTCGGCCCCACCAGGTTCATGCGGGCGTTCCACTTGACCAGGAGCCCCAGGTAGGCGCTCAGCAGCCCTGCCTCGTCGGCTGCGAGGACCCGGCCGAGGTTGCGGGCCAGCAGGGAGACCGCGGCCGCTGTGGGGGAGTGGTTCATGAGAGTTCCTTGGGGCGGGTGATTACCCCTTTACCTGCACCGGTGCTGCGGATACAAGCAGCGCAGTCTGTTGATCGGAGGATTCATGCACGACGACCTGAGCATCATCTTTCCCGGCCAGGGTTCCCAGGAACCCGGCATGGGGCGCGACCTGGCCGAGCACTGGCCCGGGGCCATGGAGCTGTGGAAGAAAGCCGAACGCCTGAGCGGCCTTCCGCTTCGGGAGATATACTGGGACGGGGACGAAAAGGCCATGGCCGCGACCCGGAATCTGCAGCCGGCCCTGACCGTTGTCAACATGGGCCTGTGGGGCTTCCTGAACGCGCAGCTGCGGCCCGCCGGCGTGGCCGGTCACAGCCTGGGGGAATTCGCGGCCCTCTGCGCGGCCGCGGTCCTGTCCGTGGACCAGACCCTGGAACTCGTCTGCCTGCGCGGCAGGCTGATGGACGAGGCCGCCAGCCAGGACGGCCGCATGGCCGCCATCCTCAAGCTCGAGCAGGGGCAGGTGGAAAGCCTGATCGCGACGGCGGCAGACCAGACCGGGCAGGCCATCCGCATCGCCAATTTCAACACCCCGGCCCAGTTCGTCGTCAGTGGCCACGCCCAGGCCGTGGACCACGTCTGCGCGGGGGTCAAGCCCCTGAAGGGCCGGGCCGTGGTCCTGCCGGTCAGCAACGCGTTCCATTCCCCCTCCATGAACGAGGCCGGGGCCGAGCTGGCCCGATACATGGACAGGATGGATTGGCGGGACCCCCGGATCCCGGTCTACCTGAACGTCACGGCCCGGCCGGAACCGTCCGGCCCGGCCATGCGGGACATCATGAAACAGCAGATGACCTCCTCGGTGCACTGGATCCAGACCATCCAGAACCAGTTCGCCGACGGGATGCGCACCTTCCTGGAACTCGGCCCCAGGGGCGTCCTGTCGCGCATGGTCGGCCAGATCCTGGGGGACCGGGACGGGGTGCGGGTCGCCTCCGTCGGCACCCTGGAGCAGGCGGCCAAGGTGGAGGAACTCCTGTCATGAAAGCCAGAACCTTCGTTCTCGAAAAGCTGGGCGCCCTGCTGGCGTCCAGGGGGCTGGAGCTCCCGGCCAAGACCACCGTCGAGACCCCCAAAAGTGGGCAGCACGGGGACATGGCCACCAACATCGCCCTGGTCCTGCCCCGGGAGAAGGGGCAGAACCCCCGGGCCGTGGCCGAGGAGATCAGGACCGGACTCGCGGCCATGTGCCCCGAGGTGGAGCGCATCGAAATCGCCGGCCCGGGCTTCATCAACTTCACCTTCACCCCTGCCTTCTGGCAATCCGTGGCCCTGGAGGCCCTGGCCCAGGGGCCCGACTTCGGCCGGGTCGATGTCGGCAAGGGACGCCGGGTGCAGGTCGAGTACGTCTCGGCCAACCCCACCGGACCCCTGCACATCGGCCATGGCCGCGGCGCGGCCGTGGGCGACAGCCTGACCCGCATCCTGCGCTTCACCGGCCACGAGGTGGAGACCGAGTACTACCTGAACGACGCCGGCCGGCAGATGCGCCTGCTGGGCCTGGCCGTGTGGGTCCGCTACCAGCAGGCCTGCGGCCTGGACATCCCCTTTCCCGAGGACTGCTACCGGGGCGAGTACATCAAGGACATCTCCGCCGCCCTGCTGGCCGAGCGGGGCAGGACCCTCCTGGACCTGCCCGAGGACGAGGCCCTGGACCTCTGCTACGAGCGGGGCATGCGGGACATCCTGGGCGGGATCCAGGAGGACCTCCGGAATTTCCGGGTCGAACACCAGCACTGGTTCTCGGAAAAGAGCCTGGTGGACGGCGGGCAGGTGACCGCCACCCTGAACCGCCTGCTGGACCAGGGCCGGGCCTACGAGAAGGACGGGGCCCTGTGGTTCAGGTCCACGGACTACGGCGACGACAAGGACCGGGTCCTGCGCAAGTCAGACGGCCTGCTGACCTATTTCGCCTCGGACATCGCCTACCACGACAACAAGATCGCCCGCGGCTTCGACATGATGGTGGACATCTGGGGCGCGGACCATCACGGCTACGTGCCGCGCATGAAGGCGGCCATGGAGGCCCTGGGCAAGGACCGCGAGTCCCTGCAGGTCATCCTGGTCCAGCTCGTGAACCTGATCCAGGGCGGGGAGCAGATCGCCATGTCCACCCGGGCCGGCAAGTTCGAGACCCTGGCCGACGTCTGCGCCGAGGTCGGGGTGGATGCGGCCCGCTTCATCTTCCTGTCCCGCAAGAGCGACGCCCACCTGGATTTCGACCTGGACGCGGTCAAGCAGCAGTCCATGGAAAACCCTGTCTACTACGTGCAGTACGCCCACGCCCGCATCTGCTCCCT
>JAAYCS010000038.1 GCA_012729655.1 Desulfovibrionales bacterium | reverse complement strand
GCCAATTCCTCGTAGATGTACACGGCCCCGCACCTGGGGCAGACCGGCAGTTCCACATGAAAGGCATTGCCCAGGTAGGTCAGCTCGACCTTGCCGGATTCCATGCGTTCCCCGCAGGGTTCGCAGACCCAGTCCATGTCCTGCGGCATGAAAATCATGCTCATATCCGTCCTCCCGTGATGCGCATGCGGTGGCTCCAGGCCCCCAGGATTTCGAACACCTCCGCAGTATCTCGGTACTCGACCCAAAAGGTAACTTCGCCCAGGACGGCCGCGGCAATCCTGCGACCATCCGTGCCGTGACGCAGGCAGCGTCCGCCCTTGGCCGCCAGGTACAGGACCTGGCGGACGTCATCCTCGAGGATGCGCCGTTCCTCCAGCAGGGCCGCGGCCGAGTCGGAGACGGCGATGCGCACGTCCTCCCAGGCTTCCCTGGGGGCCTGGTCCAGGCCGTGGCGGGCCAGAACCTCGTTCCTGAGTCTGCGCCGGTTGACCCTGCGGGCCGAAATGCCTGCCGGGGCCTCGGTGGCGGGATGGCCTGCGTCCGGGAAAAGCAGATCCAGGATGTGCAGAGCAGCTTTGCCGGTTCGGGCCAGCTGCTCTCGGCACATGGCGCAGTAGGTCAGGAAGTCCGCCGTGGATTGGGCCACCCGTGCCTGGGCCACCTTGCGGGCCAGGGCCGGGTTGGCGTTGTCCATGAGGCCGCCGAAGCCACAGCACTCCGTCAGTTCGCCGGACATGGGCAGGTCCGCCAAGGGCTGCCCCAGGCCAGCCAGCAGGCTGCGCACGGCTTCGCGGGTCTGCGTGTCGTGGCGGGCCGTGCAGGGGTCGGACAGGGCCAGGGGTGGTCGGGGCGAGGCGGCCTGCACCCCGTTTTCGGCCAGGAGGGTCCAGACAGAAACCGCTCCGAAAGCGGGCAGGTGCTCCCGGAACATCTTGAGGCAGGTGGAGCAGGCGGTCAGGACCCTGGGACGGCCCACGCCCTCCCAGGCCGTTTCCATGGCGCGCAGCAGTTCCTTGAACTCATCCTGGCGGCCGGCCCAATGGGCCGGAGCGGCGCAGCAGTCGAGCCAGATGCCGGTTTCGGGCTCCGATTCCAGCAGCCGGTCGTACAGTCTGAGGGTCTGCTCCGGTCTGATGCCGGCCAGCTGGCAGCCGGGGAAGAAAAGGGCCGCGCTTTTGTCCGTCTCAGGGGCGTGGCGCAGCAGGGCGGACTGCGTGTCCTTGGCCGCGCGCATCTCCTCCAGGGCGAACCAGTGGGCCGAAGGGGGCATGCGCCCTTCCCGGACCATGTCGCGCCGGGCGTCCAGGCACAGATCGGCCATGGAGAAATCGTTGGGACACAGGGTCTCGCACTGCCCGCACAGGGAACAGGAATTGATGAAGGTGTTGGCCTGGCGCATGCCCTGGACAATGGCCGCGTTGTTGAAGACGCGGCGGGCGTAGGCTTTGGGATAGCCACCGTGCCCGGAGAGGTACACGCAGTGTTTCACGCATTCCAGGCACTGGCAGTCAAGGCAGCGCCCGGCCTCCCGCGAGGCTTCCTCCCGGGTGTAGCCGCTCGGGTCTTCTGGGGGGATGCGATGGACGGGCTCGACGCCGAAGGTCTGGGTGAAGAGGTCCGTACGGCCGCACCGCAGGGGTACGCGGCTTCCGGTCAGGGAGGCGTTCTGCAGGAACCTGTCCATGGACACGGCGGCCTCGCGGCCGTGGGACACGGCGTCGATGAAACGGAACCTCCGCCCCTCCATGCCGCCCGTGAACCAGCCCGGACGTTCCAAAGCCATGGTTTCGGGGTCCGGGGAATCGAGGAGCGCCGCCAGGTCCGGAGATATCGTATCATCCTGGCCCACATACACGGCATCGGCCGGGTGGGTCTCGACCAGTACGCAGTCCAGGGCGGGGACGGCGACAAAGGTCACGTGCAGGGCACCCAGGCGTTGCAGCTCCTCCTCGAGTGCGGACGGGGGGAGAACGG
The DNA here is from genome assembly GCA_012729655.1 of Desulfovibrionales bacterium. Lineage (GTDB taxonomy): Bacteria > Desulfobacterota > Desulfovibrionia > Desulfovibrionales > Desulfomicrobiaceae > Desulfomicrobium. Next base: position 4,975 of record JAAYCS010000038.1, on the reverse strand, counting down.
ATTCAGGAAGCTGGCGCAGCCATCCGCCGGGTTTTTCGCCCAGATGGTACACGCTGATGGGGTAGCCTTTTCTGGCCAGGTCGAAGGCCACGGTCAGGCCGCTCGGCCCGGAGCCGAAGACGGCGACCTTCCTGGGTCTGGCCGGCAGGCGGGGGATCTTGCCCTTGGGGCACGTGTCGCGGATGCACAGCCGCTCCAGCCCGCCCACGGCGATGGCTCCGCCGAGGTCCCTGCGGACGCAGAACGCTTCGCAAGGGGCCTCGCACAGCCTGGCCGTGACGGCCGCCAGAGGCATGCTTTTTTCCAGAACGGCCCGGGCCGCATCGAGGTCGCCCCGCGCCATGAACAGCACGAAAGCCCTGGCGTCGACGTTCAGGGGGCAACCCGCCCGGCACGCCGGCGGCTCCTCCTGGATGCACCTGGCTTCCCATTCCCGCAGTTCCTTCTGGTCCATGCCCTCTCCTTGGAAATAGAAAGCCCTCCGGGCGCAAAAACGCCCGGAGGGAGGTTGAACGGGTCACTATTTCTTCATCGCGGCCAGGATTTTCTCCGGCAGAGCGGGAATCTCGTGAACGCGAGCGCCGCACGCATTGTACACGGCGTTGAGGACCGCGGCGTGGGGAGCGGTCAGAGGCATCTCACCGACGCCGGAGGCACCGAAGGGGCCGGCCGGACGGGGCGTTTGCACATAGATGATCTCCATGTCGTCCGGGATGTCCTGGATGTAGGGGATGCCGGCGCCGCGGATGGTGGCATGCTTCTTCAGGTCCTCGTAGTCCTCGGTCAGGGCCAGGCCGATGCCCTGGGCCACGCCGCCGTAGATCTGGCCGTCGACCAGGGAGAAGTTGTTGACCTTGCCGATGTCGCCGACAATGGTCATCTTCTCGACGGTGGTCTTGCCGGTGGCGACTTCGACAGCCACCTCGGACAGGAACAGGCCGTACATGTAGCAGCAGAAGGGGCTGCCCTGGCCGTTGGCGTCGCAGTCCTTGGCCGGGGCGGTCCACTTGCCGTTGTAGCGCAGGGGCAGCTTCTCGGCGACCATTTCTTTATAGGTGCGGAAACCGCCAGCGGGCTTGGTCATGGCCTTCACCAGCTGCTCGCAGGCGTTGATGATGGCCTGGCCGCCCATGACCTGGGAACGGCTGCCGCCGGCGGGGCCGGTGTTCGGGGCCACGCGGGTGTCGTTCATGACCAGGCGGATCTTGTCGGGGGTCAGCCCCAAGGGCCGCAGGGCCTCGTGGGCCGTACCCAGGGTGCCCATGTCGGCGCCCTGACCGTGATCCTGCCAGCAGGCGTAGATGGTCACGGTGCCGTCGGCCATCAGTTCAGCATCAACCGCCGAGCTGTCGGCACCGTCAAGGCCGGCGCCGTACACGCCCAGGGAGATGCCGACACCGCGCTTGACTTCAGCGGTAGAGGCGGCTGCCGCGCGCTTCTTGGCTTCCTCGTACTTGGGCCGCATGATGTCGAACATCTCCGGCAGGCTGTACACCTCGGGATCCTGGCCCGTGGGGGTGGTGGAACCCTTGCGATAGATGTTCTTGTAGCGCAGCTCGAAGGGGTCCATGCCCAGCTTTTCGGCCAGCTCGTCCATCAGGGTCTCGGACGGAAACTCGGATTCGGGAGCGCCGTAACCGCGGAACGCAGCGCCCCAGCAGTGGTTGGTGCACACCGTGCGGCCTTCGCCGCGGATGGCCGGGATGTCGTACCCGGCGCCGATGTACTGGGCGCCGCGCAGGGTCAACAGGTCACCGAACTCGGAGTACGGGCCGTGGTCCACGGTCCAGTCGGTTTCCATGCCCAGGAGCTTGCCGTCCCTGGTGGCGGCCAGGCGCACGTCGGTCCAGAAGGGGGAGCGTTTGCCGGTGTAGGCCTGCTGCTGGCGATAGTCGTAGACCAGGTTCACGGGGCGGCCCGTGGCCAGGGCGGCGGCGCCCACCAGGGCTTCCAGGGTCGGGCTGAACTTGTAGCCGAAGGTGCCGCCGGCGGGGTTCTGTACCAGATGCAGCTGATCGGGTTCCAGGCCCAGACCCGGGGCGATCATGTACAGGTGCAGGTGCAGGCCGATGGACTTGGAGTGGATGATCAGCTTGCCATCGTCGTCGATGTAGGCAAAGCCGCAGTCCGGCTCGATGGGCAGGTGGGGCTGGCGGGAGGTGTAGTAGCTGCCTTCCACGATCACGTCGGCCTTTTCGAAGATGGGCTTCGTGTCCGCACCCTTGGCGATCTTCTGGATGTAGTAGACGTTGGGCGTGCCGGGATGGATCTCGATGGCGTCCTCGGCCATGGCCGCGGGGGCGCTCATGTACTCGGGCAGCTGCTCGATCTTGACCGTGACCTTCTTGGCAGCGGCCTTGGCCTGCTCGATGGTGTCGGCACAGACGATGGCGATGGCGTCACCATACTGGAAGATCTTCTCGTCGCACAGGATGGGGCGGTCCCACCCGTCGCCCTTGTTGGTCGGGAAGGTGATCAGGCCCGTGATGCGGTTCTTGCCCTTGACGTCCTTGTGGGTCACGACCTTGAACACGCCGGGCATCTTCTCGGCTTCGGACGTATCGATGGACAGGATCTTGGCATGGGACACTTCGGCCTGCACCAGGGCGCACTGCAGACTGCCCGCGGGCAGCTTCAGGCCGAGGTCGGCGCCGAAATCCAGGGTGCCGGTGACCTTGGCCAGGGCCGAGGGCCGGGGATAGCGGGTCCCCCAGACGCTGCCGTCCTTGGGCAGCTTGAACTCCAGGTCGGCCGCGCTCTTCTCGCCGCGCAGAACCTTGGCCGCGTCCATGACGGCATCCACCAGGGGTTTGTAGCCGGTGCAGCGGCAGGCGTTGCGGTGCTTCTGGAACCAGTCGCGGACCTCGTCGCGGGTGGGCTTGGGATTGGTGTCCAGCAGGCCCTTGGCGGAGACGATGAAGCCGGGCGAGCAGAAGCCACACTGGGCCGCGCCATGGAGCATCCATGCCAGCTGCAGGGGATGCGGGTTGGCCGGGGTGCCGATGCCCTCGATGGTGGTGATGTTCGCGCCGTCGTCGACGCGCTTCATCTTGGTCGCGCAGGCGCGCACGACCTTGCCGTCCATGATGACCGAGCAGGCCCCGCACTGGCCTTCGCCGCAGCCGACCTTGGTGCCGGTCAGGCCCAGGCTCTTGCGCAGCACGTTGGCCAGGGTTTCCTCAGCGTCGACCACCAGCTTCCTGGCGATGCCATTGACCACAATTTGTTTTTTGATCATTCCGATTCCTCCAAATAACGTGTTGTTCCAAACAGGTTTCGCGTGGGATCTAGAGCTTGCCGAAGCCGCAGGCCGGGTAGTGACAGGTGGGACAGTTTTCGCACAGGCCCCCATGGCCGAACGCTCCGATATCCTTCCGTTTCAGCCTTTCCCCGCTCAAGAGACGGGGCACGACCAGATCGAAGATGCTGGCCTTGTAGTACATGACACATCCGGGCAGGCCGACGATGGGCACATCGCCCAGATAGGCAAGCATGAACATGGCGCCGGGGTAGGTCGGGGCACCGTAGGAGACGACCTCGGCCCCCGTAAGGCGGATGGCCGCCGGGGTCTGGTCGTCGGGATCCACGCTCATGCCGCCGGTCACCGCGATGAAGTCCGCGCCGCGATGCACGAGATCCAGGATGGCCGAGACCGTCATGCCGACTTGGTCCGAGACGAAGGTCTGGTCCATGACCGTCGAGCCCAGGTGTTCGAATTTTCTGCGCAGCACCGGGCCGAAGCCATCCTTGATGCGGCCGGTGTAGACTTCGCTGCCCGTGGTCACGACGCCCACGCGCGCGGACTTGAGGGGTCTGACCTCCATCAGCGGGGCGTGTTGACGGCAGACGTCCTCGGCCTGGCGCAGGAGTTCCTCTGGCACGGCCAGGGGGATGACCCGGGTGCCTCCAAGGGCGCGACCGGCCTTGACGAACTGGCCCGTGTGGATGGTGCCGAAGGTGACGTCGGTGATGGAGTTGAGGCGCAGGAGCCCTTCGACGTCGATGTGCAGGACGCCGTCATGGGCTGCGGACAGGGTTGCCTTGCCCTCGCTGGGGGAAGAAATGGCGATGCCCTGTCCTGCCGCGGCGTGGGCCAGGCGCAGGGCGCACTCGTCCTCGTGCACGTATCCGTCCCTGAGATCGAAGACGTAGAGATGCTCCTTGCCGATATCCAGCAGCGACTGAATGTCGTCGGGGGTGACGATGTGGCCGCGCCTGAAGGCGGGGCCCTTGCTTTCCCCTGGGATGATGCGGGTGATGTCGTGGCAGAGAACGGTGCCGACGGCTTCTTCAACGGGAATGGCTTTCATTGATGATCCCGACTTTATATCCAGTTAGATATTGTGACATATGTCTTATGCCAACCATGGCATATTTCAAGGCCCAATAGCGCCATCGCGACCGGGGCTCCCTGTACAGCAGAGGGGCGAAGAGCCTGCGATAAATTATGTCACTGGTGACACATCTTTGTTGGGTAGGCAAAAAAAAGGCCAACATGCACGGTTGCAGCCGACTGGCTTCCTTAGCTTGCTATCTTGCTGAAAATATGGAGAATTATTTTATATCGCTACTTTATGCCGTTTGGCTCTGACCCAGGGTGGGGCAGTCCGGTCACGAAACTGGGACAAAAGGGGACAATCGGGTTGCTTCGGGCGGGTCAAAAAGAAACAAAGCATGAAATGCCCCGAACTCGGCAATCAGAAGCCGATGCACTGCAGTGCCCCGGCCGCTGACGCCAGCGCCATGCTCTTCTCCCTGGTGGAAACCGCCAAGGCCAACGAGATCGAGCCCCAGACCTACCTGAAATTCCTCTTCGAACGCTTCCCCGCAGCACGGACCACGGAAGACATGCGAGTACTCATGCCGCAGCACGTGGACAAATCCCTTCTCCCAAGCCTTCCCAAGCCCAAGCCTCGCAAGAAGTAAGACTTCTGCTCATATCACACATCAGGCACGTCCCAGGAAGATGCGGATG
>JAAYCS010000037.1 GCA_012729655.1 Desulfovibrionales bacterium | reverse complement strand
TCAAGAATGCCTTGGAAAAGGATCCCAATTTTCTGGAAGCCAGGTACAATCTTGGTCTGGCCTATCTCGAAACAGGCAAACTGGAACAGGCAGAGCGGGAGTTCCAGAAGCTCCTGCTGCAGAATCCCCAGGAAGGAAGGATCAACCTGCAGCTGGCCCGCATCGCCAACTTCCAGAACAAGCCCGCCGTGGCTGTCCCCCTGTTGACCTCCTATCTGAAAGACCACCCCAAGGATGCTGCGGCCCTGGAGCAACTGGCCTTTTCGGCCACCATTTCCGGGGACCTGGCCAGCGCCCAGACCCATCTGGAGCAGGCCCTGGATGCTGACCCTGGACGGATCAGCGCCAAGCTGGCCCTGATCCAGAACTTCATGAACCAGGGTGACCGGGCCAGGGCCCGTGAACGCGTTGAAGCCCTGCTGCAGGAATCGCCCAAAAACAGGGCCGGGCTGCACGCCTTGGCCCAACTGGAGGCCCAGGAACGGGATCCCGAGGGCATGCTCGACGTGTACACGCGCATTTCCACCATTTATCCCAGCGATCTTTTCGCCCGCTACAAGGAAGGCAGCCTGCTTCTGGACAAGGGGGAAGGGGAAAAGGTCAAGATCTCGGCCGAGACCATGATCAAGGAGTTTCCGGACAAGGCCGAAGGGCACAGACTCATGGGTCTCTACCTGTTCCGGCAGGGAAAATACGACGAGGCCGTGGTCTCTCTGCAGAAGTCCATCCGCATTCAGCCTGATCTGGAAACCTATTACATTCTGGGTCTGACCTATTACCATCAAAACAATCTGGAAATGGCCGTGACCCAGTTCCAGACCGTGCTCGATTATGCCCCGGGTTTTATGCAAGCCAGGATCATGCAGGGCGAGATTTTTCTGCGCCAGCGGCGCGGACCCGAGGCCCAAGTTGTGGCGGACAAGCTTCTGGAGAACAACCCCCAGGACTTCCGTGGGCACGCCCTCAAGGCCGACGCTCTTATCCTGCAGGGCAAGTCGACCGAGGCCCTTGCGCAATATGCCAAAGCCTCGGAGATGGCGCCGTCGAACTACGGGTTGCTGGTCAAGAAAGGGCTGCTCATGCTGTCCCTGGGCGACGCATCCGGTGAGAACGACCTCCTGGCCGCTTTGAAAGTATCTCCCGGTGGAACTGACGCCCGTATGGCCCTGCATGCCTTTTATCAGCGGAACGGACGGGGGGAAGAGGCAACCAGGATTCTGACCGATGGCCTGGCGGGCAACAAGGGTGATTCCGTGCTGTACAACGCCCTGGCCAGGGCTTCCCTCGGCCGCAGGGACGCCACTGGGGCTGAAGCCTATCTGTTGAAGGCCAGGGAGGCCGATCCCGCTTTTCTGCAGACCTACTACAATACCGCAACATTCAAGCTGGCCCAGGGCAAGCCTGAAGAGGCTTTGGCCCAATACGATCTGGCTTTGGCCGTGGAACCCGACGATGTGCGTGCCCTGACCGCTTCCGCCGCAGTTCTGGACAAGCAGGGAAAAACGGACGAGGCCAAGACGCGGCTGGAAAAGGCCAGGGCGACTGGGGACGTCGGAGCAACCCTGATGCTCGTGGGTTTTCTGCAGCAGCACGGGAAAAGCGACGAGGCCGTGGCGGTGCTGGACGCCGAACTGCAAAAGCAGCCCTCGAACATGAATTTTGTGCTGGCCAAGGCAAAGCTGCATGTCGCACGCAAGGAGGCGGACAAGGCCATGGCCCTGTACGGGCAGCTGGAGGCGGCAAACCCGTGGAACGGGATCATGGAGCGGACCCGGGCCTGGCTGGCCCTGCGCGAGGTGGACAAGGCCGAGGAGACGGCCCGGAGGCTCATTGCCCTGAGCCCTGAGAAGCCCCAGTCCTATCTGCCCCTGGCTGCCATTCTGGAGGCGCGCAAGGACCGGACTGGAGCCGAGGAAATGCTGGTCAAGGCCTTATCCCTGGAACCTACCAATCCACAAGTGGGAGTCCTGCTGGGCGAGTTCCAACTCCGTGGACGGGATTTCAATAAGGCGAAGCAGAGTTTTGAGGCTGTGCTCCAGCACGCCCCATTGAACGCTCAGGCCCTGACCGGCAAAGGCATGGCCCTGCAGTTTTCTGGTGACAAGGAAGCTGCGGCCAAGGCCTATCTGCAGGCCGTGCAGGCCCAGCACGACTACGTGCCGGCCCTGAACAACCTGTCCATGCTCTGGGCGGACGATGAAAAGACACGGCAGCAGGCCCTGAACCTGGCCATGGCGGCGTTTGTTCGCGCCAGCACTGATCCGAACGTTGTGGATACATTGGGTTATACTCTGGTTCGCAACAATCGCTCCGAAGAGGCCCTGAAGGTGCTGGAGCGGGCTTTGGCCCTGGCTCCCGGCAATGGGGCCATTCTCTATCACCAGGGCATGGCCTTGGCCGAGCTGGGACGCACGGCAGAGGCCGTGGCGGCTCTGGAAAAGGCCCTGGGTGGCGGAGAATTCGAAGAACGGGCGGATGCTGAAAAATTGATGCGGAAACTGCGCGGACAGTAGGGCCAGTGCGCGGTCTCCAGTCGGGCCATGGATGCTCGTTACTTCCTGGAAAGCGTACGAGGTGAAACGTGGGGTATGAATGCCACCTGCAGGAGATGGATTGCCCAGTTCTTCTTTGCCCCTGAACTCCCGGAAGATGCAACGCCGTGAACATGGCGACAAGCATGGCCTGGACGGCCCCACGCGCAATGCTCGGGCTCGGCTCGTGCAGCGAATTGTATCCTGTGAAGTAGACGGCCCCACGCGCAATGGTCGGGCTACAGGAAATGAGGAAGGTATGGCGACAATCGTGCTCCGAAATCTGGCTCAAGACATCATATGGGCGGTACTGGCCCTGGCGGTGTCCCTTGGAGTCCTGACGCCGTCCCTGTTCCCCTTTGTCGGAGATGGGGAAGCCCTCCGCGAGGCGTATGGATTTCTGCTCATCACTGTTGTCCCGTCGGTGATTATGTGGTCGCTTTTCGGGGTACGGGGCTTGAAATCCCAGGTGCCAGCGGCCCTGTTCTGCCAGGTCATCGTCACCTCCCTGTCCATGGCCATGATGTTCATGATGCAGCCCTTGCCCTGGATGTCGGGTGAAGAACAGGAGGTGGTCCTGTTCGGCCTTGGCGTCTTTGGGGTCTTGAAAATCTCGGAATTCCTGTTCTGGAAATACCGGCTGGCCATCCCGGGCCTGATCAAGCGCGTACTGGTGGTTGGCGATGGCCCTCTGGCCGATCAAATGGAGACGTTGGCCCGGAGCAGGCCCGCTCGTTTTGCACTCCTTGGACGGGTTCCCTGCCCTTCGACTCTGCTTTCGGATGGTGGCCAGCAGGAGAAGGGGGGGGATGCGGGACGGCTCTTACGAATGGCCCAGAATTTCATGGTTGATTATGTCGTGGTGTCCTTGACCGAGCGCAGGGGCTTCTTTCCAGTGGCCGAGCTCCTGGCCTGCAAGCTTGCGGGTATCGAAGTTCTGGACGCCCCGACGTTTTACGAGCGGACCCAGCACAAGCTGCTCATTGAAAACATCACGCCCAGCTGGTTCATTTTCAGCCACGGTTTCCGGGTCACCTGGTTCCTTCGCCTGATCAAACGGACGATGGACATTGTCCTCTCCGTCCTGGGGCTGCTCTTCTTCCTGCCTGTGCTGCCCATCGTGGCCGTGGCCATCAAGCTCGACTCCCCCGGGCCAGTCCTGTTCCGTCAGGTCCGGGTCGGGCAGGGGGACAGACCCTTCACAGTCCTGAAGTTCAGGACCATGCGGCTGAACGCCGAATCGGAAAGCGGGGCTGTGTGGTGCCAGAAAGAGGACAGCCGCATCACCCGCGTCGGCCACGTTTTGCGGAAGACACGTCTGGACGAGGTTCCGCAACTGCTGAACATTCTTAAAGGAGACATGAGTATTGTCGGCCCGCGGCCGGAGCGACCGGAATTTGTCGAAAATCTCAAGGAAATCATACCGTACTACTCGGAACGGCACTATGTGAAACCAGGATTGAGCGGCTGGGCGCAGGTCTCGTATCCGTACGGATCTTCAGTGGAGGATGCGGTGGAGAAGCTGCGCTATGATTTGTATTACATAAAAAATATATCAGTAACATTTGATATTTACGTAATATTTAGAACAATTAAAGTCGTACTGTTGGGAAAAGGGAGGTAGTTATGGTTTCTGAAAAGAGGAATTTCAACGCAGGGGAATTTTTGAGATTCGGCCTCATGGGTCTTGCGGCGCTCTGTATCGTGTCTGTGTGTTGTTTCCCTGCATTTGCCGAGGACTACATCATCGGTCCCGGCGATCAGGTCAACATTTCCGTGTGGGGCGAGCCGGATCTGACTGGTGCGGTCCTGGTCCGGCCCGACGGGAAGATTTCCCTGCCCGGGGCTGGCGAGATCAAGGCCGAAGGGCTGACCCCCGAGCAGCTGCAGGCGGAGATCAAGGGCCGCATCGTCAGCTTGGTCAAGGACCCCCTGGTCACGGTGTCCATGGTGGGGATCGCCAACAGCAAGGCCTACCTGATCGGGGGTGGCGTGACCTCCGGCTCCATGGACCTACAGCGCAAGACGACCTTGCTGCAGCTGTTGGCCAGTCTGGACCTGGTCCGGGCAGACCTGCGCGGCGGGTATGTCCTGCGGGACGGCAAACGGCTGGATCGGGATTTCTACGCCCTGTTCCACAAAGGGGATCTCACCCAGGATCTGACCCTGCGCAACAACGACATCATCTTCCTGCCCGCCCTGCCCGAACCCTATGTCTATGTCCTGGGGGCCGTGGAGACGCCGAAGGCCCTGCCCTTCAGAGAGGGAATGACGGTCATGGACGCCCTGCTGGAATGCGGGGGATTCACCAAGTTCGCGGACAAGAACAAGACCGTCATTGTACGGCGCGAAAACGGGGTCGAGACCAGGATCGCGGTCAAGGCCGAGGAATTGTCCAAGGGCAAGGACCTGTCCCAGAATGCCCTGCTGCAGCGCGGGGATTACATCATTGCCAACGAAAGCTTTTTCTAGGCGAACAGAGCGGATACACCCATGAATCCAAAACTGTATCAGGAAATAGAGCGCTACCTCCGGCTCCTGCTGGCCAAGAAGCGGCTTTTCGTGGCCCTGGTCCTGGCTGTCATGACCGCCGGCGTGGTGGTCAGCTACCTTCTGCCCAAGAAATACGAGGCCAAGTCAACGGTTTTCATCGAAGAGAGCGTCATCAACGATCTGGTCAAGGGCATCGCTATCACCCCGTCCATGGATGCGAAGATCAGAGTCTTGTCTTTGTCCATGCTCAGTCGGGAGTCCCTGTCCAAGGTATTGCGCATTCTGGACAAGGATGTGGGGTTTGCATCCGACGGGGCCTTTGAGCAGTATTTGCATGGGCTGCGTGATCGCATCAACATCAAGCTGGAAGAAAAGAAAGGGGTGTTTTTCATTTCCTTTATGGACAAGAATCCCTCTTTTGCCCGGGATCTGGTCAACACCATGACCCAAGTCTATATCGAGACCAACACGGCCTCCAAGCGCGGGGAGTCCCTGGAAGCCACCAAATTTCTTTCCGAGCAGATCGAAAGTTTCAAAAAACGCATTGATGTCGTGCAGGATGAGATTGACAAGTTCAAGGCCGAGCATGGGTTGGAACTGGCCGTGGACCAGGGAAGCATCCGTGTTGATATTTCAAATAAAGAAAAACAAATTGCCGAGCTGCGTCTCAGGCAACAGGCGCTGGAAACACAGGCCAGGTTGTTGGGTGGCGGAAGTGGAGGGGGGCCTCTCCGGGAGTTGGAAAACCAATTGGCCGCTATGCGGAGCACATACACCGAAAATCATCCCAAGGTCCTCCGTCTGAAGGCGCAGATCGAGGCGGTGAAATCCATGCCCGGCGGAGGAATCAATCCTGATGGATCAGGGGCTTCCCGGGGTATGATCCGGGCTGAAATGGAGAATAATACGCAGCGTATCGCCAAGCTGGAAAAGGAAATAGATGAAAGTATGCAACTTCTGCGGCAAATTCCTGTTATTCAAACGAGCCTGAGGGAACTCCAGCGCAAGAAGGAAAACGAAACCATTATCTACAATCAGCTTGTGAGCCGCTACGGCCAGTCCGAGGTTTCCAAGCAGATGGAAATGGAGAACAAGTCCGTCAATTTCCGCATTGTGGATCCTGCAGTCCTGCCCGAGAAACCCGTCAGCCCCAAGCGGGTGCAGATAATGCTGTTAAGCCTCCTGGCGGGGATTGGTGCTGGTATTGCCGCCGTCATCCTGCCCTACCTGTTGAGTGGCGCGATAAAAGGCGTGGACGACCTGCGGGGACTCAACCAGCGGGTATTGGCTGTGATCCCGTCCATTCCCAAACCTGAGGAAGAGGAGAGGCGCAAGCGCGGGGACCGCAGATTTCTGGCAGTGGCCGGAGTCTATCTGTCCATGCTTCTGGCCGTTGTGGTTATGGAGGCCCTGGGGTGGCCCTACATTGAGAACATCCTGGGCAGGATTCCGGGTCTGAGTTTCTAGTTTCCAGACACGATTGGAGTGATCATGAGCAGAATCGAAGAAGCATTGGCCAAGGCGGCCGGGATGCACGCACCCGCTGCCGAACCAAGAGGGATCCATACGCGGACTTTGCCGGGTCTGCCGCGGATGCCACTGTCCGAGGATACCTCCGGTGAAAGGCATGTGCGACTGCCTGAAGAGACCCTGGTGGTCATCAATAACCCTCTTTCACCCGTGGCGGAGGAATTCCGCAAGCTCAAGGAAGCCCTGGTCAAGATGACCAAACGTGAGCGCTTCGACAACCTCATTGCCGTGACCAGTTCCGTCATGCACGAGGGCAAGAGCATCACGGCCATCAACCTGGCCGTCAGCCTGGCCAGCGAGTACGACCACACCGTGCTGCTGGTGGATGCGGATCTGCGCCGACCCAGCGTGCACACGTACATGGGCCTGGGAAAGTGCAAGGGGCTTTCGGATTGCCTGCGGGAGGGTCTGGATGTTCGTGACGTGCTGGTCAAGACGGACTTCGGCAAACTTTCGGTCCTGCCGGGGGGCACACCGGTGCCCAACCCGGTGGAGCTCTTCTCGTCCGAGGCCGTGCGCCTGCTGTTCAAGGAGATGAAGGGTCGTTACGCTGACCGCTACGTCATCATCGACACCCCGCCGGTGCTGCCCTTTGCCGAAGCCCGCTCCATCGCCGGCATCGCCGACGGGGTGGTTCTGGTGGTTAAGGAAGGTGAGCCTTCCTTGGGGCAGATTCAGGAGACCCTGCAGGCCCTGGACGACAAGGTGCTGGGCATCGTCTACAACGCCGCCCAGATGCAGGCCAGAACCGCCAACTACTATTACTACAATTAGGGAAAAACGCGTGTACACCGCATTCTTCGGGCTGCGCGAAAAGCCCTTCGACCTCCTCCCCAACCCGGACTTCCTGTTCCCCAGCCGGGCGCACAAGCGGGCCATGACCTATCTGACCCACGGGATCAGGCAGCGGGCCGGCTTCATCCTGCTCACGGGCGAGGTGGGGTCGGGCAAGACCACCCTCATCCGCAACATCATCCGCACCCAGCTCAAGGACTGTGTGCTGGCCAAGGTCTTCAACACCAAGGTCGACTCACTGCAGCTCCTCATGCAGATCAACGCCGATTTCGGGCTGGAGACCACGGGCCGGGACAAGGCGGCCCTTTTGCGCGATCTCAACGATTTCCTGATAGACCAGTACGGCCAGCGGCGGCAGGCTGTCCTGATTGTCGACGAGGCCCAGAATCTCACGCCGGAGATCCTGGAAGAGGTGCGCATGCTTTCCAACCTGGAGACGGACCGGGACAAGCTCTTGCAGATCATCCTGGTGGGCCAGCCCGAACTGCGCGACCTGCTGACCCAGCCGGGCCTCCTGCAGTTGCGCCAGCGCATCCAGATCAACTGCCACATCCACCCCCTGACCGCGGAGGAAGTGCGCGAATACATCCTGTTCCGGCTGGAAAAGGCCGGGAACAGGGACGCCCTGACCTTGACAGACGAGGCCGTGGAGGCCATCGCCACCTACAGCCGGGGCATTCCGCGCCTGGTCAACATCATCTGCGACTACATCTTGATCGACGCCTATTCGGCCCAGACCAGGCAGATCGAAGGCAGCGTGGTGCACGAACTGGCCGCGGACCTGTCCTTCGAGGCCCAGTACTGGGAGTCCCAGCCGGCCAAGGCCAAGGAAGGTGAGCAGACAGTGGCTATCACTGCGGCCTCCACTGAGGACGTGGCCAGGACCATGGCTGCCCAGGCCAAGATCCTGGAGGCCATTGGAGCCCTGAACAAGCGCATCGTGTCCCTGGAATCCATGCCCGTGTGGGAGCATGGGCCTCTTCTGGACCTGCGGGAGCGGGTGGACAAGCTCGAAGGAAACACGGATGCCAGGATCAAGGAATTGCGCATGTCCGTGCAGCTGCTCCGCTCGGACATGGTCAGGCCCCAGACCCCGCCTCTGGCACAAGAAGAGGACAAGCCGGCCAAGCGGCCGGGGACCATGCGCAGCATCTGGAATTTTTTGTGGGGAAACTAGGATTGCCCTGCAGGTGCGAAGTCCAGGAAAGAGTGATTGAAATACGACTGATGAAAATCGGATATGAACACTAACGGGCTGAAATTGCCCCAGGCAAAACGTGAGGCTGCGGTGAAGAACATCCTGATGATCCTGTGCATGGCCGCGTGTCTGGCCACCCAGGCCTGGGCGGACCCCTCCTGGAAGGCCTCCCTGGCCGTCAGTGAAGAATACACCGACAATGCGGAAGAGGAGCGTGGCGGACATACGGATTTCGTGACCAGTCTGATCCCGTCCCTGGGCTACCGCTACGAAGGCGGACGCGCCCTCCTGGAATCGAGCTACAAAGGGGTCTGGAAGCATTACGCCCGGGGGACCGAGGACCAGGAATTCGACCATGACCTGAATGTGCACGGCCTTCTCGACGCATGGAGGAGTTTTCTGTTTCTGGATGTGAAGGACACCTACAGCCTGGTCAATGAGGACGCGACCCGGGGGGAGAGGCTGGAAGAGGATTCCGGCGATGACCTGGTGCAGCGGAACAGGTTCACGTTTTCCCCTTTCATCGCGCCGCGTTTCGGGGACCGCACCGAGACCAAGCTGGGCTACCGCTATACGAACATCTGGTACGACGATGACGAATACGAAAAGAAGAGCACCCATACGGGTTTTGTGGACGTGGTCCATGAACTGACTCCCACGACCAGCCTGCTTTCAGGGTACTCCAGCACATGGGAAATGTCTGACGAAGATGGGGACTTGAACCGGCACATCGCCTATGTGGGCGCAAGCTATGAATACGGCGAGGGGTCGCGGGTGTATGCCAAGGTCGGCCCCCAGTACACGCGGTACAGCGACAATGAGGAATCCTCCACCAGCCTGTTCTGGGATGCGGGATGGACCCATGATTTCGGTTCCGTGCTCCTGGACGTGACCACGGGAGTGACGTTCGAGGACGACCCGGAAACAGGGCAGACCTACGACAGGCAGTATCTGACCACCCGTTTGACCAAGGAATTCCAGCGCACCGTTGTCAGCGCCTTTGTCACCCTGGAGGATTACGAGGAGCAGGGAGATGGCTACTCCAAATCACGGCGCAAAACGGAATACAGCATAGATTCAGGTCGTCGGACCTACGCCGGCTTTTCCGTCAGACATGAGTTGACCAGTCGCCTGACCGGGACTGTGAATGCGGCCTATGACCTCAACGACGAGTCCTCCGAAGACGTGAAGCGGTGGCATGCGGGGATCGTTTTCAAATACGCCCTGGCCGAGGATCTCGATGCGGAATTGTGGTACCGGTACAAGGATGTGTCGGGAGACGAGGATGAGGAGGATAACTACACCGCGAACCGGATAGGGATGCTGGTCAGGAAGACGTTCTAGGATTGTTCTTTGGCAGAGACATGGATCGCCACGGCCTAGGAGGCCTCGCGATGACGCAGCGCCCTGTCATTGCGAGGGGAGCGAAGCAATCCATCTTGGAGATGCACTGAGTGCATCGGAACTTGATCGACAATCGGATCAAACGGACATTTTTCCCTTCAGGAAATAAATATGACTTGGGAGCTGTTCAAAATTGATTGTGGCAAGGCGCAAGCCGATTTTGGAAGGCGAAGTGTAGCTGTCTACATGAGCTTTTCAAAATCGGTGCAGCAACGCAGCCAGAATGGCATTTTCAACAGCTTTCCCCTCTCGGAGAGAACGTGCTAAACGCATTAACGGTAGACGTGGAAGACTATTTCCAGGTCACGGCCTTTGCCAAGGTCATCGACCCGCAGGACTGGGACATCTACCCATCCCGAGTCGAGAACAATACCACGCGCGTGCTGGATCTTCTGGACGAGCACGGTCTCAAGGCCACGTTCTTCGTCCTGGGCTGGGTGGCGGAGCGCTTTCCCGGTCTGGTCCGCACCATCGCCAACCGGGGACACGAGGTGGCCTGCCACGGCTATGGCCACCAGCTCATCTACAAGCAGGATCCCGACACCTTCCGCCAGGACCTGCGCCGGTCCAAGTCCGTCCTGGAGCAGACCACGGGCCTGCCCGTGCTGGGCTTCAGGGCCCCGAGCTATTCCATCACGGCCCAGTCCCTGTGGGCCCTGGACGTCCTCATCGAGGAGGGGTTTGCCTACGATTCGAGCATCTTCCCGGTCGTGCACGACAACTACGGCATCCCCGGGGCCAAGCGCTTCCCGCACCTGATAACGCGCTCCAGCGGTTCCATCCGCGAATTTCCCCTGACCACGCTGCCCATGAACCTGCTGGGCCGGAAAATGACCCTGCCGGTCGCCGGGGGCGGCTATCTGCGTTTGCTGCCCGTGGGCCTCATCCGCAGGGGCATGCAAAGGATCAATGCGCACGAAAACCAGCCCGTGGTTCTCTATTTCCACCCCTGGGAGATGGACCCTGACCAGCCGCGGATCAAATCGTGCTTCAGGTCCCGCTTCCGGCACTACCACAACCTGGACCTGACCGAGGACAAGCTGCGGTACCTGTTCAAGGGGTTGGAGTTTGGGACCATGAGCGAGGTGCTGGGGTTGGATGGCAACTCATCGAGTTCGGCCTTCACCACCGGGGAGAGGGCCGAGGCATGAGCGTGCGTGTCGAACAGTTCCAGGGCGACCCGCGGGAATGGGATGCCTTTGTCGCCGGGGAGTCCGGCGCGAGCGGCTACCATGGCTATGCCTGGCGCGGGGTCCTGGAGCAGAGTTTCGGCCACCCGTCCTATTACCTGGCGGCCAGGGAGCAGGGCGCCTTGAGCGGGGTGCTCCCGCTGGTGCACATGAAGAGCATGCTCTTCGGCAATTTTCTGGTGTCCCTTCCGTTCGTGACCTACGGGGGGCTTCTGAGTCGGAGCGAGGCTTCCGGTCATGCCTTGCTGCATGCGGCCGAGGAACTGCGCACGAAGCTCGGGGCTCGGCACGTCGAGCTGCGCCATACGGGCGACTGCGAACTGGAGCTTCCCGCCAAACGGCACAAGGTGGCCATGGTCCTGCCGCTGGCCGGGGATGAGGATCTGATGTGGGGCAGTGTCGGGGTCAAGGTGCGCAACCAGGTCCGCAAGGCGCAACGTTCCGGGTTGGAGACGATCTGGGGCGGGGCGGAACTGCTGGACGATTTTTATGCGGTTTTCGTGCGCAACATGCGCGATCTGGGCACGCCGGTCTATGCCAGAAGCTTTTTCGCCACGGTCCTGGCCGGACTGCCAGAGCAGACGCGCATCGTGGTCATTCGCACGAACGGGCAGCCTGCCGCTGCAGGGCTCCTTTTCTGGCACGGCGAGACCCTCGAAATTCCGTGGGCCTCGTCCATCCGGGACTACAACCCCCTGTGCCCGAACAATCTCATGTACTGGGAGGCCATCCGCCACGGCGTATCGCTCGGTCTGCGCCGCTTCGACCTGGGCCGCTCCACGCCCGGTGCAGGAACCTTCAAGTTCAAGGAGCAGTGGGGTGCCAGGCCCGAGCCGCTGGCCTGGCATTACCTGCTGCCCGCAGGGGAAAAGCTGCCTGACCTGACAAACCAGAACCCCAAATACTCCCTGGCCATCGAGGCCTGGCGGCGCATGCCCCTGCCCGTGACCCGATTCATCGGGCCTCCCATCGTGAGGCGTATCCCATGAACATGTCCCGATTCCGCATGCTGCCGCCAAGCGCCGCGCCATTGTATCCGCGGGACATCATGGCGGGCCTCAGGGCAATCGGCAATCCGGATGAGGCTGTGGAAAGCCTGTGCGCTGCGATCCGGAACAAATTCGGCGTTCGCCATGTTTCTCTCGCCAGCTCAGGTCGGGCCGGCCTTTCGGCAGGGCTGCGAGCCCTGCGCCGCATCAGCCCGGAACGGGATGAGGTCCTGCTGCCGGCCTTCACCTCCTTTTCGGTTCCTTCCGCCGTGGTCCAAGCTGGCCTCAAGGTCAGCCTGTACGACCTGCAGCCAGACACCCTGGCGCCGGACATGGATAGCCTGCAAGGGGCCCTGACCCCCAAAACCCTGTGCGTGGTGGCCTGCCATCTCTTCGGGTATCCCATTGATCTCGGTCCGCTCAGGGAGATGTGCCGGGCCAGTGGTGCCGCCCTGTTTGATGACGCCGCCCAAGCCATGGGCGCGAGCATGGGCGGCAGGCTGGCCGGGACCATGGGCGATGTGGGGCTTTTCAGTTTGAGTCGAGGTAAGAACATGACGGCCGTGGACGGAGGGATCGTGCTCACGGACCGGGACGATGTAGCCGAGGGCTTGTCTGCAGTTCTGGCAGAGGACGGCCTCAAGTTTTTGGCTCTGCTGCGAGACCTGGCCAACGCACTGGCCCTCGCCGTGATGCTCCACCCGAGCGCGTACTGGCTGCCCGCTTCCCTGCCTTTCCTGAACATCGGGGCCTCGATCTTTGATCCGCACTTTGAAACAGGTGGTCTCGACGGATTCCGGGCCGGCTTGGCTGGGAGTGTTCTGGACCGTCTTGATGCGTTGAACGCCGGTCGCAGGAGTGTTGCTGTTTCTCTTTTGGCCAGGCTGGATACATTAGGCAGCGTCCGCACGCTTCGCCCCCTGCCCGAAGCGGAGCCGGTCTTTCTGCGCCTGCCGCTCCTGCCGGAGAAGGGAGGCTGGCCGCACGGACGCGTGCCCGAGATTCCGGCCTTGGGCGTCGTGCGCTCGTACCCGTTGGCCCTGCAGAACATCAAAGGGTTGAAGCCTTACCTGGCGGGTCAGGGCAGATTTCCGATGGCGGAAATGCTGGCCATGAATCTTCTGACCCTGCCGACCCACGACCATGTGCGCGAAGGGGACATCGCCGCCATGGTATCGTATTGCGGCAGGTCTTGCGCAGGCCTTGTGCAATCCGGGACTGGGGGGGGGCCATGAGCATTGTCTTCTGGTCCAGCCTGGGCCTCCTCATCTACGCTTTTGTTTTCTTTCCAGCGCTTCTCTGGCTGCTTGCTCGGCTGAGCGGGCGGCAACACCGCCGTGACGAGGAACACCTGCCGCGGGTCAGCATGATCCTCTCGGTGTACAATGAAGAGGCAGTCATCGGGGACAAGATCAAAAATTTCCTGGCTCTCGACTATCCCGAGGGCAGCATGGAACTGGTCGTGGTCTCCGACGGGTGTTCAGACAGGACGGAAGACCTGGTGCGCGAGAGCAGGTCCGCGAGGGTACACCTCTTTGTACAGCCAAAACGTGGCGGAAAAACCCTGGCCCTGAACCGTGGAGTGGCGGAGGCCCGGGGGGAAATTCTCGTTTTCACCGACGCCAACTCCATGTTCGAGTCCGACGCTGTGCGCCGGCTTGTTTCGCCTTTCATTTCCTCCGAGGTCGGACTTGTCAGCGGTCGGTCGCAGTACCTGGACAGCCGCGGGCGGACTGAAAACACGGGCGGCGCGTACCGTCGCTACGAAGATTTCATCAAGGAGATGGAGAGCGCTACGGTATCCATCGTCGGGGCTGACGGAGCCATCTACGCCATGCGCCGGGAGCTGTACGAACCGCTGCCTCCCCAGTTCATCAACGATCTACTGCATCCCATGCAGGTCGTGCGCAAGGGGCTCAGGGCTGTGCAGGAATCGGGTGCACGGTGTTCCGAAGTTTTGGACAGTGGGACGGGGGGGGAACTGCGGCGGCAGACGCGCATCATGGCGCAGTCCTGGCTCATCGTCCTGACTCAGGCGGCCGGAATTCTTGCGGCCGGCCGGGTGGGGTATTTCTGGGCCCTCATGTCCCACAAAATGCTGCGTTGGCTGACACTGCCAATCCTGGGCCTGCTCCTGGCATCCAACGTCGCACTGTGTGGAAGGGGGTTGATATACCAGTCGGTGCTGCTGCTGCAGGCCGCCTTCTATGCGATGGCCCTGGCTGGCTGGAGGAAGGAGGAGGGTTTGCTGCGCATCCCCTCGATGTTTCTGATGCTTCATCTGGCCGCACTGACCGGTCTGGTCCGCCTTGCCACGGGGCAGGCATACGCGACCTGGGATCCCCGCCGGAACTGAGGGCGTTTCATCTGGATTGCACGTCAAAAGAACGGAGTTGTCGATATGTTCACAGATCGCATTACATTTTCCCGGGATCTGCCGCGCAACGCCCTGCTCGCCCTGACCATGAACCGCTGGCTGCAAAAAGGGTTGGCCTTTTTCGGGCGGGAGTTGCATCCTGAAAAATGGGTTTTCATCATTGGCTGTTACGACTCCGGAACGACCGTCCTTGCCTCGCTCCTGCGTGACCACCCCAGAATCGGGGGGATGCCCAACGAGGGGTCACTGCTCACGGACATGCTCCCTGTTCCGGAATTCCTGGGGTGGCCCAGGATGTGGAGTGAATGCCTGGACCGACTGTCGATCCCTCCGGCGGAGGAGGCCTTCAGGGCCAGGCGTGCCAAGAAACACTGGTCCCTGTGGTTCGACCGTGGAGCACCTGTGCTTGCGGAAAAATCCATTTCGAACATGACCCGCCTGGGGTTTCTGGAAAGACATTTCAGCCCGGCCTATTTCATCTACATCATCCGCAATGGATATGCGGTGTCTGCGGGTATTCGGAAAAATGCGAACATGCGACGCTGGAAAGCGAGATTCGACACCTATCCTATTGAGATGTGCGCTCGGCAATGGGTTGCTTCGGATGAGATGTTTGAAAGACACAGCCCTGCATTGAGTAGGCACTTGTCTGTATATTATGAAGATTTTAGTGAAAAACCTTGTGAGACAATCAGAAGAATCACTGATTTTCTCGGTGAAGAACCACTGCAAGACAATATCATAAACAAAAAAAGAAGCATACATGAATATAATTCACAGATAGTGAACATGAATGAAAGGAGTATCAAACAACTTTCATCGTCTGATATAGACATTATAGAAAAAGTGGCAGGTGAACGGCTCAAACTGCATGGGTACGAGAGGCCACAGAGTCCCTCGTAACCCATATTACCATTGGTTGCCAATTTGTCGTGGTATCCTGCAAAGCCGTGAAAACGCATCGATCAGTGAGTAAAAATACGCAGATTGCTCTGATGCTGGCATAATTATCTGGTTTTTCATGAACAAAAACATTCTTTTCATATCCTACCATTTCCCTCCGGATGCCGCTGTGGGGACGCTGCGAACCCAGAAGTTCGTCAAATACCTGCCCGAGCACGGTTGGAAGCCTTTTGTCCTGACGGTGAAGGAACGGTATTACCCATCTCGGGATGAGGAGCGTCTGAATGACGTACAAGACGCTCTAGTCGAGCGCACATTGTTCTGGCGCACTCCGCTGCAGGTCCTGATCGATCTGCGCGACAGGATACGAGCAGGCAAGGCAACCCCAGGTGCTCCTGCATCGCCAGTCGTTGGAAAACCTGCAAAGCACGGCCCTCCGAAGTGCAAAGGACTGAAACGCTGGCTGGTCAGCCTGAACTGGTTCCCCGACGACAAGCTCTATTGGCTTTTTCCTGCCCTTCCCAAGGGCCTGTCTCTGATACGAACCCACGATATCCGGAACATCGTGGTCTCCGCACCGCCCAACAGCTCCATCCTGCTGGCCTATCTGCTCTCCAGGCTGACAGGGGCCAAGCTGGTCATCGATTACAGGGACCCATGGCTCCTCCAGTACGAGCCCAGCCAACAGGCCTTTCATCCAAAGCTGATTCTCGATTTTCAGCGTACTCTCCAGGTCCGCATGTTGCGGCATGCCTCGGCCGTGGTTACGACCAACGAGGCCTTCCGGTCCGCCCTGCTCGGGGAGCATGCCTTTCTTTCGCCGGGCAAGGTCCACGTCGTGCATAACGGGTACGATTCCGAGGATTTCCCATCCAATTTCCAAAGGAATGAAGGGGACAAGTTTTCCATTTCCTACCTTGGGACCTTCTACATGCAGCGCAACCCGGCGAATTTTCTCCAGGGATTGGCGCTGTTCATGCGCGAGAAGGGATTGTCATCCGCGGATGTCGAGGTTCGTTTTGTCGGCGACACAGAGCACGCCGTCGGATCTCCTGTGCGCACGATGATCGAGAGCTGTGGCCTCAGGGACGTGGTCACGTTAACAGGCAAGGTCAAGTATGCGCGGGCCCTCCAGATCATGTGCGAATCGAGCGTGCTTCTGCTTCTGGCACCGAATCAGCCTTACCAGATCCCGGCCAAAACCTACGAGTACATGGCTGCGGGTCAGCCCATCCTGGCGCTGGCTCAGGACGGTGCGACCGCGAGTCTGATCGGCTCCATGGGCTGCGGGATAGCCGTAGATCCGAATGACGTGGAGGGCATCAGGAACGCCCTAGTGCGCCTTTATGAGGATTTCACCGGCAGAGGCCGGGGGTTTGTCTGCAACGCGGGTGTTTTCGAACGCCGAAACCAGTCGGCACTCCTTGCGAACATACTGGAACGGATCAATGCATAGAGTTCAAGCAAATCCCATCGCCTCGCGGATCTATGAGCCTCCAGGAAAGCCATTTGCTCCGGGAGGCGGTATGCGCCTGCCTGTGCTGGTCGCAGGCGTGCTCGTCCTTGTGCTCATCGGTCGGGTGCAGGAACTGTTTCCCGTCCTGACTCCGTTGCGTCTGGGGCTTGTTGTGCTGGTCCTGAACGCCCTGGTGCTGCTGGCCACCCTCGATCTCAATGAAATCGGCTTCAAGATGCGGATCCTGCCCCAACCCAAGCTGGTGCTTGTGGTCCTTGGCCTGGCCGTGTGCACTGTGCCCTTCAGCGTCTGGCCAGGAGCAAGCTGGGAATTCATTTCGAACACCTTCGTCAGGAACGTTTTCGCCTTCTTCGTGCTCCTGCATGTCATGAAGGATGAGCGGGACATAAATGGGGTCGTCTGGGCGGGTCTATTGTCCGTATTCCTGCTCGGGGCGCTGGGATTGCTTGGACATGCGGGAGGGCGCATGCGGATCTCGAGCACCTACGACCCCAACGATCTGGCCTTCATCATGAACTGTTTCATCCCGCTGGCCTTCTATCTTTCCAGGTCCGGCGGGACGCTTCTCAAGATGTGCTGCTACACGCTGATGGGGCTGATGATCGTGGCTGTCATCAGCACCTCTTCCCGGGGGGGGTTTATCGGCCTCGTGAGCATTCTGGGGGTCATCCTGCTGAAGGAGAGGCAGAACAAACTGAAGATTTTCGTCCTTGCAGCCTTTATCGGGCTCGTTGCCCTGAGTTTCGCTGGTCCGGAATACTGGGACAGGATGGGGACGATTTTCGACGAAAGCGACTACAACTACCAGTCCGGAACGGGACGCATCGAACTCTGGAAGCGCGGGATTGGGATGATGCTCGACGATCCGGTGATCGGCGCGGGGATCGGCCAGTACAATGTCGCGGAAGGCCTTCTCCATAAGGGGGAACGAGGGTGGAAATGGAGCGTTTCGCACAACTCTTACCTGCAGATTGGTGTGGAGCTCGGATTCCCGGGTCTGATCGTGTACCTGCTGATGCTCGCCAAGAGCGTCGTGGTATCCCGGAAACTCCAGATTTCCCCGGGCCCGCTGGACGCGTCGCCCTTTTTGGCGGCCACGGCCAGTGGATTGGAAGTCGGTATATACGGGTATTGTGTTTGTTCTATCTTCCTGTCCCAAGCGTATTCTTCGGTTTTGTTCTATTTCCTGGCTCTGGTCACGGGCTTGTACGCGGTTTCACTCAAGATGCAGGCAACGAAAGACCAGGAGAGCATAGTCGTCAAGAGCAGTTCTAATGCGCATTTGCGTAGGTCTCATGCTGAAAGCTTTCAAAAAAGGACACGGTGAGGCCATGACTGCAGTCTTGACTGGCAGGGACTTTGTCGTCTTTTCCGACGACTGGGGGCGTCATCCCTTCAGCTGTCAGCATATCATGCAGCACTTTTTGCCACAGAACCGCATATTGTGGGTGAACACCATTGGGATGCGTACGCCTGGATTCAATTTCTATGATTTTCAACGAGCACTGGGGAAAGTGAAATCCTGGACGAAAAAAGCCCAAATCGTCACGTTCCCTGATGGGCTTCACGTCATATCTCCGGTCATGATGCCATTCAATCACATACCCGCAGTGCGTCGCTTCAACAGACAAAGCGTTATATCGTGCGTGTCCAAGGCCATGAAAGATCTGGGTATGAAGGCCCCTGTTCTCCTGGCCACCGTGCCAAACGCAGCAGATTATGTCGGACATTTGGGTGAGAGTTCGATAATTTACTATTGTGTCGACGATTTCACGGTGTGGCCAGGTATGAACCTGCCAGAAATGGTCCGCGATATGGAAGAACGCCTGGTAGCTGAAGCCGACCTTGTGGTCGCTGTCTCTAAGGAGCTTTGCAAATCACGACGGTGCGGCAGGGGACAAACCCGTCTGCTTACACATGGCGTTGATATCGAGCATTTTCTTACTGCCTCTCACATTCAGCCTCGCCCCATCTCATTGGCGGACATCAAAGGACTGATAATCGGTTTTTATGGCCTCATCGATAACCATTTGGATTTGGGCATTGTCCAGGGATTGGTGGACAGGCATTCTGATTGGACCGTGGTGCTGATCGGCACTAAAAGAATTAGCCTCGGCCAGCTTGAGGGCAGATCCAATTTCCGATGGTTGCCCGCTGTGCCCTATGCGGACCTGCCGAAGTATGCATCGGCATTTGATGTGGCAATTATACCCTATGTCTTGAACCAGCATACTCATACCGCCAATCCATTGAAATTTAAAGAATATCTTGCAACGGGAAAGCCTGTTGTGACAACTCCCATGGCAGAGGTTTTGCCTTACGCCGGACAGGCGCATTTGGCCCAGGCCCCGGAGGATTTTGCTGACGCTGTGGAGGCATCTTTGTCTGAGACAGTGCGGGTGGAGGATAGACTTTCCTGTTTGGCCGGCGAGACATGGAAGGACAAGGCAGCAATGCTCTCTGCATGGATAGAAGAAGTTTCCTCTGCCGGGTTCATCTCCCGAAAAAAACTGTTATGAGGCCACGAATTTTCATCAGTCTTGCTGCTCCCAGTCTTGGAGGCCCGGGGAAAGGTCTTCTTCAATTTTTGGAAGCAGGTGGATTTGATTTATGCGATCCTGTGCTGGCGGCTTTCATAATTGGTTCAAACAGTGACTCTGAGTATGCGCGCGTTATGCGGTCTGCAGGTGCCAAGGTCGTGAAGTTGAACCAGCGAAGCAGGTTCGATTTCAGTCTGGTGGCACAGGCTGAAGATGTGGTGATAAGGGAAAAGTGCCAGATACTGCAGTCACATGGGTACAAAAGCCATGTCCTGTGCTCATTGTTGAGCATGCGTCTTCGACTTCCTTGGATCGCTTTCGTGCATGGCTGGACTGCCGAAGACTTTCGAATTCATTGCTACAGACTGCTCGAAATGGGATTGGTCACGTTGGCCAGTCGTGTTGTACCCGTGTCCAAAGCATTGGGAGAAAGGTTGCCACTGCTTGCGAAACGCAAGATGAGGATAATTCCGAATGCAGTGGCACCCCAGGAATTGGAGCGCATCACGGGTCGCAACGTGCGGGCGGAGCTTGGTATCCACGATCGGGCATTGGTGGCTGGTGTGGTTGGAAGGCTGAGCCCGGAAAAAGGGCAGATTCATTTTTTACGTGCCCTGGCCCAAGCCCATCTTGAGTGTCCCGATGTTGTTGGGATGCTTATCGGCGATGGGCAGGACCGGGACATACTGGAGGCCGAGGCTCGGCGGTTGGGCCTTGGTGCGGGGATTATTTTTGCGGGGCACACCCCTTGCATTGGAGATT
>JAAYCS010000036.1 GCA_012729655.1 Desulfovibrionales bacterium | reverse complement strand
GGAGCATTCAGCTTCTCCAACAGGAATTATGGCCAAGCAAGAACACATCAGAAATTTCAGCATCATTGCCCATATAGACCATGGCAAGTCCACCCTGGCCGACCGGATCATGGAAAAAACGGGGCTCATTTCCGATCGGCAAAAAAAAGACCAATACCTGGACCGCATGGAGCTGGAGCAGGAGCGCGGCATCACCATCAAAGCCCAAACCGTACGTATTCCGTTCCGGTCCAGGAAAGGCCGGGACTATATTCTGAATCTCATCGACACGCCTGGTCATGTGGACTTCTCCTATGAGGTGTCCCGCAGCCTGGCCGCGTGCGACGGGGCGTTGCTGGTGGTGGATGCGTCCCAGGGCGTTGAGGCCCAGACCCTGGCCAATGTGTACATGGCTTTGGACAATGATCTGGAGGTACTGCCGGTTTTGAACAAGATCGACCTCCCCAGTGCAGAGCCCGAAAGGGTGGCCGAGGAGATCGAGGAGGTCATCGGCTTGGACTGCACGGATATTGCCACAGTTTCGGCCAAAACCGGGCTGGGTGTGGAGGAACTGCTCGAACGTTTGGTGGAGAAGGTTCCTTTCCCCAAAGGCGACACCGAAGCGCCTCTCAAGGCGCTGGTTTTCGATTCCTGGTACGACTCCTATCAGGGTGTGGTTGTGCTTTTCAGGGTGCTGGATGGGCGGGTCAGAAACGGCCAGCGCATCCAGATGTGCGCCACGGGCAAGAAGTTCGAGGTCACCCGGCTGGGCGTCTTCTCGCCCGAGGCCACAGACATCAGGGAATTGGCAGCAGGGGAAGTCGGTTTTTTGTGCGGGGCCATCAAGGAGTTGAAGGATGCCCAGGTCGGCGATACCATCACCGACCCCGATCGGCCCACGGATTCTCCGTTTCCGGGATTCAAGGCGGTCAAGCCCATGGTTTTCTGCGGCCTGTATCCGGTGGAGCCGGCGGAATACGACACCCTGAAATCCGCCCTGGAAAAGCTGCAGCTCAACGACGCGGCCCTGTACTACGAGCCAGAGACCTCGCAGGCCCTGGGATTCGGCTTCCGGTGCGGATTCCTGGGGCTTTTGCACATGGAGGTCATCCAGGAGCGTCTGGAGCGCGAGTTTCAGGCCAGACTCATTGCCACAGCCCCCTCGGTCATCTACCGGGTGACCCGTACCGACGGGATGACCTTTGACATTGACAACCCGAGCAACCTGCCGCCTCAGGAAAAGATCGCATCCATTGCCGAACCGTATGTACGTATGGAAATCCATGTCCCCAACGAGTTTGTCGGCAACGTGCTGGGATTGTGCGAAGAAAAACGGGGCATCCAGAAGGACATGCGCTATCTGACTTCGACCCGCGTGGTCATCAGCTACGAATTGCCCTTTTCGGAAATCGTCTACGACTTTTTCGACCGCCTCAAGTCCGTGACAAAGGGATTCGCCTCCCTGGATTACGAGGTCATTGACTACCGAGAGGCCGATCTGGTCAAACTGGACGTGCTTATCAACGGGGAGCCCGTGGATGCCATGGCAGTCATCGTACATCGATCCAACGCTGCCTATCGGGGCCGGTCCCTGGCCTTGAAGCTGAAGCGGGTCATTCACCGCCAGCTTTTCGAAATCATTATCCAGGCGGCCATCGGCAATAAGATCATCGCGCGGGAAAGGGTCTCGCCCCTGCGCAAGAACGTCACGGCCAAATGTTACGGCGGGGACATTACCAGAAAACGCAAGCTTCTGGAAAAACAGAAGGAAGGCAAAAAGCGCATGAAGCGCATGGGCAGTGTGGAAATCCCTCAGGAGGCTTTTCTCGCCGCCCTGCAGCCTGACGAATAGCACCCAGAGCTCCCCAAAAAACCGCAAGCGCGGTCCAATACAGGTAGGTATCCATGAATCCTCGTTGGCAGACAATGCTCAAGGAATACGCCGAAGCCCTCATTGTGGCGATCATTCTGGCGTTTTTTATCCGCTCTTTCGTGGTGCAGGCGTTTAAAATCCCGTCCGGCTCCATGCTGCAGACCCTGCAGATCGGCGACCATCTGCTGGTGACCAAATTTTCCTACGGTGTGAAGATCCCCTTCACCAATGTGATGATTGTCGAACGCGATGGCCCTAGACATGGGGACATCATTGTCTTCGAATTTCCCGAGGATCCATCCAAAGATTTCATCAAACGAGTCATCGGCGTTCCCGGGGACGTGATCGAGATCCGGGACAAGGAGGTCTTGCGCAATGGAGTGAAGCTGCAGGAGTCCTATGTCCAGCATGTGGACGCGGCCAGCACGTCAGTCCTCCGGAGAGATAATTTCGGACCTGTCATGGTGCCAGAGAACAAGTACTTCGTCATGGGCGACAACCGGGACGAGTCCTATGATTCCCGTTTCTGGGGCTTTGTGGAGCGCAGGACCATCGCTGGAAAGGCCCTCATCCTGTACTGGTCCTGGGAACGTCTGACCAACATCCGCTGGGAACGGATCGGCCAGCTGGTGGAATAGGTATGATCGCCACGGTCTCCACCGCCGCACTGCTGGGAATCGACGGATTCACCATCGAGTTGGAGGTGGACCTGGCCCGTTCGGGTTTACCGGCCTTCACCATGGTCGGTCTGGCCGAAGGGGCAGTGCGCGAGGCCAAGGAGCGTGTGTTTTCAGCCCTGAAGAATTCAGGCTTCAAGCTTCCTCCATCCCGCATCACCGTGAACATCGCCCCTGCTGACATCCGCAAGGAAGGGTCAGGCTACGATCTGCCCCTGGCCCTGGGTCTCTTGGCTGGGGCAGAGGTCATCCCCCAGGAACGTCTCCTTGGCCTTTACCTCGTTGGCGAACTGTCCCTGTCCGGGGAGCTGAAGCCCGTGCCCGGGGTTTTGCCTCTGGCCCTGCGGGCCAAGGAAGCCGGGGCCCGAGGTATCGTTGTGCCCGCAGCCAACGGCCGGGAAGCAGCCGTGGTCAAGGGGCTCCCGGTGTTCGCCTGCGAGACGCTTTCGCAGGTGGTGCGGTTTGTTCTGGACGAAACAGATCTGCTCCCCATGACCTGCGATGTGAACACATTGTGGGGCGGACACCAAATCTTTTGGCGGGATTTTTCCGAGGTCAAGGGCCAGGAGCGGGCCAAGCGGGCCATTGAGATCGCCTGCGCAGGGGCGCACAACCTCCTTTTCATCGGTCCCCCGGGCAGTGGCAAGACCATGCTTTCCAGCCGCATTCCCACGGTTCTGCCACCCCTGACTTTTGACGAGGCCCTGGAGGTGACCAAGATCTATTCCGTGGCCGGAAAGCTTCCGTCAGACCAACCCCTGGTGGTCAATCGACCGTTCCGATCTCCCCATCATACCATTTCCGATGCCGGTCTCATCGGCGGGGGCCAGTATCCGCGCCCGGGAGAGCTGTCCCTGGCTCACCGGGGAGTTCTTTTTCTGGACGAACTGCCGGAGTTCAAGAAGCATGTCCTTGAGGTGCTACGCCAGCCATTGGAAGAAGGGCGGGTGACCATTTCCCGGGCTGCCGTATCTCTGGAGTACCCCGGTGACGTCATGCTGGTGGCGGCCATGAATCCTTGCCCGTGCGGGTACCTCGGCGATGACAAGCACCACTGCTCCTGCACGCCCATCCAGATCCAGCGCTATCGCTCCCGGCTTTCAGGCCCTCTCCTGGACCGCATCGACCTGCACGTGGAGGTCCCGGCCGTGCCCTACCGCGATTTGAAGCAGGAAAGCGGGGCCATCAGCTCCGCAGCCATGCAGGAGCGGATCAACAGGGCCAGGGAGGTGCAGCTGGCGCGGTATGAGGGCCTGCACTTTTCCTCCAACTCGGAGCTTTCGGGCAAATGGCTGGAACGCTTCTGTCCGTTGACGGAGTCAGAACACGCCTTTCTGGAGGGCGCAGTGCAGCGTCTAGGGATGTCGGCGCGTGCCTTCACCCGGGTGCTGCGCATCTCCCGCACCATCGCCGACCTGGCCGGGGACAGCGACCTCACGGTCAGGCATCTGGCTGAAGCCATCAACTATCGCGGTCTGGATCGGCAGAGCCAAGAATAGCAGGGTTGTCATGGCTTGGGCCAATGGCGTAAGCAAGGATTACGCAACAATAAGGAGTGAGCCATGACGTCTATTTTTGGTGATCGGGCCTATAGAGGAGTGCTGACCCGTCGGGATTTCATTACGTTGGCAGCCCTGGCCGCCGTATCCACTGTTGCTGGGTGTGCCGCCAATCCCGTCACCGGCCAGAGCCAGCTCATGCTCATGAGCGAAGGAGAGGAAATTCAGGTCGACAAGGTCAATGCCCCTCACCAGTTTTCGGCAGATTATGGTGTGACCCAGGATGCAGGTCTGAACGCGTATGTCAGGGGGGTGGGCATGGCCCTGGCCAGAAGTTCGCACCGCGCACATATGCCCTACCAGTTCAATGTGGTGAATGCGACGTATGTCAACGCCTACGCCTTTCCTGGCGGGAGCATCGCCATCACTCGCGGCATCCTGGCCGAGTTGGATAACGAAGCCGAACTGGCCGGGCTCATCGGCCACGAACTGGGACACGTCAACGCCCGGCACACGGCTGCGAGTATGTCAAAAAGCAAGATCCTCGGCACTGTTGTCGGGGGTGTCTCGCTCATTGCTGGAGCGGCCAGCCAGGGTCTGGGCAATCTGGCCGGCACAGTAGGCGGCCTTGGGGCCAGCCTTTTCCTGGCCAAGTACAGCCGCGAGGATGAGCGCCAGGCTGACGAGCTGGGCATGGAGTACATGGTCAGCGCAGGATATTCCTCCCAGGGTATGGTCGGACTTATGGATGTGCTGCGGTCCATGAGCAAAAGCCAGCCCAGCGCCATCGAAGCCATGTTCTCTTCGCATCCCATGAGTGCCGAACGCTACGAAACAGCAGTGCAACGTTCCCGCCAGCAGTATCCTGACAAGCAGAAGCTGCCGCTCAACGCTGAACGCTACAAGGACTCCACGGCCTCTTTGCGCAGACTCAAGCCCATGTTCACGCTTTTTCAGGAAGGGGACAAAGCCATGGCGGCAAAGGAATACGCCTCCGCCCAGAATCGGTACGCGGAGGGGTTGCAGCATGCCCCCAACGACTACGCCGGTCTGCTCATGATGGCCAAATGCCTCGTGGCCCAGAAAAAGGGCAACCAGGCTGCGGAGTATGCGGCCAGGGCAAGAAAGGCCTACCCGACAGAGGCCCAGGCCATGCATATTCACGGCGTGGCATCCATCATGAACAAGGATTATTCTGCGGCCCTGGCGGACTTCAGCGCCTACGAACGGGCCTTGCCGGGGAATCCGACCACGGTGTTCATGAAGGGTTTTTCTTACGAGGGCATGCAAAACAAACAGAACGCGGCCCAGGAATACCAGCGCTACCTGAAGGCCGTGAACCAGGGTGAAATGGCCCAGCACGCCTATTCCAGACTCAAAACCTGGGGATATCTGTGATACTGGCGGGACACACAGTTCAGAGAGGCCATTCGGGAACGGGTGGCCTTTTTGTTTGAGGGGTAAATGAAAATAAAGATTCTTGTCATGGTTGCGCTATGCGCAGGCATTTTGTTCGGTAACCATGGATTGGCCCAGGAAGACCGGCCAGTTTCAGAGAGCGTCTCGGTCCTGTCCTCTTTTTTCCAGACCAAGGCCAAGGAAGTGGGCGATCTGCAGAGGGAAGCGGATGCGCTGCAAGAGCGGTTGAAGAGCCAGGAAGCGGGATTCAAGGCCGTCATGGATACGGCTCGCGATCGCCTGCAGACTCTCGACGTAATGGCGCGCATGGTCAAGACAAACCCTTACGACATGCGTGTGGCCCTGGCAGAAGCCACATATCTCCACCTGAGCCTGACCAAGGATTCCGAGCCCCTGATGGCTCTGGTCAAGGAGGTCGGGGCCATGGGGGTCACCGTCGGCTCCCTGCAGGAAGACTTGGAGCGCAAGTGGGCCGCCGGGCAGGACAGGATCGTGCGGGAGGACGTGCAGCTCATTCGCAAGGATGTCACAGAAGTTGCCAAGAAAATTAAGGAGTTGCAGGTCAGCGTGGAAAAGCTGCAGGCCCAGACGACCGAAATCCAGACCCGCACCGCTGAGTGGATCACCGCCTTCCAGACTCAGCTTCCCTTGATCTGGAAGGCGGAGTTTCTGGATGCAAAGGAGTTTCGGCTGTTGCCCACCAGAGGGGACGACATCAGCAAGGACCTCGTGGACTGGTTGACGAATCTGAAAGCGCTTTTTTCCAGCCAGTACGCTTCGGCCACCCAGGAGCACGGGGATTGGATCGGGATGCTTGTCCTTTTCTGGCTCCCTTTCGTGTTCGTCGGTTTTGCCGCCTATCGCTTTCTGAAAGGGGTTTTTGAAAACGCACATGCTGGCGGACGACTGGCCTCTGCTTTTGGCATCCTCTGGCTGTCCCTGGCCTTGTCCCTGCTCGCCGCCTTTCTGGCCGGTCTGGTAAAACAGACCTCCCTGCTGCTGGTCGCCACGCACGTGCTCATGCTGATGGGGGTGCAGGCACTGGCCTGGGTTTTCCGCAACGTGCGGGGAACTCTGCAGAAAAAAAGCCTGCAACCCTTACTGCCATTGGTTTTCCTGTCCACCAGCGTGTCCGTTCTGGACCTCCTGCGCCTGCCCCACTGGCTTGAGCATCTTTCCTGGGTGGGTCTGGTGGTGTTGAGCAGCCTTTTTTTCGGCATGATCCAGCCAAAGTTGCGGTACGAGCGCCTCATCCGCCGGGCGCACCCATACGTTATGGCGATTCTGGTGGCCGTGGCAGTCCTTGGCTGGGGCAATCTGGCCATTCTGGCCAGCACTCTGTGGGGCGTTGTGGCTCTGGCGCTGCAACTCGGCATTGGGGCGACGAGCGTGGTAAGGGTCTTGTTCGAAAAGCTGGACAAGACCGGCTTCAAGGCCCTGGTGGCTGACCTGGCCGTGACGTTCCTGACGCTCCTGGTTTGGCTTGTGGTGCTGCTTGGGATCATGGCTTGGATTTCCATCAATCTCGGCACCAACGTCGTTTACGAAAAGCTTTCGACCATGGAACTGAACTGGGGTGATTTTTCCTTCAATTTTCTGCGGCTGGGCGTCGTCATTCTGCTGTTTCAGGTTGTGCGCTCCCTGGCCATGGCCTGGAAGACGGTCCTGGACAGCGAGCACCTGCGCTGGAAGAATATCGACCACGGTGCGGCGGCTTCCCTGCAGCGTATCGGTATCTACTGCCTGTGGCTGCTGTATGCACTTGTCAGCCTGAATTTACTGGGCATCAGTCTGACCAGCTTCGCGGTCATCGCCGGGGGCCTTTCCGTTGGCATCGGCTTCGGCATGCAGACCATTATCAGCAATTTCATCAGCGGCCTCATCCTTCTCTTCGACCGCGCCATCCAGCCCGGCGATGTCATCGAGGTGAACGGGGTCTGGGCCAAGGTCATGAGCGTCAACATCCGCAATACCGAGGTGCAGACATTCGAAAATGCCAAGATATTCCTGCCCAATTCGACCCTTATCGCCAACCAAGTCACCAACTGGACGCACCGCAACGATGTGCGCATCCGTCGCGACGTGGCCGTGGGCGTGGCCTATGGTTCGGATGTGCAGCTGGTCAAGCAGCTCCTGCTGGAGGCAGTCACTGAACATCCTGCTGTGCTCTCCGCGCCTGCGCCCTGGGTCATTTTCAGTAATTTTGGGGTGAACTCTCTGGATTTTATCGCCCGCTTCTGGGTCCGGCACGTGGATCTGTCCGCATCTGCCCCTTCTGAAATCCGGGAGGCCATCGATGCCAAGTTCCGGGAGAACGGCATTGAAATCCCGTTTCCACAGATGGATCTCCACGTCCGATCCGGGGAGGGGTTCGTTCGGATAAAGCGGGAGGACTGATCGTATTTTATGGAAAAGAAGGCCATCCCAGAACGGGATGACCTTTCTTTATTCCTGGCGTGGGGGTTGATGGGGCATATGTTCCTTGCTGCGGAACAGGTTGAAGATAAAACGGAAGACCTTTTTCACGCCACTCCAGATTTTGGGCAAAAGCCAAATCATGAGGGCAATGAAGCACACGAAGAGGGCCAGGAAAAGGAAGGGATGGTTCAGAGCCATCCACAGTCCGCCCACGACCATGACGTCCTCGCTCACCGAGGCGGCCCAGTTGCTGAAGGGCTCGGGGGAGGCGTTGATGACGATCCGGGTTCCTGATTTGGCTGCGTGGGAAACAGCAGCCACACCCCCGCCAACCAGGGCCGCAGCCAGGGATAGCGACGGATCCACGGCACCAGCCGCTCCTGCCGCCAGCACCGCTCCTGCCGGGATGCGCACAAAGGTGTGCAGGGTATCCCAGCCCGTGTCCACCCCAGGGATTTTGTCGGCCACGAATTGAACAACATACATGAAGCCAGCGGCCAGCAGTACGGCCGGGTGGGCCAGGATCTGCAGATCCGGAGGAAGTTGTACGCCCCCGCTCATGCCCATGATGCCGAGCATGAGCACCGCTGCGTAGAGATTGATGCCGCTGGCCCAGGCCGTGCCCATGGTCAGGGCGATGATGGTGGCGACATGCGAGAGTTGGTCCATATTCACCTCCTGCTTGTTTCTCGGTGCTGTTCTTTTTTTTGTTCGTCAATCCCCAGTTTATAAAACCGTCAAGACAAACACCTGAATTCATTTTTTGAACAGGCAATGAACAGAATTATCAGCCGCAGGGAAAATGGTTGATGTGTTCGCAAAAGTATTATTGCAATGTTCGGATTGATATTAATATTCTGAAATAATAGAATAAAATATCAACTAGTGGGTGTCAGTAACTTTTATTGGGCAAAGCCAGCCGGATTATCGGCCCATTTAGGAACACACCAGCCGAGGCAGAGTTTTCGGGGATTACGAACATCAGCATCTGCGAAAATGTAACCTTGTGTTGGCGGGGGGGCGGGCCATTGAGCGGGCTCCAACGATCGCCGGCGCGGGTTGAGAAGAACAGGGACTGAGACTGTCGGAGTCTTGCTTGCAGGCGGGAAGACGTGCCGCAGTGTGCATGCCGAGAAGGGGGTCTGTTAAGTTCCTTCCATGGATATTATATTGAATTAAAGGGATTAGTTGTGAACAGCACGACTTATGAAGCCCATGTGAAGGTAAAAAGGCATGCGGGCGCCCCCTGCATGATGGTCCTGGAGCGGTACATGGACAGGTTTGGGCTGTAGCCCTGGGCAAAGGGTTCATCCCGGGAACAGGACAGGATGGACCCAAGTTCCGGTGCCAGGCCCATGTCAGCATAGGATTGGGCATAGCCGCAGGCCGTCACGGCGAAATGCAGGGCCGTCTCAGTCAGGCGGATGTCTTTTATATTCAGCGCACCTCCGTCCTGCCAGCGGTCCAGGACCGTGGCAAAATGGTGCAGGCTCGCTCGGCCCGGGGCCGTGCGGGCAAACGTTTCCCCCGCACATCGGGCGTCGGCTGCGATGGCTGCGACCAGGATCGCACTGGCCCGCTCAGTGCCGACCTCCTGTCTCAAGGATTCCCAGATGCGGGCGACAAGTCCGGCCTGGGCGATACGAATGGCAAGCATGTGCATGGGGTCTCTTTGCTTTCAGATTGGAGTGGGATAATTGATACGCCATGTTTCAGGGCCACTTGTTCATCAGCTGCCGGCGGCTGGAATGTCCCGGCCATGATCCTTTTCTGGTTGACGAGAGCAGGGCCGACTTGGAGTCATCCGGCCAGAGAATGCTGCTCTGTCGGGCCTGCGGCCAGCCCATCGCCAGCCCCAGGGACCGGATCGAGGTGGGCGGTAGACACATCCATGCCCTCTTCAACCCTATGGGCATTCTTTTCGAGGTCGGTTGCTTTGCCCAAGCCGGGGGGTGCGGCTTCGGTGGGGATTCCACCCTCGCCTTCACTTGGTTTGCGGGATATGCATGGCGTTTTGCCTTCTGCCGCCAGTGCTCCGTCCAACTTGGCTGGGAATATCAAAGCCGGTCGGACAGGTTTGTGGGTCTCATCATGACCGAACTGCGTGAGTCATGATTTGTCCTTGTCTCTGGGCTGCCAACTGCAGCCCTTGGTGGCTGGGCCTCAGCCATGAATCCCGATTTTCGGGAATACGACCTTGACCAGCACGATCCATACGCCGACGATAAGCAAGACATACAACAGATCTTCCATATTTCTCCCTCCTCACATTCCAAGCAGTTCATCCACGAGAAGCGGCACGCGCCGGGTGGCCTTTTCACGGAACACCCTGGCTCCCGGGATCCACCCCGGTTCGGCCTCGGGATCAATGACGAATACCACCGCCCGTGCCGGGGCCTCATGGGCCAGGGATGCCGCGGGATATACGGCCAGGGACGTTCCGATGATCAGGAGCGTGTCTGCCGTGGCCACCACTGCGCTCGCTTTGTGCATCATGGGTACGGGTTCCCCGAACCAAACCACGTCGGGCCGGAGCTGGCTGCCCAGGGGACAGGTGTCACCCATGCGGATGGGTCTGTATCCGATGTCCACGACTAGGTCCGGGTCCGCGGAGCTGCGTGCCTGGCACAGCTGGCCGTGCAGGTGCAGGACATTGGTTGAGCCGGCCCGTTCATGCAGATTGTCCACGTTCTGGGTGACTATTGTGACCCGGTACCCTTGCTCCAGACGGGCAAGGGCCGTATGGGCCTTGTTGGGCTGCGCGATTTCCAGTTGGGCCCGGCGCTGGTTGTAGAACTCCAGGACCAGTGCCGGACTCCGGGCAAAGGCTTCTGTTGTGGCCACGTCCTCGATGCGGTGCTTGAACCACAAGCCACCGGCACCCCGAAATGTGGGGATGCCGCTCTCGGCGCTGATCCCAGCGCCGGTCAAAACCACGACGTGTTTATAGTCCATGAATGTTCCTGCGGATGAGGGCTGGCCGCTGCCCCATGTGTTTCGCATAGCACAGGGCAAGGGGCTGCAAAAGGGAAAAGGGGGGTGTTTTTCGTGACAGATTGGAGTGTTCTGCAAGACCTGGATCTGGTCGATGCCCATTGCCACCTGCAGGACGGGTTTCTGCGCCATGCCCTTGAGCCCGCCCTGATCCGGGCCAGGGCGGCCGGGGTACGCATGATGTGTTGTAACGGAACCCACCAGGGGGATTGGCCCTATGTGCTAGGTCTTGGAAAAAATCATGCGGACATCTGCGTTTCCCTGGGCCTGCATCCCTGGTACGTGCGTGGGCGTGGTTCAGACTGGCTGGAAAAATTGGAGGAGTTGGTGGCCACCCATCCAGTGGGTGTTGGTGAAATTGGACTGGACAATGCCCTGGAGGAACGCAACGACGCTGCACAGGAGGAGGTTTTTCTGGCACAGATGGATCTGGCCGTGCGATACGGGCGGCCGGTGACCATCCATTGTCGGAAGGCCTTCGGGCGCTTGGTGGATCTGCTGCAAGGCATGCGTGAGCGCCCGCCGTTCATGATGCTGCACGCCTACGCCGGATCCCATGAGATGGTCCCTGTACTGGAAAAGGCGGGCTGCCACATTTCCATCTGTGCCTCCATCACCCGCCCTGCGAACCGCAAGGCCCGAGCGGCCTGCGCCCGCGTCTCCAGGGACCGTCTGCTGGTCGAATCCGACAGTCCGGCCATCGCCCCCATGGGAGTTGATTTCGAGCGCAATGAACCGGCCTATCTGCCGCTCATTGTCGAAGCCTTGGCCGGGTTGCGGGGTGAAGATCCGGCAGAGGTGGCCGGGTACACTGCGGCCAATGCCCGAAAGTTTTTCGCCTGCTGCGGGAGGCCGAAACCATGATGCGTTTTGCCCGGACCATGCAACTCATCGGCGAGGACGGTCTTTCCCGACTGGGCGAGTCCACGGTGGCCGTGTTCGGTTTGGGCGCGGTGGGTTCCTACGTGGTGGAGGCCTTGGCCAGGGCCGGAGTTGGGAGCCTGGTCCTTTTCGATCACGACGTGGTCAGCCTCTCGAATATGAACCGGCAGCTTCTGGCTCTGGAATCAACCATCGGCCAGGCCAAGGTCCGTGTGGCCAGGGACCGGATTTTGGACATCAACCCGAATTGCCGGGTGGAAGCCCGAGTGCAGTTTGTGGATGGCGAAAACGTGGCCGGACTGCTGGAGCAGCGCTTCAACGTGCTGGTGGACGCTATTGACGGGGTCAATTCCAAGGTTAATCTGATTGTTGCAGCCCGGGAATTGGGAATTCCCGTGGTGTCCAGCATGGGGGCCGCGGCCAAGCTCGATCCTTCCAAGATCGTCGCTGCAGACATTTCCAAGTCGTACATGTGCCCCCTGGCCCAGATCATCCGCAAACGCCTGCGTCGTCGGGGTGTGGTGAGCGGGGTTCGCTGTGTGTTCTCCACCGAACCGGCGCAAAACAAGAACGAACCTGTTGTCGAGGAGGCCCCGGAGCAAGGGCTGAGCGGTCGTCCGCGCGCACCCATAGGGTCCATATCCTATCTCACGGGCATGTTTGGGCTCTATGTGGCCAGTGAGGTCATACGTATCCTGCTTGATGTGCAGCCATCTGTCCGGTGTTGAAGGAGTCCAGAATGATGCGAACGCTTGTTGTCCTTGTGCTTATCCAGCTGGCTGGCTGTTCCTCAACTCAGGATTGGCGCACCGCCAGCCGCGAGCCTGCCGGAATCGCACCTGATCCTGCCGTAACACATGAAGCCGTTTTGCAGGTTTATGGGGCGGACGCCTGGGGCTGGAGGGGCTGGTTCGCCATCCACACGTGGGTCGCGGCCAAACGAACCGGGGAAGCAGCTTACACCGTCTATGAAGTCATTGGCTGGCGCGCTTCCCGGGGTCTGCCTGTCACGAGGATCGCCCAGGACGCCCCCGACAGGCATTGGTACGGTGCCCGTCCCAAGTTGCTCAGGGAGCATCGCGGGGAGGGTGTGGACGGCCTGATCGAGGCTGTGGACCTCGCAGCGCGAAACTATCCCTGGCAGAGCGAGTACAGGGCTTTCCCCGGCCCGAACAGCAACACCTTCGTGGCCTGGATCGGCAAGCACGTGCCGCAGTTGGGCCTTGATCTGCCTTTTTCGGCTATTGGCAGCGGGTATGTGGATTGACCGGAATGGGCGCGGAAGCGTCATTGACGATTTCAAAAGAACTGCCGTATTTCGCTTCCTGAATAATTTTGCGCTTTCCCAGCACCCTTGAACCACGAGAATCCCATGCCGCCCAGGTTGTTCATCCTATGCGCCCTGTTCCTGCTCTTGATCACCCTGCCGGCTTCGGCACAGGAAAAATCCACCGGCAAACCGGCACCCAAGGCCGCTCCGGTGGTGGCCGGAGAGACCGTGCGCAGGAGCGTGCCCGTGCTGCTTGCGGCCATTGGCACGGTGGAGGCCAGCGAGGTGGTCGAAATCAAAGCCCGCATCAGCGGGTTGTTGCAGAAAGTCCACTTTGTGGAAGGCCAGGACGTGCACAGGGGGGACCTCCTTTTTTCCATTGACTCTCGCGACCTGGAGGCAAAACTTCGATCGGCCAGGGCTGATCTGGATCGCAGCCGGGCCAAGCTGGCCAAGGCCGAGGAGGACAAGCGCCGGTTTGACAGGCTGCTTGACAAGGGCATCATCAGCCGGGACCAGCAGGAAACCACCGCTACGGCGCTGTCCGCCCTGCAGGCAGAGATCCGTGCAGGGGAGGCGTCAGTGGAGGCGGCAAAGGTCGAACTGTCCCATGCGGAAATCCGCTCACCCATCAATGGCCGCGCCGGAGCACTCCAGCTCCATGCCGGAAACATGGTCAAGGCCAACGCCGATACGGCCATGGTCGTCCTGTACTGCGTGGAACCAGTCAACGTGCGCTTTTCCCTGCCCGAGATGCACCTTGCGACCATCATGAAGGGACAGAACGCTGGCCCTTTAAAGGTTCAGACCAAACCAGCCGGTGCGGATGAAACCGTTCCCGGCGTTCTCTATTTCATTGACAGCAGCGTGGATGCAGGGACTGGCACGATCGCCCTCAAGGCCCGCTTCGCCAATGCCAAACGGCTGCTGTGGCCAGGACAGTTTGCCGATGTAACCCTGGAGGTGGGGGCCCTGCAGGACGCCGTGCTCGTGCCGGCCCAGGCCGTGACCCCTGGGGCTGAAGGGGAATTCGTCTATATCATCCGGCCGGACAACACCGTGGAGTACCGGGTGGTCAAAACCGGGCAGCGCCATGACGGCCATGTGGTGGTAACATCTGGTCTCGACGGCGGGGAACGGGTCGTCCTGGAAGGACATCTGCGCCTTGCGCCAGGCGCTGCAGTGGCCATTCGTTCGGGCGACGGCCAGGCTACAGCGGGAACCCCGGCAGACAGCAAGGGCACGGCCGCGATGCCCGGAGCCAAGCAATGAATATTGCCGCGCTTTTCATCCGCAGACCGGTGACCACGACCCTGGTCATGCTGGCCATCCTTCTCTTTGGGGTCATGAGCTACCGTATCCTGCCGGTTAGCGACCTGCCCAATGTGGATTTCC
Source organism: Desulfovibrionales bacterium (assembly GCA_012729655.1). GTDB lineage: Bacteria > Desulfobacterota > Desulfovibrionia > Desulfovibrionales > Desulfomicrobiaceae > Desulfomicrobium. Next base: position 56,754 of record JAAYCS010000036.1, on the reverse strand, counting down.
CGACCATTCAGGTCTCGGCCAACCTGCCCGGGGCCAGTCCGGAAACCATGGCCTCCAGCGTGGCAACCCCCCTGGAACGCCAGTTTGCGACCATCGCGGGCATTGATTTCATCAGTTCAACCAATACACTGGGCTCCACCCGCATCACTTTGCAGTTCGCCCTGGAGAGGGACATTGACGCAGCGGCCCAGGACGTGCAGGCAGCCATTTCCAAGGTTCAGCGCCAGCTCCCGGACGACATGACCAGCCCGCCGTCCTATCAGAAGATCAATCCTGCCGATTCACCCATCTTCTACCTGAGCCTGGCGTCCAACACCCTGCCCATGTCCCAGATCAACGAATACGCAGACACCATCATTGCTCCGCGCATCTCCATGATCAGTGGCGTGGCCCAGGTATCGATCTACGGGGCCAAGAAATATGCGGTGCGGGTCCAACTCGATCCCAAGTCCCTGGCCAGCCGCGACGTGGGACTGGACGAAGTGGCCACGGCCATTGACCACGCCAACGTCAATCTGCCCACGGGCACTCTCTACGGACCCCACACGGCCCTGAACGTGCAGGCCAGCGGCAAGCTCATGGATGCGGCCGCCTACAGGCCGCTCATTGTCGCCTGGCGCAACGGCGCACCTGTTCGTTTGGCCGATCTGGGTCAGGTCCTGGACAGTGTTGAGAACGACAAGATCGCCAGCTGGCGTGTTGACACCAGATCCATCACCCTGGCCGTGCAGCGTCAGCCCGGAACCAATACCGTGGAAGTGGTGGACAACATCCGCAAGCTCCTGCCGACATTTGCGGAGCAGATCCCTGCGGCAGTGGGTCTGTCCGTGATTTACGACCGCTCCGAGTCCATCCGCGAGTCCGTGGAGGACGTGAAATTCACCCTGGTCCTGACCATGTGCCTGGTGGTGGGGGTCATCTTCGTCTTCCTGCGCAACGTGCGGGCCACCGTCATTCCCAGCCTGGCCCTGCCCATGTCCGTGATAGGGACCTTCGCGGTCATGCACCTGTTCGGCTTTTCCCTGGACAATCTGTCCCTCATGGCCCTGACCCTGGCCGTGGGCTTTGTGGTCGATGATGCCATCGTCATGCTGGAAAATATTGTTCGCCATCTGGAAATGGGCAAGCCCGTGCTCAAGGCGGCTTTTGATGGGTCCAGGGAGATTTCTTTCACCATTTTGTCCATGACTATCTCCCTGGCCGCAGTTTTCATCCCGGTTCTGTTCATGGGCGGGATCGTGGGCCGGCTGTTCAGGGAGTTCGCCGTGGTCATTTCCGTGGCCATCCTCATTTCCGGCTTCATCTCCCTGAGCTTGACCCCCATGCTCTGTTCCCTGTTCCTGAAGGAAAAGCATGAGGTCCGGCACAGTCTCATGTTCAGGGCCTCGGAAAAGATTTTTGACGGGCTTCTGGCCCTTTACCGCTGGAGCCTCAGCGCCTGTCTGCGCCATCACGTGCTGACCTTTGGGGTGTCCCTGGCCGTGCTGGGTGCGACAGTCGTCCTGTTCCGCGACATGCCCAAGGGCTTTCTCCCCAGCCAGGACACCGGGCAGATCACCGGCGTGACAGAGGCGGTGCAGGGCATCAGCTACGATCACATGGTTAGCCAGCAGCTCGCCTTGCACGAGGTCCTGCGCAATGAGCCGACCGTGGCCACGTTCATGTCCGTGGTCGGCGGCGGTGGCCCCAACTCGGCCGGCAATTCGGGCCGGTTGATGGTCCGCCTGAAGAATCTGGACGAGCGCAACGAGACAGCGGACCAGATCATCGCCAAGCTCCGCCCCAAGTTGAACACCCTGCCGGGCATCCAGACCTTTCTGGTCAATCCTCCGGCCATCAACGTCGGCGGTCGCAGTTCCAAGAGCCTGTATCAGTATACACTGCAAAGCCCTGACACAGCGGAACTGTACCGCCAAGCCGTGGTCATGGAGGAGAACCTCAAGGGCCTGTCCCAACTCCAGGACGTGACCAGCGACCTTCAGCTCAAGAATCCCGAAGTGCGCCTTCAGATCAACCGCGACAAGGCTGCCAGCCTGGGTGTCACTCCACGACAGGTTGAACTGGCCCTGCAATCCGCCTTTGGTACGCGGGAGGTCTCGACCATCTACGCTCCAACCAACAATTATTCCGTGATCATGGAGCTGGCCCCTGAGTATCGGCGCGATCCCTCGGATCTGTCCCTGCTGTACGTGCGGACCTCGGGCGGGACTCTTGCCCCCATCGAGACCGTGGTCGACTCCACCCTTGGCGTCGGTCCGCTTTCGGTCAACCATTCCGGGCAGCTGCCTTCGGTGACCATTTCTTTCAACCTCCGGCCCGGAGTTTCCCTGGGTGAGGCCACGGCTGCTGTGGAAGCCGTGGCGGCCAATATCCTGCCGGATACCATCAGCGCCAGTTTTCAGGGTACGGCCCAGGCCTTTCAGAGTTCGTTGCAGAACATGAGCCTGCTCCTGATCCTGGCTGTGTTCGTCATCTACATCGTGCTGGGCATCCTTTACGAATCCTTCATCCATCCCCTGACCATTCTCTCGGGTCTGCCCTCGGCTGGATTCGGGGCGCTGCTGACCCTCAAGTTTTTTGGCATGGACCTGAACATCTACGGGTTTGTCGGCATCATCATGCTCATCGGCATTGTCAAGAAGAACGCCATCATGATGATCGACTTCGCCCTGGAAGCCCAGCGCGAGGCCGGAAAGAGTCCTGTCGAGGCCATCTTTCAGGGTTGCCTGGTCCGTTTTCGGCCCATCATGATGACGACCATGGCCGCCATCATGGGCACCCTGCCCATCGCGGTAGGCTATGGCGCAGGCGGAGAGTCCCGCCAGCCGCTGGGACTTTGCGTGGTCGGCGGGCTGGTCACCTCCCAGTTGCTGACACTGTACATCACGCCGGTCTATTACATGTATCTGGACAAAATGGGCCGCCTGGTGGGCAGGATTTTCGGCCGCAGGGATGCGTCAGCGCATGCGGCGGCCGAAGAAGGCCGCGCCGAGGATGATGGTCATGCCCGCCACGGCGTGGGCGGTCACGGCTGATCCGCGGACCACGGCCGCCAGCAGTACGGCCAGGGGTGGGGTTAAATAGGACAGATACCCGATGAGGACCATGCTCCCGGTGGTTACGGCGCGGTTCCAGAGGGTGAAGGACAGGCCCAGAGGCACCAGTCCCAGGTACACAGCCGAAAGCAGGGCTTTGGGATCGGGCAAGTGATCGGGGGCGCTGGTTGCGAAGACCAAGGTCGAGGCCAGGGCCGCCAGCACAGTGAAGGCGGGCATGTAGTCGCGTTGCGGCTTAAGGCGCGAAAGGGCCACGGAGAAGCCGCTCCAGATCAGACCGCAGGAAAGGGCCAGTAGATATCCGGGGAGAAAGCGGGGATCGAAGTGCAGGTCGCGCCCCCCCGAAACCACCAGGCCGGCGCCGAAAAGGCCGGCCAGGGCCACGGCCAGAACGGGCCACGACAGGCGTCTCGCGGCCAGGACGGAGGAAAAGACCACGATCCAGAAGGACCACGTCGTGGTCAGGATGGCCCCCTCCACCAGCGGGGCATGGTCCAGGGCCAGGTAGTAGACCGCGTGGTAGCCAAAGATTCCGCATAGTCCCAGACCCGCCAGCTTGAGGTCGGGCCAGGGGATGGACAGGCGGCGGGAGAGGACCATTTCCTGGGCCGAGAGATAGACCGCGGCCGGAACAAAGCTGAAGAAAAGAAGCTCGGGCACCGCGAGTCCTTCCAGGCCGCTGCCCGTGGCTGCGGGAAGGCTTGCCCAGCAAAGGACAGCACCCAGGGCGTACACGTACGGCTTCATTGCCTCCCCGCTATCCTAGAAGAGCTTGCAGCCGAGCTTGGCGTCAACCGCCGGGCTGACGAAGGTCGCCTCCCCACTCTCCTTGCCCGGAAACTGCACGCCCAGCACCAGCACTTCCGAAACAACCTCCCCCATGGGCCTGGGAGGGAAATTGAGCACACCCAGCACCAGCCGTCCCACGACCTCGTCCAGGGGATGGGAAGTGAACCGCCCATAGCCGGTGCGCAGGCCGAATTTTCCGAAATCAATGTCCATCCTGTACGTCGGCTTGGGTGTCTTCGCGCAGGGCTCCGCAGAAACGACGCGCCCCAATCGAATGTCCAGCAAGGAAAAAGAGTTGTCAAAAGATACCATCGGTTTTGTCTGCGCAGCCATGAAGCCCTCCTTGAGTGTTGGTCTGGTCTTTCCGGACCTGGGCCGGGGTCAGCGCTTCGTCCCGGTTCAGCAGGACGCTTTTTTCCCAGTCCTTCTGCGCTTCGCGCGTTTCCGCCCAGGTCAGGTTGTCCGTGAAATTGTGCGGGGAGGCAGGATTGACCGTAACGGTCCACTCAGCTTCCCCTTGCCGCACCACGACCTCAACCATGCCGCCGTGTCTCCTGGCCTTGGCTGAGAAACAGGCCAGACAGGTCGCGGCTTCGTGCAGGACATCTTCCCTCCACACCTGACCCGGCACCTGCCGTCCGACGGCATGGGGGCCGGGGAAGCTCTTCAGCATGAAGACGTAGTCATCGGACCTGGTCAGCTCCTGCAGCCTTTCGTTGTCCTTTTGCTCCCGACCCATGACCAGCCAGTGACCGGTGGCATGTCCTGCCAGCCTGCGCCAGAGCTGGCGGCCGACATTGGCCAGGACAAAATCTCCTGATTGCGGATTGGGGAAGGTTTGCATGACAGGCCAGTAGCGCCGGGCCGATTCCCGTTCTCCCAGGCGGCAGGCTCCGGCCTGGGGCGGAATCGTGGTCACCCCCAGGATCTTGGCAAGCTGATATTGACTCTTTCGACCCCGGCCACACAGGGCGGGGAGTTTAGCGCGGTCCACCACGCCAGATTCTTCCATCGGTGTAGGCGGGAGCAGCCCCGCACTCAAAGGCCGCAGGAGAATGTCGTGAACCTGGGCCTCGTTGCGGATGACGTTCAGAGTGTCGGCGCGTTGGGACATGGGACGCTGGCCTAGAACTTCTCCGGTGATCAGGAATTTGGCGCCGTACTGTGGCAAAAGTTTTTTGGCCAGGCGCAGCATGAGAATCTTGCAGTCCACGCAGGGATTCATGACTTTGCCGAAGCCGTGGGGGGGAAAGGCGGCCATGAGGTCCACGAATTCCTGGCCGATGTCGATGATGTCAATGGGCAGTCCGTAAGTGCGCACCCATCCGGGGACACGTTCGGGACGCCCGAAAAAAGGGCTGATAAAATGCAATCCCAGGACCTTGTGCCCAAGACCCTGGATCAGTTTGCTGGCAAGAATGCCATCCAGGCCGCCGGAAAAAAGGGACAGGGCATCATACTGTTCATTCATGCCCAAGCTGCCTAGACAATGGCGGGATGCGAGGCAAGAGGCATTGTCGGGTGTACCGCTTGCAGAAGGGTGATCCGGAATGCCTGTCTCAAGACCGCGGATTCAGGCAAGGCCGCCCTGGATGGCACGTCAGTTTCGGCGGAAGAAAATCATCCGGGGTTTGGTTTCTGGTCTGGATTGGTTGAGGAATGTTCTCAGTCCAGGGGTATCTGGAGAATTGTCTTCCAACCCCATATTTGCTACGAGCCATTGCCTTCCCATATTTTCGAACCCCCAACTTTCACGGAGCACGCCATGGCCCGACCCAAAACTTCTTCCCCTGAGGACGCCCGCCGCGAGGCGTTGGAAACCGCGCTGGCCACCATCGAGCGGCGTTACGGCCAGGGCTCGGTCATGCGTCTCTCCGACACCACTCACCAGGTCGTGCCGGTTATTCCCACAGGTTCCATCGGGCTGGACCTGGCCCTGGGCGTCGGCGGCATTCCGCGCGGCCGGGTGACGGAAATTTTCGGTCCTGAGTCCTCGGGCAAGACCACCCAGGCCCTGCACATCATCGCCGAGGCCCAGAAGCTCGGAGGCGTAGCGGCATTCATCGACGCTGAACATGCGTTGGACATCAACTATGCCCGTCGACTCGGGGTCAAAACCGAGGATCTCCTCATCTCCCAGCCTGACTATGGCGAACAGGCCCTTGAAATCGCGGACATGCTCGTCCGTTCCGGGGCCGTGGACGTGGTCGTTGTGGACTCTGTTGCCGCCCTCATCCCGCAGGCCGAGCTGGAAGGAAGCATGGGCGAGACCCAGGTCGGAACACAGGCCCGGCTCATGTCCCACGCCATGCGCAAGCTGACCGGCACCATCCACAAATCCCGCACCGCCATCATCTTTATCAACCAGCTGCGCATGAAGATCGGCATGACCGGCTACGGCAGCCCGGAAACCACGACCGGCGGCAATGCCCTCAAGTTCTACGCTTCGGTGCGCCTGGACGTGCGCCGCATCCAGACTCTGAAGGACAAGGAAGAGTCGTACGGCAACCGGGTGCGTGTGAAGGTCGTCAAGAATAAGATGGCTCCGCCCTTCCGCGAGGCCGAATACGATATTCTGTTCGGCACCGGGATCTCTCGTGTGGGCGAACTGCTGGATCTGGGCGTGGACAATGGCATTGTTGACAAGAGCGGGGCGTGGTTCGCTTTTGGATCTGAGCGCCTGGGTCAGGGCAAGGAAAATGTGCGCGCATTTTTGCAGGATAACGACGATCTGCGTCTGCAGATCGAGCGGGCTCTGCTCGAACACCTGGGCATGCCGGTGCCTGAGCAGGCTTCGGCTGCGCCCGAGGTTTCGGAAGACTAATCCCGCCCTCCATGGGCCAAAAATAACGAGGTACAACGTGATCAGCGCTGACGAGATTCGCAAACGATTTCTGGAATATTTTAAGGAACATTGGCATACCGTGCTGCCCAGCTCCTCTCTGGTGCCCCAGGATGACCCGACCTTGCTCTTCACCAACGCAGGCATGGTCCAGTTCAAGAAGATTTTTCAGGGGCAGGAAAAGAGGGAGTATTTCCGGGCCACAACCTCCCAGAAATGCCTGAGGGTGGGCGGCAAGCACAACGATTTAGAGAATGTGGGCCGCACGGCCCGCCATCACACTTTTTTCGAAATGCTCGGGAATTTCTCCTTCGGGGATTATTTCAAGGAGGAGGCCATTCGCCTGGCCTGGAATTTCGCGACCAAGGAGCTGGGTCTGGACAAGGACCGACTCTATATCTCCATCTTCCGAGACGACGACGAAGCCAGCGAGCTGTGGCGGAAGGTGGCCGGCGTACCGACAGAGCGCATCTTCCGCCTCGGCGAGAAGGACAACTTCTGGGCCATGGGCGACACGGGCCCCTGCGGCCCCTGCTCCGAGATCTACGTGGACCAGGGCGCAGACATGGCCTGCGGGCCCGACTGCGGCATCGGCAAGTGCGACTGCGACCGGTTCCTAGAAATCTGGAACCTGGTCTTCATGCAGTTCAACCGCTCGGCCGACGGGACCATGACCCCCCTTCCCAAGCCGAGCATTGACACGGGCATGGGCCTGGAGCGCATCACTGCAGTCTGTCAGGGGAAACGTTCCAACTTCGACACGGACCTCTTCCAGGGTCTGATCCAGACCATGGCCAAAAAGGCCGGCGTGGCCTACCGCCAGGACGAGGAATCGGACACGGCCCTCAGGGTCATCGCCGACCACAGCCGGGCCATCGCCTTTTTGCTGGCCGATGGCATGCTGCCCTCCAACGAGGGCCGGGGCTACGTCCTGCGCCGGCTGATCCGCCGGGCCTACCGCTTCGGCAAGATGCTGGGCTTCAATGAACCTTTTCTGTGTGAGTCCACGGCCCAGGTGGCTGACGAGATGGGTGGAACTTTTCCGGAGCTCATTGCAAACAAGAACTTCATGGTCCGTGTGGTACGTCAGGAAGAAGAGCGTTTCGGAGAGACCCTGGACAAAGGTCTGCGCATTCTCGAGGACGAGATGGCGACCCTGACCGCTTCGGGGAGCAAAACCATCGGCGGCGAGACGGCCTTCAGGCTGTACGACACGTATGGATTTCCCCTCGATATCGTCAACGACATTGCCGAAAAGCAGGGTTTTGCCGTGGATGAGCCCGGTTTTCGCGAGCATATGGCTGTGCAGAAGAAGAAGTCCAAGGAAGCCTGGGCCGGCTCCGGGGACAAGGGGCTGGCCGGGCAGTTCGCGGCCCTCATGGGTTCGGGCCTTGAGTCCGCCTTCATCGGCTACGACTGCCTGTCCGCCGTGAGCCGCATTGTCGCCCTGCTGGACGCCGAAGGCCAGCCCGTGGATCGCCTGAACGGCGGCACCGGCTTTATGGTCACGCTGAAGACCCCGTTCTACGGCGAATCCGGCGGGCAGATGGGTGACACGGGGCGGGTGCAGGCCCCCACGGGTGCGGCCCGCGTGATCGATACACTCAAGCCCGCGCCGACGCTCCTCGTGCACAAGGTCGAGGTCACCGGCGGCGAGATCCTGGCCGACCAGGAAGTGGAGCTTTTCGTGGAGGAAGGCGAGCGCGTGGCCACAGCCCGCAACCACTCCTGCACCCACCTGCTGCACGCGGCCCTGCGCCGGGTGCTGGGCGATCACGTCAAGCAGGCCGGCTCCTTGGTGGGACCCTCGCGCCTGCGCTTCGACTTCACCCACATCTCGGGCCTCACGGCCGAGGAGTTGCAGCGGGTCGAGGATGAGGTCAACCGCGTCATCCTGGCCGACGCGCCCATCACCACGCAGGTCATGTCCTACGACGCGGCCGTGAACGAGAAACAGGCCATGGCCCTGTTCGGCGAGAAGTACGAGGCCGACGTGCGCGTGGTCGAGATGGCCGGCGAATCCGTGGAGCTGTGCGGCGGGACGCACCTGGAGTCCACGGGCCAGGCCGGTTCCTTCGCCATCCTGTCCGAGGCCGGCATCGCCGCGGGCGTGCGCCGCATCGAAGCCCTGACGGGCTGGGACGCCCTGCGCCACTGGCAGGCCCAGCGCGAGGAGGTCCGCGCCGCGGCCGTCCTGCTCAAGGCCGCCCCGACCGAGGTTTCGAAGAAGATCGCGGTCCTGCAGGACCAGGCCAAGGCCCTGTCCAAGGAACTGCAGGCCCTGCAGGCCAGGGTCATGTCCGAAAGCGGCAAGGACCTGGCCTCCGAGGCCAAGGACATCGCCGGCATGAAGGTGCTGGCCAGGAAGGTCGAGGCCCCCGACGTGAACGCCCTCAGAAATCTCATGGACGACCTGCGTTCCAAGATCGGCAGCGGCGTCATCGCTCTGGCGGCTGAGATCGATGGCAAGGCCATGCTGGTCTTGTCCGTGAGTAAGGATCTGCATGGCCGATTCACGGCCCCGGCACTGATCAGGGAAGTTTCTTCCGAAATCAGGGGCGGCGGGGGCGGACGACCCGATCTGGCCCAGGCCGGAGGGTCAGAACCTGAGGGTATCGAACGGGCCCTGGCCAAGTTGGAGGAGATTTTGGCATAAAAGGGTCGCCAAATGGCGGCTGTTTTCGTTCGGTTGATGACCCTGTATGAAACCAGAATCTGGTCATGGGAGCTCCTTTTGTGTTTCCAAAGGCACTGGCACTGCCTGAGCCACATACGTGAGGATTTGGTGAGTTGGTGGTCAGCAGACTCCGATCGTTGGGCGTAAAGTACTTTACGATTGGGAGGATAATTTGAGATACTTGAAAAATAAAGACGATGAGTGTCTCAGGGTAACTGTTCGCCCATGACGGGCATGGAGGCATTGGTGAGTACAATTCTGAAAAAACGGGTCCTCATCCCCGGACGGGTCACGGAGATGATCCTGGACGCACCCGAAATCGCGGTCAAGGCCAAACCGGGCAATTTCGTCATCCTCCGCGTGGCGGAGGACGGCGAGCGCTTTCCGCTGACCATCGCCGACGCCGATGCCGGAAAAGGGACCATCACCATCGTCTACCTTGTCCTGGGCAAGAGCACGGCCATGCTGGACACGCTGGGCGAAGGCGATGCGGTTCTTGATCTGTGCGGCCCCCTGGGCCGGGCCACGGACATCCGCAAGGTCGGCACTGTGATCTGCGTCGGGGGCGGCACGGGCATCGCTGCCATGCACCACATCGCCAAGGGCCACGCCCAGGCCGGGAACAAGGTGGTGTCCATCATCGGCGCGCGTTCGGCAGATCTGCTGCTCTTCGAGGAGGAGCTCTCGAAATTCAGCCACGAGGTTCTGATCGCCACCGACGACGGCAGCAAGGGGCAGAAGGGCTTCGTGACCCAGGTCCTTAAGGAGCGCCTGGAGTCCGACCCGGACGTCAAGGAGGTCGTGGCCGTGGGGCCGGTGCCCATGATGCGCGCAGTGGCCGAAGTGACCCGCCCCTTCGGCGTGAAGACGGTGGTCAGCCTGAACTCCATCATGGTCGACGGCATCGGCATGTGCGGCGCCTGCCGGGTGCGGGTGGACGATTCCATCCGCTTCGCCTGCGTGGACGGGCCCGAGTTCGACGCCCACAAGGTGGATTTCGGCGAGCTGATGATGCGGCTGGGGTCGTACGTTCCGCAGGAAAAACAGTCCTACAAGTGCTACTGTGAGTGCCATGGCAAAGAAAGCTAAACTCCTCCCCCGCGTGTCCATGCCCATGCAGGACCCCCATGTCCGCAGCGGCAATTTCAACGAGGTCGCTCTGGGCTACACCCTGGAGCAGGCGCAGGCCGAGGCCCGGCGCTGTCTGCAATGCAAGAACCCCACCTGCCAGGCCGGCTGCCCGGTCGAGGTGGACTGCAAGGCCTTCATTCACGAAGTGGTCGAGGGGCGCCTCGACGAGGCCTACAAGGTCATCAAGGCCACCAACAGCCTGCCGGCGGTCTGCGGCCGGGTCTGCCCCCAGGAAAAGCAGTGTGAGGCCAGGTGCAAGCTGAACCCCACAGGCCAGCCTGTCGCCATCGGCCGCCTGGAGCGCTTCGTGGCCGATTCCTACTATGCCGTGAATCCGTGCGATGCCGTCACCGGCGGGGACGACTGCAAGCTCCTGCGCGAGGACTTGAAGGTCGCCTGTGTCGGCTCGGGCCCGAGCAGCCTTACGGCCGCCGGTTATCTGGCCGCCCTAGGCGTGTCCGTGACGGTGTTCGAGGCCCTGCACGAGGTGGGCGGCGTACTGACCTACGGCATCCCGGAGTTCCGCCTGCCCAAGTCCATCGTGCACACGGAAGTGGAGTTCCTGAAGCGCATGGGAGTGGTCTTCAAAACCAACTGGGTCGTGGGCAAGACCGTCTCCATCCAGGATTTTTTTACCCAGGGCTACAAGGCGGTGTTCATCGGTGTGGGAGCGGGGCTGCCCAAGTTCCTGAACATCCCCGGGGAGAGCCTGCTGGGCGTTTACAGCGCCAACGAGTATCTGACCCGCGTCAACCTCATGCGTGGCTACAAGTTCCCTGAAGTGGACACGCCCGTGGCCGCCGGCCGGCAGGTCACAGTCCTGGGCGGCGGCAACGTGGCCATGGACGCGGCCCGCACGGCCCTGCGCCTGGGTGCCGAGAAGGTGACCATCGTCTACCGCCGCACCAAGGAGGAGATGCCGGCCCGTCTCGAAGAGCTTGAACACGCCCTGGAGGAGGGGGTCTGCCTGGAGAATCTGGCGGCCCCGGTGTCCTTCAACGGCGACGAGAAGGGCCACTTGACGGGCTTGACCGTGCAGCGCATGGAACTGGGAGAACCCGATGCCTCGGGGCGGCGCAAGCCTGTCCCGGTGGCGGGGGCGTTCTTCGACATTCCCACGGATCTGGCCATCCTCGGTATCGGTACGGGGCCCAATCAGGTCCTGCTGCGCGAAACTCCGGAGCTGACGCTGAACAAATGGGGCTACATCCAGGCCGACCCAGAAACCGGCGAAACGGAGATCCCCATGGTCTTCGCCGGCGGCGACATCGTCACAGGCGCGGCCACGGTGGTCCTGGCCATGGGCGCCGGGCGCAAATCCGCCCGGGAAATCGCCCGCAGGCTCGGCCTTCTCTAGCTTGTCAGTTATGGCTTCTCCCGCTACACAACCGGTTCCGGGCACTGGCTCGGAGCCGGTTTTTTTTTCAACCCGGCGTGGTGGCTTGCATTCACGATCGTTCCCGGCTTTCTGAATCAGGGGTTTTTAGGATATATATGGCTCAATTTGTTGGAGTTTCCTTCAGGAGGCAGGGTCAGGTCTACTATTTCCAGGCCACTCCTTTCGTTCTCTCTCTGCAGGACATGGTCCTGGTCAAGACCGAAGAAGGGATAGGTTTCGGTCAGATTGTGACCTTGCGGGACGCTCTGCCTGACGGCGTCGACCCTGAGGCCGTCAAGCCCATCTATCGACCGGCCACCCAAGAGGACTTGGAGATTGGACGAGAAAATCTCGCCCTGGCCAAGGAGGCCCGGAAGTTCTGCCAGCAGTGCGTAGATCGGCTCGGCCTGGACATGAAGCTGGTGGAAGTGGAGATCTACTTCGACCGCAGTAAGATGATCTTTTACTTTACGGCACCGGGGCGAGTGGATTTCCGCGAATTGGTCAAGGACCTGGTCCGCAACTACCGCACCCGCATCGAGCTGCGCCAGATCGGCGTGCGTCACGAGACCCAGATGCTCGGCGCCCTGGGTAACTGCGGACAGGTCTGTTGCTGCCGCCGCTATCTGCGTCGCTTTGAGCCTGTGACCATCAAGATGGCCAAGGATCAAAATCTGTTTTTAAACCCGGCCAAAATATCCGGAGTCTGTGGTCGACTTTTGTGTTGTCTGGCCTACGAGAAGGATAACTACTCGGATTTCCAGAACCGGGCTCCCAAGATAGGCCGCAGGTATATGACCTCCCAGGGAGGGATGAAGACGTTGCGGGCCAACATGTTTCGCGACTCGGTCACCGTGCTGACCGAAGCGGGGGAGGAGGTGGACTTCTCTCTGAGCGATTGGGCCGTCATGCTCTTGCCGGATCAACCCAGGGGGCAGACCTCAGAAGACTGCCCGGATGATGTTCCTGCGGAACTGGAAGCTCTGGTCGATCCGGAATTACGCGCCCAAAGCGGCCAACGATCCGAAAGCCAGGCCTCCAGGCACCAGCGCAAGGACCAGCGTCTTCGCCATGGGGCAGCAGGGCATGGTCCGCGCATGGACAGGCGCGAACGGCCGGACCGGCCTGAACACCACGGGCGATCCCTGCGTGAAGGCTTACGTGGGGAATCGGGCGAACGTACTGAAGACCGGGATCAGACGGGCCAGCCGCGGGACCGCAGGGAACAGCGATACCGGGATAAGCGGCGCAAGCCTGCACCTTCCCCCCGTGAAACAGGGGCAAAAGTCAAAGAGTGAACAGGACCCGGAGCGCAGCAAGGAGATATGCTTTGAAACCGTTTTTTATATCCACACCCATCTATTACGTGAATGCCCGGCCCCATCTGGGGCATGGCTACACGACAATCGTCGCGGACAGTATCAGCCGTTTTCATCGCCTGAAAGGCGATGCGACGTTTTTTTTGACCGGCACGGACGAGCACGGCGACAAGATCGTACAGGCCGCAGAGGCGAGCGGCCAGGATCCCAAGACCTATTCCGACGCAATCAGCCGGTTGTTTCAGGAGCTCTGGCCCCGGCTGGAGATTTCCAACGATCATTTCATCCGGACCACGGATCCTGAACACAAGGCTTGTGTGCAGCACGTGCTGCAAGCCGTGTTCGACAAGGGCGACATCTATTTCGACGAGTATGGCGGGCACTACTGTTTCGGGTGCGAGCGGTTCTACACGGACAAGGAGCTGGTGGATGGCAAATGCCCGGACCATCAGACCGTGCCGACCTTTATCAAGGAGAAGAACTATTTCTTCCGCATGAGCAAGTATCTGGAGCCGCTGCGTCAGCACATCGAGGCCAACCCGGAGTTCATCCAGCCCGAACGCTATCGCAACGAAGTTCTGTCCATGCTCAAAGAGGACCTGGGAGATTTGTGCATCTCCCGGCCCAAGACGCGGCTGACCTGGGGTATTGAGCTTCCCTTTGACACGGATTTCGTGACGTATGTCTGGTTCGATGCCCTTATCAACTACATTTCGGCCCTGGGCTATCCCGAGGGGGAGAAGTACCGCAGATACTGGACTGGAGCGCACCACTTGGTGGCCAAGGACATCCTCAAGCCCCACGCCGTATTCTGGCCGACCATGCTCATGTCCGCGGGCATCCCGCTCTACAAGGGTCTGCGGGTGCATGGGTACTGGACGGTCAACGAGACCAAGATGTCCAAGAGCCTGGGCAACGTCATCGCCCCTCTGGACATGGCCGAAAAATACGGCCTCAGTGCATTCCGCTATTTCCTGCTGTCGGAGATGAGTTTCGGCCAGGATTCCTCCTTCAGCGAGGAGGCCCTGGCGGGTCGCTTCAATGCCGATTTGGCCAACGACCTGGGCAACCTGTTTTCGCGCAGTCTGTCCATGACCCACAAGTATTTCGGTGGCAAAGTGCCCGAGTGCGGCCAGTTGATGGAGCTGGATCGGGAGGTACTTGAGATTGGACACAACGCCATAGCCAATTTCCAGATTCAATTCGAGCATTTTCAATTTTCCCGGGCCATGAAATCCCTGTGGGACCTGGTCCGGTATCTGAACAAATACATCGACACGGCGGCTCCCTGGACGCTGTTCAAGAACCAGGATCTAATCCGGCTGGGAACAGTCATCTATGTCATTCTGGAAGGGATGCGCAAGGTGGCCGTGCACCTGTGGCCCGTCATGCCATCAACCAGCGAGACCATGCTCGCCCAGCTCGGCGTGAAGTTCTCCCTGGAAGGAGCGGACCTGGAGGCCGAAACCTCATCCTGGTTCGGTTTGGCTCCGGGTACAGCCGTGGCCGAGCGTTCCAACCTCTTCCCCCGCCAGGATCTGGAGTCCAGGGGGGAAAGGCCCGCTGTGTCCAGGAAGGTCAAGACGCCCAAGGAGGCAGAGTCCGGTCCCAAGATCGAGATGGCCTGTCCGGAGTGCATCGAGTTTGAGGATTTTGCCAAGGTCGACCTGCGCGTGGGCACGGTGCTGGCTGTGGAGCAGCATCCTGAGGCGGACCGCCTGCTGATCCTGAAGGTCGACACGGGTGAGGAAGACCTCCGGCAAGTGGTGGCCGGCATTGCAGAGCACTGGTCGCCGGAGGCCCTGCTTGGACGGCAGGTGGTTGTGGTGGCCAATCTGAAGCCCCGCAAGCTGCGGGGGCAGGTTTCCCAGGGCATGGTCCTGGCCCTCAAGCAGGAAGGCGGGATGCAGCTGCTCGTGCCGAGTGCAATAGTTAAAAACGGCAGCAAGGTGTCGTAAAGATCAGGAAAAGAAGCTTTTGAGGCAGGGCCGTCCCTGCCTTTTTTATTTCGATTCAGGGGTCAGAACAGGCAACCCACAAAGTCCGCAGCGTCAACGTCGCGGATGAATTCGCAGACAGCAACGCCCCTCAACGCATCCAGGATGGCTCCCGGCTCGTGCCGTACTCCGGCCAGGATCTTCTCCAGCTCAGCCACAGGCCGGGTTCCGAAGAAATCTCCGAAAATGCGCGCCCCGCGGATATGCCCGTGATGGACGTCGAGATGCACCTCGACCACCCCGCCCTGGGTGCGCGTGCCACGTGTGAACCCGTAGTCCGGAGAGGCCCCGAAATTCCATTCCCATGTCCCGTATTTTGTGCGCACCAGGTCTGCAATGCCGGCTTCTTCATCTGGCCTGAGTCCCAGCTCGGCCGTGGAGGCCCCGCCGGACACGTGGTCCATGACCCGGTGAATGAAATCTTCAACCGCCATGGGTTGGGGCAGGTGGCTGGCGATATTGGTCACCCGCTTCTTGACGCTTTTGACCGCCTTGTCCGCGTACTTGACCGGGTTGACCTTGAGCGCTCCGGACAGGTCAGTCATCTGGGCCGAAAAAAGCAGGGTCCCGTGATGAAGGACCCGATCCTTCTCCATGAACTGGGCGTTGCCGGAGAACTTATGGCCGTCAATGACCAGGTCGTTGCGGCCCTCGAACTGGCAGTTCACCCCCATGGCCCGCAGGGCTTCCAGAATGGGCGTGGTGAAGCGGTGGAAATCGAGATGTCTGCTCTGGTTGCCCAGCTGGATGAAAGAGAAGTTGACGTTGCCCAGATCATGGAACACGGCCCCGCCGCCGGTCAGACGACGGATGACCGCGATGCCGCGCTGGCGGACGAATTCCTGGTCAATCTCTGCCGTGGTATTCTGGTTGCGGCCGACGATGACGGCCGGAGCGTTGCGCCAGAGCATGAAGATGTCCGTGTGTGTGTTGCGCAGGAGCCACTCCTCGGCCGCAAGGTTGAAGGCTGGATCGGTGTGCCTGTTGTGCATGTACCGCATGGATGTCTCCTATGAGGGTCAGTTGGCGGGGAGCCTACTCCACGAGAATTTCCAGTCCCTTCAGGTAGGACCCTTCGGGAAAAGGCAGGGCCACGGGATGATCTGCCGCCTGGCTCAGACGGTGAAGAATGCGGCCGTTGCGTCCGGCATCCAGGGCCGCATCGGCCACGATTTTCTGGAACAATCCGTCTTCCATCAATCCGGAGCAGGAAAAGGTGAAGAGCCGTCCACCGGGCTGCAAGAGCCGGAACGCACACAGGTTGATGTCCTTGTAGCCCCGGCAGGCCCGGTTCAGGCTGGCCTTGGAGTCGGCGAACTTGGGGGGGTCCAGCACAATGATGTCATAGCGGCGGCCTTCTCTGTGCCAGGCGCGCAGGATTTGGAATGCGTCGCCGCAGACAGTGGTCATGCGTTCCGTCGGGAAGCCATTTTTTTCCCGGTTGCGATCGGCCAAAGCCAGGGCCTGGGCTGATGCATCCAGCTGGGTTACGCGGGCCGCGCCACCGCCCAGGGCGGCGAGTCCGAAGCCCCCGGTGTAGCAGAAGCAGTTCAGCATTTCAGCTCCAGCCGCAACCCGGCCCACTGCCAGTCGGTTGTCGCGCTGGTCCAGGTAAAAACCGGTCTTGTGACCACCACGCACATCAACCAGGTATTCAAGTCCATTCTCAAGGATCGGGACAAGCTCCGGGATCCGACCATGAACGACCCCGATCCGCTCCTGGAGGCCTTCCTTGGCCCGCACTTCCACGTCCGACCGCTCCAGGATGGCGTCGTCAGGGTAGAGTTGGCGCAGTGCATCAACAACTGCCTTGCGACAGAACTCCGCGCCCGCGGTCAGCAACTGGAAAACGAGCACTCCGTTGTAGCGGTCCAGGATCAATCCGGGCAGGCCATCGGACTCGGAATGAACCAGGCGCAGGGCAGTGCCTGATCCTTCCAGTCCGTGGCGCTGGCGAGCGGCGTTCCTGATGCTCCGCAAAAAGAACTGTTCGTCAATCCGTTCGTCCGTATCAAAGGTCCAGATCCGGGCCTGGATCTGGGACGCGGGCGAAAAAGCGGCCCGACCGAGCCAGTCGCCGTTTTCTGCTCGCACATCCACAGTCTGTCCTGGTTTCGGGTTGCCAATGACGCGGGCCACGGCTCCGGAAAAGATCCATGGGTGCCGTCTGCGCAGCGATTTTTCGCGACCTTTGGATATGATGAGTTGTGGGTCCACGATGTTGTCCTTGAGGTGGCCTAGGGCCTGGATGGGTGGAGTGCGGGGTGTGGTGTGGCAGAAAAATAGGAAAAGCTCTTGAGTCCGTCCACCGGAAAATAGGTTTTTCTGTCCGGCAACCATAGGCGAAACGGAGCCGGGGTACAGAGAGAAATCATTCCCCAGAACTGCACCTTGACAGAAACGTGTTCACCTTTGTAAATGGGCGTGTATTATTTTTTTTGTTTTCGTATTATTTATAGAGACTTTTTTTTGTTTTTTTAATCGAATTGTTTCAAAAAATTCGTAGTCGAAAAACTCAAGCATGCAGGAGTGTTCGTCATGAAAAAAGTTTTCCTATTCTGTGCTTGTGCGATCCTTCTTGTCGCCAACACCGCCCTGGGTCATTTCGGGATGGTCATACCATCCGCAAGCACGGCCATGGACAAGAAAGAGGCGGCAATCGAGCTGGCACTGTCATTTTCTCACCCCATGCAAGGGGTCGGAATGCCTTTGGACAGCCCGACCTCCGTCAGGGTTTTCGTGAACGGTCAGGCCGAGGACCTGCTGTCGGCTCTCAAGCCGGCGAAGATCATGAACCATGAGGCCTGGAAGCTCCTCTACACGATGAAGAAACCAGGGGTATATCAGTTCGTGATGGAGCCCAAGCCGTATTGGGAGCCGGCCGAGGATTGCTTCATCGTCCACTACACCAAGACCGTTGTCGCGGCCTTCGGCGAGGAGGAAGGATGGGAAGAACCTGTCGGCGTGAAGACGGAAATCGTGCCCCTGAGCAGGCCTTTTGGCAATTACGCGGGCAACGTGTTCACTGGTCAGGTTCTGCTGGATGGCAAGCCCGTGCCAGGCGCGGTGGTCGAAGTTGAGTTCTACAACCAGAAAGGCGCGTACAAAGCGCCTAACGACTACATGGTCACCCAGGTGGTCAAGGGTGACGACAACGGCGTGTTCACGTATGCGGTACCCTGGGCCGGCTGGTGGGGATTCGCGGCCCTGAACACATCTGAAGCCAAGATGGACCACCAAGGCAAAGCCAAGGACGTGGAGCTGGGCGCCGTGTTGTGGACGGAATTTCTTGAGCCCGTGCGCAAGTAGGGGTACGGTGCCGGCCTGATGAAGCCGGGCATGGACCCATGCCCGGCACTTTTTTGAGCTGAACGGAGGCGATGGCAGCATGCATATCTCCGAAGGCGTCCTCTCTCCCGCCATTCTTGGACTTGGCGCCGCGCTCACGGCCGTAGGCACGGCCATCGGCCTGCGCCGACTGGATTACGACCGGCTGATGACCGTGGCCATTCTGGCTGCGGCATTTTTCGTTGGATCCCTGATCCATGTGCCCATCGGGCCATCCAATGCCCACCTGATACTGAACGGTCTCCTCGGGGCCATTCTTGGCTGGGCCGCCTTTCCGGCCATTCTGGTGGGGCTCATGTTGCAAGCCGTCCTCTTTCAATATGGGGGCATCACGGTCCTGGGCGTCAATACCTTCAATATGGCCTTTCCAGCTGTCCTGGGGTTTTATCTGCTGCGGCCGGCCATGGTCGGTTCGGGCAGAGCGCGATCCGTTGCCGCCTTCTGCTGCGGGGCACTGTCCGTGGCAGGGGCAGGGCTTTTGACGGCCTTGTCCCTGGCCTTCACCGCTGAAGGGTTCTTGCGGGCCGCGCAGCTTCTCTTTCTGGCCCATGTCCCCGTCATGGTGGTGGAAGGAGTTGTGACAGTCTTGGCGGTGTCTTTTCTGATCAGAGTCCGGCCAGAAGTTTTTTCGATTTCCTGAATCCTAGGAGTCGGGTATGCGTGCCCTGCTTGTATTTTTTCTCACGGCCATCATGGTCCATTCCCTGGCCCTGGCGCATCGCGTCAATATCTTCGCCTATGTGGACGGCGAAGAGATCGTCGCGGAGTGCAGCTACAGCAAATCCAAAAGGGTCATCCGTGGAACGATCCAGGTCCTTGAAGCCGACAGCGGGGTCATGCTGTTGCACGGCGAGACCGATGAACAGGGCATGTTCAGGTTTCGCGTGCCTGAGCAGGCCCGCCAACGCGGTTCAGATCTGCGTATCCTGCTGCAGGCAGGAGAAGGGCATCAGAATGAGTGGACCGTGGAGGCGGCCGAATTCATGGCGTCGCCGCCTACACCCGTCGGATCCCAGGCACTCCCGGTTGCCCCGAATCCCGCCTCACAGCAAGGGGACGTCGCGACTTTGTCCACTGCGGGATTGACCAGGGCCGAGGTGGAGGAGGTCGTCAACGCAGCCTTGGATGCCAAGCTTGCGCCCATAAAACGCGCCGTTCTGGAGCGGCAGGAAAAGGGGCCAGGACTGCAGGAAATTCTTGGCGGAATCGGCTGGATCTTTGGTCTGGTTGGCGTTGCAGCGTATTTCAAGGGGCGACCGCGTGTTTGACGAGCCTTTTGCCTGCGGACCTTCTCCTGTCCATGGGCTGGATCCCAGGGTCCGCCTGTGCATGGCCGCTGCTTTCTCCGTGACAGTGGCCATGGTCCGGCATCCAGGTACGGCCGCCGCAGGGCTTCTGATGGCCATGATCGCCCTGTGCGCCAGCCTTCCGCCCAAGAGGGCGCTTTTGCGCAGGGTGGTTCTGGTGAATGTGTTCATCCTGTTCCTGTGGCTGACCGTCCCGCTGACCATGCCTGGAGAGACCCTGTGGACTTTGGGTGCCGTCGGGGTCAGTCGGGAGGGCCTCGAACTGGTTGGAATGGTCACCCTGAAATCCAACGCCATCCTGCTGGCCTTCCTGGCCTTGGTGGCGAGCATGGATTCCCCCACCATCGGACACGCCATGGCAAGGCTGGGCGTGCCCTCCAAGCTGGTGTTTCTTTTTCTCTTTACGTACCGCTACGTGCACGTCATCGCCGATGAATGGCAGCGTCTGAGGACTGCAGCCAGGTTGCGCGGGTTTGTTCCCCGCACTGACATGCGCACATACGCGACTGTCGGCCACCTTTTCGCCATGGTCCTGGTCAGGAGTTTAGACCGTTCTGCCCGGGTCTACAGGGCCATGATCCTGCGCGGATTCGATGGCCGATTTGCGTCCGTGTGCCGCTTCACGATCCGGCCTCGCGATGGGCTGTTTGTCCTGTGCGGATTGGCGGCCCATATCCTCATGATCTTCATGGAATGCTTTGCGGGGGTTCTGCGTGTCTGAACCCTCTCTTTTCACTCTGGAAGATGTCTATTTTGCCTATCCCCCGGGACAAGAAGTGTTGAGAGGGGTCAATTTGAGTTTTTCTTCCGGGCAGCAGATCGGTCTTTATGGATCCAACGGCAGCGGGAAGACCACGCTGTTTCACGTCATCACGGGGCTGGTGACCCCAGTGCAAGGTCGTGTGCTTTTTCACGGCCGGCCTGTACATGATGAAAAGGGTTTCCGCGCTCTCCGTCGTGAAATCGGCCTGGTGCTGCAGAACGCGGAGGATCAGCTGTTCAACCCCACGGTTCTCGACGACGTGGCTTTCGGCCCCCTGAATCTGGGGTTGTCAGCCGATGATGCCCGGGATCGGGCCGTGGAAACCCTGCACGCCCTTGGACTGACAGGATTCGAGGATCGGTTGACCCACCGCCTGTCCGGGGGGGAAAAGAAACTCGTCTCCCTGGCCACCATTCTCTCCATGCAGCCCAAGGTGCTGCTCCTTGACGAGCCGACCAACGGCCTGGATCCGCAGACCAGGGCGCGGATCATCGAGATCCTCTGCCAGCTGCCCACTTCCCGCATCATCATCTCCCATGACTGGGATTTCCTGGCCCAGACCACAACAGAGTACATGACCATCAAGGAAGGCAGGCTTGTTTCCGACGCGCCATTCCTTCCTCATCGCCACGTGCACGCCCACCCCCTGGGCGATGAGCCGCACCACCATCACGACTGAATCGGGTGGCCCTTGAGTTCGGGCCAGATCTGGCGGGCCGTGTCGCGGGTCAAGCTGGCGAGAACCAGGGTTAGGGGCCTGGAGTCCGGGGAGGAGAGTTCCAAAAAGGAGATCTCCTTGCCCTCTTTCCGGTCAGACTTGATGCCGAATTCCTCTACGTGCATGGTCACCATTTCGGTCTTGATGTGGTCCTGGGGATGCATCAGCACGTCGCAGACCTGCACAAGGTATGTCTCGGGTTCAGGGGGCTGAGGCAGAGCGGCCAGCTGGGCATCGATGCGGGACAGTTCATTCCGGGCCCTGCGCAACTGGTCCCTCAACGTCGGGGAAACGTCCATGGTACGGACTTCTTTTCTGGTCAGCTCCAGGGTGTGCTGCTGGGCTTCAAGCAATGTCTCTGACTCGAGCAAGGTTCGACGCAACTCCTCGGCGCGACGCAACCTTTCCGGGACCACTCCGGCCAAGTGCATGACCAGTTCCTCGACGACAGCGGCTCGGATGCAGGTCTGGGAGGCTGCAGAAATGGTGACGCGCTGGTGTTCAAAGCTGAGTACTGTTTGCAGGACCCCGTGCAGGACCATCTCCCCCTGCAGATCGCTCCCCAGGATCTCGAATTCGTGCCGCTGCATGGTCAGCAGAAAAAAGCACTCCTGTACGGTTTGGTCTGCAAAGGTCGCGCGCAGGTCATGGCTCTCGCGGAACAGGTCGAAGCCCTCCTGCGGGGTGGCAAAAAGGAGTGGAAAAAGGGGGTCCCTCCGCCACAGGCTCTTCTCCATCCGCTTAGGGGGTCCGAGCTCGTCTGCCAGCGCCCCGGCAAAAGCGAGGGCCGTAGACACCGGGATCGTCATTTTTTGCCTATGACCAGGGATGGACAGGAGCAGGGGAAGTTCCGCCAGAATGCGATCCACCAGGCGATCCACGTCTGCACTCGGGCAGATTGCGGCGTCATGGTGCACAGGGCTGATCAGACGTTGGATGCGCTGAAGAATGTTCATGGAGGGGGCTGGGTTCTGTTGTTGCCCTTTTGAGAATGGTCGAGAAAAATCCGCCCCGGAGCCCCAAGGCTCCGGGGCATTTATCCTTTGCATCCCAAGGGAAGGCAAGGAGAGAGAACTATTTCAGCTTCAGTGCAATGCCAGCTATGTGCTTGGCTTGGTAGCGCATGCCTTCAAGCTCGGTTTCCGAAGGTTGTCGGGACCCGTCGCCGCCGGCAATGGTACTCGCCCCGTAGGGGGACCCTCCGGTGATTTCATCCATGCGGGTCTGTCCCTGGAAGGAGTAAGGCAGTCCCACCACGATCATGCCCTGATGCAGAAGATAGGTGTGAAAAGTGAGGATGGTCGACTCCTGACCTCCGTGCTGTGTGGCGGAGGACACAAATACCCCACCAGGCTTGCCGACAAGCGCGCCTTTTGCCCACAGTCCGCCAGTGGAATCCAGAAACTGGCGCATCTGGCCGCTCATATTCCCGAAACGGGTCGGGGTGCCAAAAAGCACGGCATCGGCTTCGGCCAGATCCTCCACCGTGGCCACAGGGACGTGGGCCTGGGCCTTAGCTTGGTCCAGGGCTCCCATTTTGGCCAGGACCTCGTCACTCAGGGTTTCCGGGACGCGGCGCAGCAGCACTTCCACACCCGGTATTTCGCGGACCACGGCAGCTGCGGCTTCAGCCATGGTTTTGATGTGGCCATACGTCGAATGATAGACGATGAGCATTTTCATGGTGGCCTCCAAGTGGCCACGTAAGGCCACGGGGTTATGTTGTAAAAGCGCGGAACACATGAAGGGGATCTCTGAAACAAAGTTTCAAGTGTTGTTACTAGAACCAACTTCCGGCAAGTCAAGGCAGAATGGTCAATGCAGCCCATGCTCATGCCTCTTGCTTGGTCAGTTTCCTGATGAAATTTTCAATAATCTGAAATTAAAAGATATTTTTGTGTTCGTAACCCTATTGTTTTTTACGCCATCCTGCTACATGCACGGCTGTTTTTGACGCGCGTCATAGTCGCCCTCTGCGGGCAAGGCGGAATCAACCATGCGCTTTTATCTGTCCACCGTCATCCTGCTCTCCCTCAGCAACATTTTCATGACCTTCGCCTGGTACGGGCATCTCCGCAACCTGTCCCACACCCCCTGGATCATCGCGGCCTTCGCCAGCTGGGGCATCGCGCTCATGGAGTATCTGCTGCAGGTCCCGGCCAACCGCATCGGCCATCAGGTCATGAACGTCGGCCAGCTCAAGATCCTGCAGGAGTGCATTGCCCTGTCGATCTTCATCCCCTTCTCCATCCTGTACATGAAGGAGAAGCCCAGCATGGACTATGTCTGGGCCGGCCTGTGCATCCTCGGCGCGGCCTTCTTCATGTTCCGCAAAAAACTGATGGGCGCGTAACCGCGGCGGCCCATTCACGGGAGGCCCATGCTCGAACTGATCGCCCTGGTCAGCGGCGCCCTGGTCATGGTCCTGGAGATGGTCGGGGCCAGGGTCATGGCCCCGCACCTCGGGACCTCGGTCATCGTCTGGACCAGCCTCATCGGCGTGGTCCTGGCCTGCCTGGCCCTGGGTGCCTGGCTTGGCGGGCGCATGGCCGACCGCACGGTCTCGCGGGCACGGCTGGCCGCCATTCTGGCCTTGGCCGGGTGCGGGACGGCCCTGACGGGTTTGCTGCATTCGACCGTGGCCGATGCCGTGGCCGCCTCCGTGTCCAGCCTGCACATGGCCGCCGTGCTCTGCGCCATCCTGCTCCTGTCCCTGCCCGCCACCTTCTTCGGCATGGTCACGCCGTACGTCATCCGCCTGCGCATGGAGGACGTGTCCTCGTCCGGAAGGACCGTGGGCACTCTCTACGCCCTGTCGACTGTCGGCAGCATCGCCGGGACGTTCCTGGGCGGGTTCGTGCTCGTCTCCTGGTTCGGGAGCACCCACATCCTGCTCGGCACGGGCGCGGGCATGCTCCTCCTGTCGCTGCTGGCCTGCCCCAGCCCGGCGAAGGTCCGGTCGGCCCTGCTCGCCCTGATCTGCCTGGGCGGCTGGGCGTCAGCCTCCTACCAGGCCTTCGAGGAGGCGGCCAGCGGGGCACGCACCGTGGAGACACCCTACAACCACATCCGCATCGTGCGCGGCCTGGACCACGAAGGCCGCGAGCTCCTGTGCCTGGCCACGGACCCCGGGCGCTTCCAGTCGGCCATGTACGTCGACGACCCGGCCGGCCTGGCCCTGCCCTACACCCGCTTTTTCGCCCTTGGCCCGGCCCTGGTCCCGGACGCCCGGCGCGTGCTCATGCTCGGCGGCGGGGCATTTTCCGTGCCGCGCTGGCTCCTGGCCGGGCGCAGCGCCCTGGACCCGTCCACCCTCGGCGTGGACGTCGTCGAGCTGGACCCGGGCATGACCCGCGCGGCCCGGGAGCATTTCGGCCTGGCCGAGGACCCGCGCCTGCGCGTGGTGCACGAGGACGCCCGCACCTTCTGCAACCGCAACACCGAGCGCTACGACCTCGTCTTCGTCGACGTCTTCGGCTCCTGCTACACCATCCCCTTCCAGGCCGGCACCGAGGAGGCCGCCGCAGCCATGCGCCGGGCGGTGAAAGAAAACGGGGCGCTGGTCATGAACGTCATCGCCTCCCTGGACGGCGGGGCGGGACGCCTGTTCCGGTCCATCCACGCCGGCCTGGCCCGGCACTTCGCCGAGGTGCTCGTCTTCGCCGTGACCGATCCGGCCGACCCCGAGACCATCCAGAACCTCATGCTCCTGGCCCTGCCCGTCCCGCGGCCGGACCTGGCGCGAACCCTGGCGGGTTCCGACGACCCGGCCCTGGCACCGATCCTGGCGGCCCGCGTCACCGCGCCCGTCCCGTCCGCGCCGCCCCTGCGCGACGATTTCGCGCCGGTGGAGCGCTACTCCCTGGCCCTGCTGCCGCGCTGAATCCTGTCCGCCCCCTTTCCTTCCCGCAATTGTGCATTATTGAGTGAAATAGTCCGATTTGCACATCGGTATGTGCATTCTTATGCAGTTTTTACACCAATAATTCTGAAAATACTTGGTAAGCGATTTGGTATGGCCTGTGCTTTGCTGCATGTGCCGTGCAATGCGCCAGTCCCACAATTTGGAGGCATCATGAAATTTTTCCGTGTTTTTCTTCTGGCCGCCCTTGTCCTGACGGCCGCAGCCCCGGCTTCGGCCTTTCTCGGCATGTTCGCCAAGCATGAGGAGGTCAGGGCCGAAAACGGCCGCGTGACCATCCCGGTCGACCGGGTGTCCGACGGCAAGGCCCACTATTTCCGGTTCCAGGATGGCGGAACCGAGCTCAAGTTCTTCGTGCTCAAGAGCTCCGACGGCGTGATCCGGGCCGCCTTCGACGCCTGCGACGTCTGCTTCCGCGAGAAGAAGGGCTATTCCCAGGACAAGGACTTCATGGTCTGCAACAACTGCGGCATGAAATTCCACTCCTCGCGCATCAACGAGGTCGCGGGTGGGTGCAACCCCTCGCCCCTGAAGCGGTCCGTCGAGGGCGACGCCGTGGTCGTCGCCGTGTCCGATCTCGTCGCCGGGAAGGGGTATTTCTAGGTGAACATCCTGACCATCCCGCTGCGGACCATGCGCAAGAAGTGGGTCAAGACCCTGCTTCTGCTCCTGGTCTTCACCCTGAGCGTGGTCTCCATCGTCTCCCTCAACTACGTGTCCAGGGTGGTGGGCGAGTCGCTGGAGAAAAAGCTGACCGCCTACGGGGCCAATATCCTGGTCATGCCCAGAAGCGAGAAGCTGACCGTCAGCTACGGCGGCTTCTCCATGGGCGACATGCTCATGGGCGTCACGGACCTGCGCGAGAGCGAGGTGGAGGAAAAGATACAGTCCATCGGCTACCGCGACCGCATCAGCGTCGTGGCGCCCAAACTGGTGGCCATGACCAGGGTCGGCGGCGCGGCCGTGGGCGTGGTCGGGGTGCGCTTCGAGCGGGAGAAGGTGCTCAAGGGCTATTGGGCCGTGGACGGCGCCTTTCCGGTCGCGGAGAACGAGATCCTGGCCGGGGCCAAGGCGGCCGAGAAGCTCGGGCTCTGGGCGGGCGGGACCGTCGACCTGGGCGGCCGGATCGCCCTGGTCTCGGGCGTGCTTCAGCCCACGGGCAGCGACGACGACTCGGTCCTCTTCGTGGGCATGGACTTCGCCCAGGCGGCCTTCGGCCAGGCCGACCACGTCAGCTTCGTGGAGGTCTCGGCCCTGTGCGCGGGTTGCCCCATCGACGAGATCGTGGCCCAGATCGCGGAGAAACTCCCCGATGTCGAGATCCAGGCCCTGCAGTCCATCGTCAAGCAGCGCATGTATTCGGTCCATTTCGTGGAGCATCTCATTCTGACCGTGAGCCTGGTCATCCTCTTCATCGCCTGCTGCATGGTCGGGGCGACCATGCTCTCCTCGGTCAACGAGCGGATCAAGGAGATCGGCCTGTTGCGCTCCCTGGGTTTCTCGCGGGGCGGGATTTTCGGGATCTTCTGTTTCGAGGCCGTGCTCATCGGCATGGCCGCCGGGGTCATCGGCTATTTCGGCGGGTACGCCTTGAGCCTCAAGGTCCTGGCCCTGCTCGACATGGCCGGGGAGGCCGAGCTGGCCCTGCACCCCGTCCATCTGGCCCTGACCTGCCTGCTGATCGTTGGCGTCTCGGTCCTGGCCGCCTTTTTCCCGTCCTGGAAGGCCGCCTCCATCGAGCCGTCCACGGCGCTCATTTCCCTGTGAGGAACCATGCTTGAAGCCAAGAACATCACCAAGACCTTCCAGTCCGAGGGCGTTGAAACCCCGGCCCTGCGCGACGTGAACCTGTCCCTGGGCAAAGGGGAGTTCGTCGGCATCGTGGGCCGCTCCGGCTCCGGCAAGACGACCTTCCTGAACGTGCTGTCCACCCTGCTCGCTCCGAATTCGGGGCAGATATTGTATCAGGGCGAAGACGTGACCGGGTTTTCGGCCCAGCGCCTGAACGAGCTGCGCAACCGCGACTTCGCCGTGGTTTTCCAGTTCCACTATCTCCTGCCCTATCTCACGGCGCGCGAGAACGTGCTGCTGCCCTTCATGAACGGCCTCGGGACCGTGGGCAGGGAGGAAATCGCGCGGGCCGAACAGTGCCTGGAGCGGGTCGGCCTCGCCGGCAAGGGCGGCAAGCTGCCCGGCCACCTGTCCGGCGGCGAGCAGCAGCGCGTGGCCATCGCCCGGGCCCTGGTCAAGAAATCAACGGTCCTCTTCGCCGACGAGCCCACGGGCAATCTGGACAAGGCCACGGGCGAGTCGGTCATGGACCTGCTGGCCGGGCTGAAGCGGGACGGGCTGGCCATCGTCATGGTCACCCACGACGAGGACTACGCCCGGGGCGCCGACCGCGTGGTGCGCATGGCCGACGGGGTGGTCGTGGGCTAGGTTTTCGTACCGACGAGCAAAAAGGGCCGCGCATCTTCGGGAGCGCGGCCCTTCGTTTTCACCAGGCGCCCTGTTTCCAGACTTCGGCCAGGGTCTTGCGCGGGGAGGGGCTTTCCCAATCGATATAGGGTTTGTCCAGGTTTTCCGTCGCGTCCAGGATGCCGATGGTGAAACCGGCCACGACCTCGAATTCTTCCCGGTCGATGCCGAAAGCGTCGTAGATGGCCTCCTTTCTGATGCCCGACATGCCGTGGGTGTAGAGGCCGAGCTTGCGGGCCTGCAGGGTCAGGGACATCCAGGCCGAGCCGCAGTCGTACACGGCCGTGGGGTTGGGCTTGCCGTTGTGGGCGAAGTTCCGTTTGGCGACCATGAAGCCGATGAGGGAGGCGTTCACGGCCCATTTCTGGTTGGCGTCGACCAGAAGCCCCAGGAAGGTCTCGAAGGTCTCGGGGGTGGAGGTCAGGATGCGCCAGGGCTGCTCGTTGTAGGCCGAGGGGGCCCAGCGGGCCGCGTCAAAGATGATGGCCAGGTCCTCGGCCGGAATGGGGGTCTTGACGAAGGAGCGCGGGGACCAGCGGCTCGGGAATTCGTCGGCCACGCCGGCCAGGGGGTCGCGTTTACTGAAATCAGGAGCATATGGGGATATGTACTTCATGAAACCTCCAAGGGGGTAAGGGTGCGGTGTATGTTGATACAATCTAAAAAATTAACCCCGTTGTCAGGAGTGTCAACGCAGTTTTAGATGCTGTGTGACAGGATTTTTTTCAGTTGTGAGCGGAACTGACCAGCCCCGCCGTTGGCCGGGTGCCGCAGGGCCGGGGCGGCGATGCCCATGGCCGCCAGCAGTGCCGCCGATTTCTGCCCCACGGCCAGGACTTCGGCCTGCGGGAAAAGGGATTTCAGGGCCAGGAGCGCGGGCCTGCCCAGCAGGACCTCGTCTTCCGATGGCGTGCGGTTGCTCAGAAGCCCCTTGTTCGGCTTGTAGGGGTGCCAGGGGAAGGCGTTCCACAGGATGACGCTGCGCGGGTCGATGCCCAGTTCGTGCATGGCGCCCCAGACGATGGTGGCCGTTGGCTCGGTGAAGCCGTCCGGGCGGACGTCCTCGCGGCTGGTGCGCCGCGGCGTGTCCGCGAAGACCATCTCCGGCCCCAGACCTTTGTGGCGCAGGTGGCCCAGCAGCAGACGCTCGGAGGTCATGGCGATGCCCGAGAAGTGGCCGCCCTGGTAGCCCAGGGCCTCGGCCAGGAGAATGAGGGTGGCTTTTTGGCGTTCGCCGAGATAGGCCCGGAGCTGATCCCGCCGGATGGCCGGCCCGTCCGGCCCGGCGTCGTGCAGGGGGTCGCGGTGGCGCCAGGGGTTGAAGACGGCCCCGGCCGGGGCGTTGTCGAGGAGTCTCAGGAAGGTGCGCATGGGCACGCGCTACACGCTGGCCGGACTTGGCGCAAGGGTTCGGGCGGGGCTTGACGGCGCGCGTCGCGGGCTTACTCCCAGTGTCTGGATTTTCTGCGCAATTTCATGAGGTGAGCGGATGAACCCAATCGATTCGCATTTGAAGATCGGTCTGGCCCTGGGCAGTGGTTCCTCCAGAGGCTGGGCGCACATCGGGGTCATCAGGGCCCTGGCCGAGCGGGGCATCGAGCCCGCCATCGTCTGCGGCACCTCCATCGGCGCCATGGTCGCGGCCGCCCACGTGGCGGGCAACCTGGACCGCCTGGAGGGCTGGATCCGTTCCCTGACCCGGCTCGAGACCGCGAGCTTTTTCGAGATCAACACCTCTTTTTCGGGCTTCGTCAACACCGCGCGGCTGCGCAGGTTCCTGCATGAGCACGTCGTCCCCGAGGAGGCCCGGATCGAGGATTTCACTAGGCAGTTCGGGGCGGTGGCCACGGACCTGGAGTCGGGCCGCGAGGTCTGGTTCACCAGAGGACCCATGCAGGAGGCCGTCTGGGCGTCCATCTCCCTGCCTGGCCTCTTTCCGGCCATCCGGCACGAAAAGCGCTGGCTGGTTGACGGCGGCCTGGTCAATCCCGTGCCGGTCACGGTCTGCCGGGCCCTGGGGGCCGACGTGGTCATCGCCGTGAACCTGAACGGGGACATCGTGGGCAAGCATTTCGTCAAGATCGAGAAGCAGGGCGAAAAAAAGAACGGGGTGACCGAGGCCTTCTCGAACCTGGTCCGGGAGTACGCTGGGTCGCTCTTTTCCTTCGACGCCGAGGAAGACGAGCCGCCCGGTCTCTTCGACGCCATCGCCGGGTCCGTGAACATTGCCCAGGAGCGCATCACACGCAGCCGCCTGGCCGGCGATCCCCCGGATATTCTGCTTTCGCCCAAACTTTCGCATATCGGCCTGCTGGAGTTCTTCCGGGCCGGCGAGGCCATCGAGGAGGGGCGCAGATGCGTGCAGCGCATGCTGCCCGAGATCGAACACGTTCTGGGGCATCACAGACCCGAATCTGAATTTGCCTAAACCGCCATCCCGAGGAGCACTTATGCCCATATTGCGCTTCTTCCTTTTTTTCCTCTTTGTCGCCACCCAGGCCCTGGCCGCGCAGGTCCGCGTCTCCGACACGGATTACCGCGCCTACCGGACCCTGACCCTGGACACGGGGCTTACAGTCCTGCTGGTGCACGACGAGCGCGCCTCCAAGGCCGCGGCGGCCCTGGCCCTGCCAGTGGGCAGCATCGACGACCCCGACTCCCAGCCGGGCCTGGCCCATTATCTGGAGCACATGCTCTTCCTGGGCTCCGAGTCCTACCCCGGCCCTGAGGAGTACCAGTCATTCATCACCGCCAACGGCGGACAGACCAACGCGGCCACGGGTTACACGTCCACCACGTACATGATGGAGGTCGACCCGCCGGCTTTTGCTGAGGCCCTACGGCGTATGGCCGATACCCTGGCCCGGCCCCTCCTGGATCCGGTCTATGCCGAGAAGGAGCGCAATGCTGTCAACGCCGAGATGGAGTCCAAAAAGCACAGTGACGGACGCCGGCTGGCCATGCTGACCCTCTCGACCCTCAACCCGGCCCACCCGGCCTCGCGCTTCACGGGCGGCAACTTGGAGACCCTGTCGGACAAACCGGGCAGCCCCCTGCACGACGAACTGGTCCGCTTCCACCAGGCCTGGTACTCGGCCAACCTGATGAGGGGGGTGCTCTACGGACCCCAGGGCCTGGACGAGTTGGAACGCCTGGCCCGGACCGAGCTGTCCGTCATCCCCGACCGGGGGTCACAGGTCCGCGGGCCAGTGGTCCCGCCGGTCACGGACGGTGAGCGGGGGCTGATTTTCGGCGTACGCCCGGTGCGTGAGACCCGCAGCATGACCATGGAGTTCGTTCTTCCCAAGCGGTTCGACGACCCGGCCACCAAGCCGATGCAGGTCGTGGCCGCAGTGCTCGGCACGGAGACCGGGCATTCCCTGGTCGAGACCCTGCGCGGCAGGGGCTGGGTGCTGGGACTGTCTGCTGGCGGCGACACCTCGAGCCTGCGCAACG
The DNA here is from genome assembly GCA_012729655.1 of Desulfovibrionales bacterium. Classification (GTDB taxonomy): domain Bacteria; phylum Desulfobacterota; class Desulfovibrionia; order Desulfovibrionales; family Desulfomicrobiaceae; genus Desulfomicrobium. Next base: position 25,573 of record JAAYCS010000036.1, on the reverse strand, counting down.
GGGTGACCCTGTCCCTCTTCCTGCAGTTGACGGAGGAGGGCGACCGGCATCGGGACGAGGTCACGGCCGCGGTCTTCGCCTATCTCGATCTGTTGCGGACGAAAGGCGTCGGGCAGGAGTATTTCGAGCAGCTCAAGGACATGCTGGCCATGGAATTCCGCTTCTCCCCCCTGGACAGCGGGTTCGACTTCGTGTCCCGGGCCGCCGGGCAGATGCTGCTCTACCCGGTCGAGGACGTGCATTACGCCGACTACCGCCTGGACTCCTTTGACCGCGAGGCCGTCTCCGCTCTCCTGGCCGAACTGACCCCGGCCAATGCCCGAATCTTCCATGTGGGTCCGGACCAGCCCGCGGACAAAGAGTCCTTTTTCTACCAGACACCCTTCAGTGTGCGGCCCATCACCGAGGCTGACAAGGCCCGCTGGGTCGAGCTGGGGAGGGGCATGGAACTGGCCCTGCCGGACCTCAACCCGTTCGTTCCTGACGATTTCTCCCTGGTGACCGTTGGCGGGCAGGGTCTCCCACGAAAGGTCGCAGACGAGCGGGGCCTGGCAGTCTGGCACGCGCAGTCTGAACTGCGCCGGGAGCCCAGAGCCATTCTCATGACCCGGCTGCAATCCGCAAACATTGCCTCCACCCTGGAGCAGAAAGCCATGCAGGGGGTGTTGCTCGAACTCTGGGATCAGAAGCAGGCAGGCCTGCGCTATCAGGCACAGGAGGCCGGGCTCGACCTGTCCGTCTCAGGGGATGAGGGCCTGGTCATCCGCATCGACGGGTTCAGCCAGCACCAGGCTGATCTATTGCCCCGGGTCTTGTCACTTCTGGACCAGCCTGTCTCCCATCTCGATTTCGAACAGGCCAAAGCCGAGCAGTTGCGGGCCCTGGCCAACAAAAAAAAACAAGGCGTCTTCGGACAAGCCATGAGTGTCATACAGACCCTGGTCACTGTCCCGTCCTGGGACGATGAGGCCGTGGGAGAGACCACGCGTCACGCGACAATGGAAGGATTTCGGCAGTATCTGCACGCCATGCGCCGGGATCTGCGCGTGACCATGTTCGGGTTTGGCAATGTTGCGCCCAACGACATGCTGGCCATGGCGTTGTCGGTCAGACCCTATGTCGGTCCCGAGGCGGGTCAACAGCCCATTGCACGGCGCATTTTGCCCAGGCCTGGGGTGGTCGCGGATTACCAAAAGGACAGCGTGCTGGAGGACAGCGCTCTGGTCGAACTCTTTCTCGACCCCGAGCCCGGCCCACGGTCCAAGGCCCATGTGCTGCTTCTGGAAGGGCTTCTTTCGATCCGTTTCTACAGTCAGTTGCGTACAGTGGAACAACTGGGGTACGTGGCCACCACGCTTCCGGTCATGTTCGCGCATTGCGCGGGAATAGGCTTTGGGGTGCAGAGCCCCGTACAGGGCACGGCGGGCCTGGCCGACCGCTTTGATTCTTTTTATTTCCGAGCCCTTACCCAGATGCGCGAGATCACTCCCCAGGAATTCGAGGGAGTGCGCCAAGGGGTTCTGGCCTCCCTGCAAAAGACCCCAGACACGCTGGACGAGGAGTTCGGTTGGCTGGAAACAGATCTGCGCCTGGGTAACGCCGCATTCGATGGGAGGAACAGGCTCGTTCAGGCCGTGGAAAAGGCCAGCCTTGCCGAGGTGGTGCGTAGGTATGAGACACTGGTTGCCGGTCCCGGGGGGACGCGGGTCCGCGTTCAGGTTCAGGGCACGCGTTTTGCGAGTTTTGGTTGGGCGAAAAAGTCGGGAGCCGTGCAGACCCCGGGTTCGGATGCATTCCACCGGTTGATGGGGGAGCAGAGGTACCGGGGGTTGTAGACCGGGAAGCGCATGATTATCCGTCGGCCGCGAGAAGGTTCAGCCACATCGCCCTTTCAGCCTGTGCTGAAAGGGCGATGTGGCTTTGTCTGTCACAGTTTAGAAAATCTGGGGGTAGGACTGTACAAAGGCATCCAGGCGCTGACGGGACTTTTTGATCCTTTCGCGCAAGGACGCGCGGTAGGCGTCCATGTCGGCGATGGGCTTCTTGGCCACGCCCGTGTCCATGGCGGCCTGGGCCACGGCGGCGGACTCGAATTCGAAGAGGCGCAGGTCCACCGGCGTGGGGATGATATAGTCGATGCCGAATTCCAGCTTCTCCACGTCGTAGGCCTGCAGGACGTATTCCGGCACAGGCTGCTTGGCCAGGTCGGCCAGGGCCCGGGCGGCTGCCATCTTCATCTCCTCGTTGATGTTCGTGGCCATGACGTCGAGGGCGCCGCGGAAGATGAAGGGGAAGCCCAGGACGTTGTTGATCTGGTTGGGGAAGTCTGAGCGGCCCGTGGCCATGATGGCATCGGGACGGGCTTCCTTGGCGTCGGTGTAGGAGATTTCCGGCACGGGGTTGGCACAGGCAAAGATGATGGGGTCCTTGGCCATTCCTTTGACCATGTCCTGGTTGACCACGCCACCCTTGGACAGACCCAGGAAGACGTCGGCTTCGACCATGGCTTCGGCCAGGGAGCCGAAGGCTTTTTGGGTGGCGAACTCGCGCTTCTGGTCGTTCAGGTCCGTGCGGCCCAGGTGCAGGTGGCCGCGGGAGTCAAACATGGCGATGTTTTCGGATCGCATGCCCAGGGCCACATAGAGGCGAGTGCAGGAGATGGCGGCGGAGCCGGCGCCGGACACGACCATGCGCAGGTCCTCGATTTTCTTGCCGGTGATCTCCAGGGCGTTGAGCAGGCCGGCGGCGGAGATGATGGCCGTGCCGTGCTGGTCGTCATGAAAGACCGGAATGTTCATCTCTTTTTTGAGCTTGTCCTCAATGTAGAAGCATTCTGGCGCTTTGATGTCTTCGAGATTGATGCCGCCGAAGGTCGGCTCCAGGGCCTTGACGATCTCGCAGAGCTTGTCCGGGTCGGTCACGTCCAGGTTGATGTCGTAGACGTCGATGTCGGCAAAGATTTTGAAAAGGAATCCTTTGCCTTCCATGACGGGCTTTCCGGCATAAGCACCGATGTTGCCCAGGCCCAGGACAGCCGTGCCGTTGGAGACCACGGCCACGAGATTGCCCCGACCCGTGTATTTGTAAGTCAGGTCCGGGTCCTTGGCGATGGCCAGGCAGGACTCGGCCACGCCCGGGCTGTAGGCCATGGTCAGGTGCTTCTGGGTGGCATAGGGTTTGACCGGCACGACCTCGATTTTGCCGGGACGGACTTCGGAATGATAATCCAGGGCTTCCTGGGGTGTGAAAAGAGCCATGTTGTCCTCCAATACCGCTTTTGCGGCGGGTTATTTGCCAAGAAGAAGATGGATTCACCCTTTCGGGCACAAGCCCGCCTACTGAAGGGCACATGTGCGCGGGAAGGACAAGGTAGCAGGGCGCGAGGGTAAATGTTCTGACGTTCGGACGATCAGAGGGCCACAAAAGCCGTTGTTCTTCCTCGATGTCATCCCTGCGCATGTGCCCTTCAGTAGGCGGGGATCTATGCTTTCGCTTTCCTTTCCCCTAACCGGGGCAAGGGGCTGAGCCCATTGCGGGGTGCGGGGGGCCGTCCCGCATCTCTCATCCTCCTATTCCAGCCCGGCCGCCTTCCGGTCCGGCTGCACGTACAGTTCGCCGCCGTGGCAGTCGTTGATGACCAGCAGCGGAAAGTCAACCACGGTCAGCTCGCGGATGGCCTCGGGCCCCAGTTCGTCGAAGGCAATGACCCTTGCGGAGCTGATGCATTTGGACAGGAGGGCTCCGGCCCCGCCCGTTGCGCCGAAGTAGACGGCCTTGTGGTCCTTCAATGCCTGCTTGACGGCATCATTTCTTTTGCCCTTGCCCACCGAGGCCTTGCAGCCCAGGGAGTGCAGGCGCGGGGCGTAGGTGTCCATGCGGTAGCTGGTGGTCGGGCCGGCCGCGCCGATGGGGCGGCCGGGAGGCGCGGGGCTGGGGCCTACGTAGTAGATGACAGAGCCTTTCAGTTCGAAGGGCAGCGGCTCTGATTTGTCCAGCAGGTCGATGAGCCGCTTGTGGGCCGCGTCGCGGGCCGTGTAGATGGTGCCCGTCAGCCTGACCACGTCACCGGCTCTGAGCTGGTAGATGTCCTCGTCCGTCAGGGGAGTTTGCAGATTGTATTCGGCCATCAGATCTCCACCTCCTGATGCCTGGAGGAATGACACTGGATATTCACGGCCAGGGGGAGGCTCGCGATGTGACAGGGGCTCACGGCGATCTTGACGCCCAGGCACGTGGTCTTGCCGCCCAGGCCCATGGGTCCGATGCCAAGCCGGTTCAGGGCCTCCAGGAGTTCGTCCTCCATGGCCGCGAGCTTGGGATCGGGGTTCACATCGTCGAGTTTACGTAGCAGGGCCTTCTTGGCCAGGATGGGGGCGAAGTCGAAGGTGCCACCCACGCCGATACCCACCACGGTGGGCGGGCAGGGGTTGGGGCCGGCCTCGGCCACGCGTTCGATGACAAATTTCCTGATGCCGGCCCAGCCCTGAGCCGGAGAGAGCATGGTCACGCGGGACATGTTCTCGCTGCCTCCCCCCTTGGCCATGAAGGCTATTTTCAGCTTGTCGCCGGGTACAATGTCAAAGTGGATGATGGCCGGGGTGTTGTCCCCCGTGTTGGCGCGGGTGAAGGGGTCGCAGGCGGACTTGCGCAGGAAGCCCTCGGCGTAGCCCTTGCGCACACCTTTGTTGATGGCCTCGCGGATGTTCATGCCCTCGACACGCAGGTCCTCGCCCACGTCCACGAAGAAGATGGCCAGACCCGTATCCTGGCACAGGGGCAGTCCTGTCTCTTCGGCCAGCATGTAGTTCTCCGTCAACTGGCGGAAGACCTCCCTGGCCGCCGGGGATTCCTCGGTGGCTGCGCACTGAGTGAAGCGCTCCCGCACGTCCCTGGGCAGGTAGCGGTTGGAGTCGATGCACAGGTTGGCCACGGCATCGATGATCTGTGTGGCTTGGATCGTTCTCATGGCTATTTCCTGAAGAGTTGTTTGAGGGCGGTGATTCCCATTTTGCGTCGCAGGAACCCGAGCTGGTTCTGCAGGGGCAGCTTCTTGGGGCAGACATCCTCGCAGGCCAAGAGACCCATGCAGCCGAAGATGCCGTAATCGTTGCCGATGATGTCGAAATACTGTTTGTCCGTGCGCTGGTCGCGGGGGTCGATGACGAAGCGGGCGATGCGGTTCAGGGCCGCCGCGCCCAGGAAGTCGTCCCGCATGCGGGCCGTGCCGCATGCCGCGATGCAGCAGCCGCACTCGATGCAACGCTCGAGCTCGTAGATCTCCTCGGCCACGGCGTTGTCCATGCGCTCCTCTTCCTTGGCCGGATCGAACTCCTTGGCGGTGTGGATCCAGGATTCGGTCTTCTGATACATTTCGCGGAACCATACGCCCGTGTCCACGGAAAGGTCACCGATGAGCTTGAAGACGGGCAGGGGCAGGAGGGTGATGGCCTCGGGCAGTTCCTTGGTCTTGGTCTGGCAGGCCAGGCCAGGACGGCCGTTGATGACCATGGCACATGCGCCGCAGATGCCGGCCCGGCAGCAGAAGTCGAAGATCAGGCCCGGGTCCTGTTCCTCGCGCAGGCGATTGAGGGCGATGAACAGGGTCATGTTGGTGGTCTCCTCCAGCACAAAGGCCTGCATGTGCGGAGTGGAATCCTTGTCCTCAGGGTTGTAGCGGAATATTTCGAATTGTAGCAGTCGTCCCATGTCGTGTCCCTCTTACGTGCGCTTGATGGTCTTGGCTTCGATTTCCTGCGGATCGGCGTGGATGATTTTTCCGCCACCGTAGCCACGCTCGCCCGGGGGAATCTCGAAATGAGGCGTGGCGTGCTCGTATTTCAGCTCCGGCAGGTTGCGGCCTTCGGGCCAGTAGGCCAGGGTGCGGTTCAGCCAGTTCTTGTCATCGCGGGCCGGGTAGTCCTCACGGTTGTGGCTGCCGCGGCTCTCGCGGCGGACCAGGGCGGCCTGGGCAATGCACAGGGCCAGACGGACCTGCCCGCGGATCTTCAGGGCAGCCGCCACTTCGTGGTTGGCGCCCAGGCCCTTGGAGAGCAGGCCGATGCGTTCGGAGCGCTCCAGCAGACCCTGCAGGACGGCCACACACTCGGTCAGGTCCTTTTCGTTGCGGAAAACGAAGCAGCCCTGCATGAGGGCCTCCTGCATCTCGGCGCGGACCTTGTAGACGTTTTCCCTGCCCAGGCGGCCGCTGATCAGGTTGTCGATGCGCCCCTGCTGGCGCCGGCATTCCGCGTTGATGACGGCGGTGTTGAAGGTCGTCTCGTAACCCTTCAAAAATTCGACGATCTTGGCGCCAATGATGCCGCCGGCCACCACGGTCTCGGCCAGGGAGTTGCCGCCCAGGCGGTTGAAGCCGTGCATGTCCCAGCAGGCCGCCTCGCCAGCCGAATAGAGGCCCTTCAGGCCATAGGCCGCTCCGTTCTTGTCCGTGCGCACGCCGGCCATGGTGTAGTGCTGGGTCGGACGCACAGGGATGAGCTGGGTGCGCGGGTCCACGCCCAGGAAGTTCTGGCAGATCTCGTCCACTTCGCGCAGCTTGGTGGAGATGTGTTTGTCCCCCAGGTGACGGATGTCGAGCCAGAGGTGTTCCCCATAGGCCGATGGCACGCCCTTGCCGGCGCGCATATGCTCGGTCATGCGGCGGGAGACCACGTCACGGGAGGCCAGTTCGGCCTTCTCGGGCTCGTAGGTGTGCATGAAGCGCTCTTCGTTGACATCCAGGAGGGTTCCCCCGTCGCCGCGGCAGCCCTCGGTGACCAGGATGTCAGTGGGCACGATGCCCGTGGGGTGAAACTGGATGGCCTCGGGGTTGCCGATGGGCACCAGTCCTGTGTCCTGGGCGATGACGTGGCCGCCGCCATCGCAGATGACGGCATTGGTCGTGGCCTTGTATATGCGGCCGAATCCGCCGGTGCAGATGGCCGTGGCCTTGGCCAGAAAGGTTTCGAGTCTGCCGGTACGCAGACAGCGCACGATGGCACCCATGCACTGCTGACCGTCATGGATGAGGGAAATGGCCTCCTTGCGGTCCAGAACATTGATGCCGAGCTCGGCGCACTTGTTGTCCATGGTGCACATGACCGCGTGGCCCGTGCCGTCAGAGGTGTAGCAGGTGCGCCACTTGGCCGTGCCGCCAAAGGAGCGGGCCGTGATGAGGCCCTCCTTCTCGGGCTTCTCGAACTTCTCGAACTGCTCACCGCCCTTGAAATAGGTGGACGAACCCGGCACCACGCGGTTCCACGGTACGCCCCAGTGGGCCAGGCGGCGCATCTCGATGGGCGCGGCGTCGGCGAAGAGGCGGGCCACTTCCTGGTCGCATCCCCAGTCGGAACCCTTGACCGTGTCCATGAAATGGACGTCCGGGTTGTCGCCTTCTCCCATGGCGCAATTGCCCAAGGCCGCCTGCATCCCGCCCTGGGCCGCCGAGGAGTGGGAGCGTCGGGCCGGGACGATGGACAGGCAGATGACGTTGAAGCCGGCCAGGGCCGATTCCACGGCGACGCGTTCGCCGGCCAGGCCTGCGCCGATGACCAGAAGATCGGAATAGTATGTTTGCATGCCTTCCCCCCTTTAGCCCAAGAATGCGAAACGCAACAAGGTGATCAGACCGATGCCCATGAACACTGCGAACATAATGTTCTCGGCCTTCTTGGCCTGGGGACGGTTCTCGGTCCTGATGAAGCCCCACTTCACGCCGATGCGGTAGAAGCCCACTGAGACGTGGACCTCGATGCAGGGCAGCAGGACGAGATAGAACCAACCCCAGCCGGCCTGCACGCGGGCGGCGGACTTGGCGGCGGTGATGGGCAGATCAGTGAGGACCACAAAGAGGTGTACGGAACCCATGATCAGCACGATCATGGCCGTAACGGCCTGGACCACCCACAGCCAAGTATCGGTGTGGTGCATCATGCGGGCGTGTTTCCAGATGGTTTTCTGGCCCTCGGCGCGGAAAGGAATTTTGCGAGCGGCCAGGACAAAGTGGGTGATCATGGTTAGGAAAATGATCGGGCCGCCGACTTGGGCCAAGTACGTGGCCTCGAAGAACCAAGCGATGGCGTCCATGATCCGCGGCGAAAGAACCACGGATGAGACCAGGAGCATGTGGCACCACATGAACAGGACGAGACCGGCGCCGGTCAGCATCTGGAGCCAGTCGAGATACGCATCCCGGCGCCCGGGGCGCACGACATGCATGGTGGCATCAACGGACATACTTCCTCCGAAGTTGCGGAGCCAATGCGGTACCGGCCCCTGGTTGAACAACCAATTCGCTTGTCTCGAAACGATGAAGCTCCGAAGTATTTCGGAAATGGATTTTTGTAGACAAACTTGTTAATCGATTAAAATTGATCAGTCAATCATGTGCGTGGGTTGATGCATCAGGGGCGTGATGCAGTACGCAAAACGTCTCGAGAAAATAGGGGTAAAGAATTCGGAGTGGACATGGGTACGGACGCGAAACGTTTTCCGGTGGGGGGCATGCACTGTGCTGCCTGTTCGTCGCGCATCGAGAAGGTGGTGGGCGCCATGTCCGGCGTGGAAGGGGTTGCCGTCAACCTGGCCACGGGCGAGATGGACTTGCGCTACGACGCGAAAAATGTCGATTTGGGCCAGATTCTGGCACGGGTGCGGGACATGGGCTTCTCCGTGGAGGAGCCGGTTTCCGAAACGGTGCTTGAATTGCGCATCGGCGGCATGCACTGCGCGGCCTGCTCGTCGCGCATCGAGCGCATCGTGGCCGCCATGGACGGAGTGCGGGAGGCCAGCGTCAACCTCGGGGCCGAGAGCGGGCGGTTCGTCTTCGACCCGTCGAAGGTGTCCCAGCGCGCCCTGCGCCAGGCCATCCACGACGTTGGATTCAGCACGGAGCTGCCGCGCCGGGAGAAGGCCGGGGAAGAGGAGGCGCGCATCGCTGCCCGCCTGGCGGAGAAGAAGCGCAGCGTGGCTTGGTCTATGGCCTTCGCCCTGCCGCTCCTGATCCTGTCCATGGGGCACATGTGGGGCCTGCCCCTGCCGCACTGGCTCGACCCCATGCACGCGCCGGGAACCTTTGCCCTGACCCAGCTCCTGTTGACCTTGCCCGTGGTCTGGAATGGCCGCAGTTTCTACCTCGTGGGCTTCCCGGCCCTGGTCCGTCTGGCCCCCAACATGGACTCCCTGGTGGCCGTGGGCACGGGCGCGGCCTTGGTCTATTCCCTGTGGAACACGGTGGAGGTCTGGCTGGGCGTGGACGCCATGGCCCGGGCCATGGACCTCTACTACGAGTCCGCAGCGATCCTCATCGCCATGATATCCCTCGGCAAGTTCTTCGAGGCCCGGTCTGTGTCCAGGACAACGGGAGCGGTGCGGGCCCTCATGGCTCTGGCCCCGGATACGGCCTTGCTGGTGGACGGCGAGTCCGAGCGCGAGATTCCCGTGGAGGAGATCGAACCCGGCGACCTGCTGCGCATCCGTCCCGGAGGACGGCTGCCCGTGGACGGCGAGGTGGCCGAAGGGCAGAGCCACGTGGACGAGTCCATGCTCACGGGCGAGCCCCTGCCCGTGCGCCGCGCCCCGGGCGACACGGTCTTCGGCGGCACCCTGAACACCACAGGCTCCTTTGTCATGCGCGCCTCCCTGGTGGGCGAGGACACCATGCTGGCCCGCATCGTGCGCCTGGTGCGCGACGCCCAGGGCTCCAAGGCCCCCATCGCCAGCCTGGCCGACACGGTCAGCTACTATTTCGTTCCGGTGGTCATGGCCCTGGCCCTCGTTTCGGGCCTGGCCTGGCATCTGTTCAGCGACGAGCCCTTCGTCTTCGCCCTGCGCATCGCCATCTCGGTCCTGGTCATCGCCTGCCCCTGTGCCATGGGGCTGGCCACGCCGACGTCCATCATGGTCGGCACGGGGCGCGGTGCGCAGCTGGGCGTGCTCATCAAGTCCGGCCGGGCCCTGCAGAAGGCCGGGGAACTGGATACCCTGGTCTTCGACAAGACCGGGACCCTGACCGTGGGCAGGCCCGTGCTGGCCGAGGTCTGGACGGCTCCCGAATCGGGCTTCGGACGTGATGGCCTGGTGCGGCTGGCCGCGGCCGTGGAGGTCCAGTCCGAGCACCCCCTGGCCCGGGCTGTGGTGGCCGCGGCCGGAGAGGCCTTGCCCAAGGCCTCGGGCTTTTCAGCCGTGCCCGGGCAGGGCGTGCGCGCCGAGGCAAACGGCAGGCATGTGGCCATCGGCAACGAGCTGATGATGCGCTCCATGGGCATCGATCCTGCTGCTGCGGCTGCGCACCGCGCGCGCCTGGAAGGGCAGGGGGCCACGGTGGTGCATGTGGCCGTGGACGGGCGGCTGGCTGGCCTGCTGGCCATCAGCGACCAGGTCCGGCCCGAGTCCAGGGCGGCGATCAGGCACATGCGCGATCTTGGCCTGGACGTCGTGCTCCTGACGGGGGATTCCGAGCGCGCGGCCCGGGCCGTGGCCGCACAGCTTGGCATCGGGCGGGTGGTGGCCGGCGTGCTCCCGGACCGCAAGGCCGAGGAGATCGAGAACCTGCAGCGGGAGGGACGCACCGTAGGCATGGTCGGCGACGGGATCAACGACGCCCCGGCCCTGGCTCGGGCCGACCTGGGCGTGGCCATGGGCTCGGGCATGGATGTGGCCATGGAGTCCGGCGACGTGGTGCTCATACGCGAGGACCTCCTGGGCGTGCTCACGGCCCTGGCCCTGAGCCGCGCGGTCATGCGCAACATCCGCCAGAACCTGTTCTGGGCCTTCGCCTTCAATACCATCGGCATCCCGGTGGCGGCCGGCGTCCTGCACCTCTTCGGAGGACCGACCATGAGCCCCATGCTGGCCGGAACGGCCATGGCCATGAGTTCGGTCTTTGTCGTTTCCAACGCCCTGCGGCTGCGTTTTTTCACCCCGGCAGATGCGTGATGCTCTTGTCGGTGAGCTTCGAGATTGGAGAGGGACGTTATCATGGCTGACCCAAAGCGATGTCCGGATGGGGCCGGGCAGCACACCCCAGCGTTCTCGGAAGCGGACCTACCCATCGACGACCAGGGGCGCGTTTACCATCTGCAGATCAAACCGGAACAGATCGCCCCTGATATTTTGTTGGTCGGGGATCCCGGGCGGGCAGAATCCGTCGGGTCAATGTTCTTGCGTGATGTGGAGGTCGCGCATCAACACCGGGGGCTGGTCACGGTCACAGGAATTTTTGAGGGCACAGGGGGGCGGGCCACAATCATTTCGCCACTGAAGACCACCGTGACGACTTCCGGGATGGGAACTCCCTCCCTTGAGATCGTGGTGAACGAACTGGTGGCCATGAACGAGATCGACATCGCAACACGAACGAGAAAAGCCGATTTCCCACGTTTGCACGTCCTGCGGATAGGCACATCCGGAGCCCTGCAGGCATCGACAAGGCTGGGCACGCCCATCATCACCTCGTATGCCATCGGAATGGACAACACGGGTCTGTTTTACGAGACTCCCCATCCTGATGGGACCTGCCAGCGACTTGAACAGGAGTTGGGGCATCTGATGCGCAATTCCATGAGACCAGGCTCCCGGTTCTGGGGGAGGATCCACCCCTATGTCGCCCGTTCCGAACCCGTCATGGTCCAGGGGCTGGAGGAGACTGCGGCACGCCTTGGGGTACCGGCCAGGATTGGATTGACTGCCTCCAACAGCGGCTTTTTTGCCTGCCAGGGGCGCGATGTCGCCCGGGTTCAGCCCAGCGTGCCAGAACTCGACAGGGTATTTTCAGAATTCGATCCCAGGCTTGGGGGGCAACGGATTGAGAACATGGAGATGGAAGCGAGTTTTCTGTTGCACTTCCTTGGCGGCTTGGGGCATTGGGCCGGGGCCATTTGTCCGACCATTGCCAACCGACGATGGAACACCTTTGACCACCAGTACCAGGAGTCCATTGCACTTGCCACCGAGGTGGGCTTGAGGACATTGGCGTCTCTGCGAAATCGGTATCCCGATGCGCGGTTGCGATGCCCGTCCATGGAAGCTCCGGACGTCATGGGCGGATAGAACGGTCAGTGCATCCCCCTTTTTCCACCCGCAACTCGGGTTGACCTGTCATTTGGAACCGAGGCCAAGGACTGCAATGCGGTATGCGCCCTCGTGTTCATGTTGCCTGGGCGAATCCCGGCACGGTTTTTGGAACACAGTGTTTGACCTTCCAGGTCGCTGTGTTTAGAGTGCGCCGACTCCATCAGCCATCGAGCGTGGCAGATTCCGGATTGGCCTTGATAACCATCCCAAAATATAACCCATCCACCCAGAGATGCCCAAGAGAACAGATCTCAAGAAGATAATGCTCATCGGTTCGGGTCCCATTGTCATCGGGCAGGCCTGTGAGTTCGACTATTCCGGCACCCAAGCCCTGAAAGCCCTGAAGGAAGAGGGGTATGAGGTGGTCCTGGTCAACTCCAATCCGGCTACGATCATGACCGATCCGGACCTGGCCGACCGGACCTACATCGAGCCCATCGAACCAGAGACTGTGGCCCGCATCATCGAACGAGAACGGCCGTGCGCCCTGCTGCCAACCCTGGGTGGTCAGACAGGCCTGAACACAGCCGTGGCCGTGGCCGAGAACGGAATCCTGGAAAAATACGGCGTGGAACTCATCGGCGCGTCCCTGCCGGCCATCAAGAAGGCCGAAAGCCGTCAGCTCTTTCGCAAAGCCATGGAGAAGATAGGTCTCAAGGTGCCCAAAAGCGGTATCGCCAGGAGCCTGAACGATGCGCGGGAGTGGGGCGAGAAACTCACCTTCCCCATCATCGTCCGTCCGGCGTTCACCCTGGGCGGCACGGGCGGCGGTGTGGCCTACAACAAGGAGGATCTTGAGCGCATTGCCCAGCAGGGCCTGGCCGCCAGTCTGACCACGGAAGTCATGCTGGAGGAGTCCCTCCTGGGTTGGAAGGAATTCGAACTCGAAGTGGTGCGGGACAAGAAGGACAACTGTGTCATCATCTGCTCCATCGAGAACCTGGACCCCATGGGTGTGCATACCGGCGACTCCGTGACCGTGGCCCCGGCCCAGACCCTGACCGACGATGAGTATCAGAAGATGCGCGATGCATCCCTGGCCATCATGCGCGAAATCGGGGTGGAGACAGGTGGCTCCAACGTCCAGTTCGCCCTGAACCCGGCCAACGGCGAGATGATGATCATCGAGATGAACCCCCGGGTTTCCCGGTCTTCCGCCCTGGCCTCCAAGGCCACGGGTTTCCCCATCGCCAAGATCGCAGCCAAGCTGGCCGTGGGCTACACCCTGGACGAACTGCAGAACGACATCACCCGCGAGACCATGGCCGCTTTCGAGCCGACCATAGATTACGTGGTCATCAAGATCCCCCGCTTCACATTCGAGAAATTCCCCGGCGCCGAAGACTTTCTGACCACGGCCATGAAGAGTGTGGGCGAGACCATGGCCATCGGGAGGACCTTCAAGGAGGCCCTGCAAAAAGGTCTTCGCTCCCTGGAGATCGGCTATCCCGGGCTGGGCAAGAATTTTGATGGGAAGTTTCCAGACGTGGAGGAAATCCTGGCCGGATTGCGTAGGCCCAATTCCCGGAGGCTCTTCCAGGTCCGTCAGGCCCTGCTGGCCGGTGTGACCGAGGAGGAGATCTATGCCTTGTCCGCCATCGACCCCTGGTTCATCCGCCAGTTCAAGGACATCGTCGACTTCGAGGCCGTGCTCAAGAATGTCGGCCTGCAGGGAAACCTCTCTGTGGACAATCCCGAGTTCGTGACGGTGCTGCGCCAGGCCAAGGCCATGGGTTTCTCGGACCGTCAACTGGCTACGTTGTGGAAACGCAAGGAAATAGACATCAGGTCCATGCGCAGGGAGGCGAACATCCTGCCCACCTACAAGCTGGTGGACACCTGCGCAGCAGAATTCGAGGCCTATACCCCCTACTACTACTCCACCTACGAGACGGAAAATGAGGCCCGTATTTCCTCCAAGCGCAAGGTGGTCATCCTCGGGGGCGGCCCCAACCGCATTGGCCAGGGTATCGAGTTCGACTACTGCTGCGTGCACGCCTCCTACGCGCTGCGCGAAATGGGTATCGAGTCCATTATGGTCAACTCCAACCCCGAAACCGTGTCCACGGACTACGACACCTCAGACCGCCTCTACTTCGAGCCCCTGACCCGCGAGGACGTGCTGGCCATCATTGAACAGGAGAAGCCCGAGGGCGTCATCGTCCAGTTCGGCGGCCAGACCCCGCTCAATCTGGCAGTGCCGCTCCTGCGTGAGGGAGTGAATATCCTGGGCACTTCGCCGGATTCCATTGATCGGGCCGAAGACCGGGAGCGGTTTCAGGCCCTGCTGAAGAAGCTCGATCTGTTGCAGCCCGACAACGGCACGGCCATGAATGTGGACGAGGCCGTGCTTGTGGCCGAGAGGGTCGGTTACCCCGTGGTGGTAAGGCCTTCGTACGTTCTCGGCGGAAGGGCCATGGATATCGTTTACGATAAAAAGGACTTGCAGGGCTATTTCGGCAAGCACGTGACCGTGGCCCCCGAACATCCCATCCTCATCGACAAGTTCCTGGAGAACGCCATCGAGATCGATGTCGATGCTCTGAGTGATGGCGAGGATACCTATGTGGCCGGGATCATGGAACACATTGAGGAGGCCGGCATCCACTCCGGCGACTCGGCCTGCGTGCTGCCCCCCCACACCGTGGGCAAGATGTGGATCCAGGAAATCGAGCGCCAGACCAGGGCACTGGCCAGAGAATTGGGCGTCATAGGCCTCATGAACATCCAGTTCGCGTTGAAGGACGAGTTGATTTACATTCTTGAAGTGAATCCCCGTGCCTCAAGGACATCCCCCTTCGTTTCCAAGGCCACGGGAGTGCCCCTGGCCAAGCTCGCCACCCGAGTCATGCTGGGGCAGAAACTCAAGGACCTGGATCCCTGGTCCCTGCGCAAGGGCGGGTATTACGCGGTCAAGGAGGCGGTCCTGCCGTTCAACCGCTTTCCGGGCGTGGATACCCTGCTGGGGCCTGAAATGCGCTCCACCGGGGAGGTCATGGGCGTCGATCCGTCCCTGGGACTGGCGTTCATGAAGTCCCAGCTCGCTGCCGGACAGTTCCTGCCTGCGAGCGGGTGCGTGTTCATCTCGGTCAACGATCATGACAAGCCCGGCATTCTCGTCCCGGCCAGAACCTTTCAGAAGCTGGGCTTCACCATCATGTCCACCCGGGGCACGGCTGCATATCTGGCCAGTCACGGGGTGCAGTGTCAGGTCGTCAACAAGGTGTACGAAGGCCGCCCCAACGTCATCGATCACATCAAGAACGGGGACATCCAATTGGTCATCAACACGTCCTCGGGCAAGCGGACCAAGGAAGACTCCTCAGAGTTGCGCCGGACCACGGTGCTGTACGGACTGCCGTACACGACCAACCTCGCAGCGGCCAAGGCCCTGGCTCTGGCCATCAAGGAGCGGGGCAGCGCGGGCTTGAATGTGCAATGCTTGCAGGAATATTACAGGAATTCGGGCCGGGATTTTTGACCTCCATGCCCGACGGAGAGGGATTTGCCACTGCAAAGCTCAGGGCCATAGGCCCTGGGCTTTGCCTGTTCAAGAACACTGCCATGGAAAACAGCGACATGAAAAAGGAAGCTTGCGGATTATTTGGAATTTACGGCCATCCCGAAGCGGCACGTATGACCTACTTCGGGCTCTATGCCCTTCAGCACCGCGGGCAAGAGAGTGCAGGCATCATCACCTGGGACGGCCAAACCATCCGCGAACAGCGGGGCATGGGTCTGGTGGCCGACGTGTTCCAGGAACGCCATCTCGGGCACCAGCTCAAGGGCAGCGTGGCCCTGGGCCATATCCGCTACTCCACCACCGGCGCTTCGCTGATCCGCAACGCTCAGCCATTCAAGGTCACCTACAAGGGGATGAATCTGGCCCTGGCGCACAACGGCAACCTGGTCAACACCATCAGCCTGCGCGAGGAACTGGAAAACCAGGGCACCATCTTCCAGACCACCATGGACAGCGAGGTCATCATGCATCTGGTGGCCAAATACATGAACGGGGGCACGCCGGAAGAGGCCATCGCGAAGGCATGTTCCCGCATCAAGGGCTCGTTCAGTCTGCTTTTCATGGTCAATCAGAAACTCATCGCAGTCCGCGACCCCTGGGGCTTCCGGCCCCTGTCCCTGGGCCGCGTGGGGGACGCCTATGTTTTGGCCTCGGAGACCTGCGCCTTCGACCTGCTGGAGGCCGAGTACCTGCGTTGTCTGGATCCGGGCGAGATGCTGGTCATCGAAGACGGCCGCATGATGTCCCATCGCTACATGGAGCCTGCGGACAGGCAAAGCTCCTGCATCTTCGAGCTGATCTATTTCGCCCGGCCCGACTCCCTGGTTTTCGACCAGGAGGTCTACAACGCCCGCAAGACCATGGGCCAGGTTCTGGCTCGGGAATGTCCGGCCGACGGGGATTTTGTCATGCCTTTCCCCGACTCCGGAGTGTACGCGGCCGTGGGCTATGCCCAGGAGTCAGGTCTGCCCTTCGAGGCCTGCATGATCCGCAATCACTACGTGGGACGGACCTTTATCCAGCCCACCCAGGGCATGCGCGATTTTTCCGTGCGTGTGAAGCTCAACCCGGTCAAGAACATGATCAAAGGCAAGCGGGTCATCATCGTCGAGGATTCCATCGTCCGTGGCACGACCATCCGCACACGGGTCAAACAGTTGCGGGAATTGGGGGCCAAGGAGATCCATATGCGGGTCAGCTGTCCGCCCATCCGTTATCCCTGCTACTACGGCATCGATTTTTCCTCCAAGGGGGAACTCATTGCCGCCAACCATTCCGTGGATGATATCGGACGCTATCTGGGCCTGGACAGCCTCCATTACATCACCATTGGTGGGTTGTTGAAATCCGTGCGCGCGCCCGAGAATTTCTGCCTGGCCTGTTTCAATGGAGCCTACCCTGTTCTGCCCGATGCAGGCATGGGCAAACTGTCTCTGGAGTGCTGTTAATGAGTTCCGCAGCGAGCCCGCAATCCACTGAAAACTGGCTGATCAAGGCCAAACATGTCCTCGATGTCGAGATCCAGGGAGTGGAGGCCGTGCGCAACCGCCTGGGTGACTCCTTTGTCCAGGCCCTGGAACTCATGGCCCGTTGTACCGGGCGAGTTGTGGTCTGCGGGCTGGGCAAGTCGGGTTTGGTCGGCCGCAAGATCGCCGCAACCCTCAGCAGTACGGGCACTCCGTCTTTTTTTCTGCACCCGGTGGAGGGGGCCCACGGAGATCTGGGCATGATCAGGACCGAGGACGTCATCCTGGCCATCTCCTATTCAGGCGAGACCGACGAACTCAACAACATCCTGCCCAGTCTCAAGTCCCTCGCTGGCGGGGTGATCGGTCTGACCGGAGGGGTGAACTCGACCATGGCTGGGTTGTGTGATCTGGTCATTGACGTTGCGGTGCCGGCAGAGGCCTGCCCCCTGGGCGTGGCCCCCACGTCCAGCACCACGGCCACACTGGCCGTTGGTGACGCCCTGGCCGTCTGCCTCATAGACTGGAAGTCTTTCGCCATCGAGGATTTTCGCCGCTTTCACCCAGGAGGTGCCCTGGGGCAACGGCTGGCCCAGAAGGTGGATGAGCTCATGCGCACGACCGGACTGCCTACGGTTCCGCGCGGGGCTTCCCTGGGACAGGCCCTGGAATGTTTGAACCGCGGCCGCCTGGGTTGCGTCTGCGTTCTGGATCGGGGTGGACGCCTGGCCGGTATCCTGACCGATGGTGATGTCCGGCGGTTGGTCTGTTCCGGGCACATGGATATGGACGCGGTGGTGGACATGGTCATGAAGACCGAACCGCTGCGGGCCATGCCTGGGCAAAAGGCGGGCGAGGTGCTGGATCTCATGGAGTCCAGGGCGATCACAGTACTGCCAGTGGTCGAAACGAACGGCATTCTCATTGGCATGGTGCATATGCACGATGTCCTGGGTCAGGGCCGGGTCAAATTTTCTCGGTCATGAGCGATTTCAGCCCCCTTGTCTGTGTCCGCTGTGCCGACCGTGGCCGGACCTGCTGTGCCCTGTCCGGCGGGGACGAGGAGTTCTGCTTCCCTGTTTCCGCTTCCGAACGCCTGGCCATCCTGGCTTCGGGCATCGGGGCAGAGGCTTTTGTTTCCGCCCCCAACACGCAGGCCTTTGTGGAACAGCTGGACCAGCTCATACCGGACCATGCGGTCAAGGATATTTTTCCGGCAAACGGATCCCACTGGAGACTGGCCACCACCACTGGGGGACAGTGCATTCTCCTGGGGGGGGCAGGCTGCGGCCTGGAACGGAGCATCCGGCCCTTTTATTGCCGGCTCTTTCCCCTTTGGGTTTATCGCGGCCAGTTGACCTGGTTCACGGCAGAGGAATGTCTGGCCAATGAGCAGTGCAATAGCATTGCGGACATGCTCAGGTTCATGGACGCCGAGGCGAGGGAAATCAGGTCGTTGTTCCGGGCCATGTGCCATGCGCTCGGACTTGGAAATTCGAAGGTGATATAATGAAGGTACTGAAAATATTTGCGGCCCTTGTGGTGTTGCTGGCCGTGCTGGCCACCGGAGCCGGCTTCGGTCTGTACTACTGGGCCGAACAGGATCTGCCCGGTTTTACCAAATTGAGCGACTATTCTCCCCATCTGGCCACCACGGTTCGGGCCAGGGATGGACGGGTTCTGGGATATTTCTACCGCGAGAAGCGGTTTCTGATTCCTTTGTCCATGATGAGTCCGGTCACCATCAAAGCCTTTCTGGCGGCCGAGGACTCAAGTTTCTACCAGCATGAAGGGGTGGATCTGCCCGGCATTTTCCGGGCTGCGATCAAGAACTTTGTTGCCGGAGGCATTGTCCAGGGGGGGAGCACCATCACCCAGCAGGTCATCAAATCCATGCTGCTCAGTCCAGAGCGCAGCTATGAGCGCAAGATCAAGGAAATCATCCTGGCCTACCGTCTCGAAAAATATCTGTCCAAGGACGAGATCCTGACCATCTACCTCAACCAGATTTTTCTCGGAGCCAAGTCCTATGGTGTGGAGGCGGCGGCCCGGGAGTACTTCGGTCTCAGTGCCTCCCAGTTGACCACGGCCCAGGCCGCGCTCCTGGCCGGGTTGCCCAAGGCGCCGTCGCGCTACTCCCCCTACGGCAATCCTGAACGGGCCAGGGAGCGCCAGCTCTACGTCCTCAACCGGTTACTGGAACTCGGCTGGGTCACCAAGGCCGAATTCGAGGCTGCCGTGAATGAGCCGCTGGAATATTCGTCCCAGGAGGACCCGTCATGGAAGATCGGTCCCTATTATCTGGAGGAGGTGCGGCGCCAGCTGGTTGAACGCTATGGCGAGGACAAGGTCTACACTGGCGGGCTGCAGGTCCGCACGACCGTGGACCTTGATCATCAGGCCATTGCCGATCTGGCTCTGCGGGACGGGCTGCGCGAGACGTCCAAACGGCACGGCTGGCAGGGGCCGGTCAGAAGAGTCGGTCCAGAGGAGCATGCTTCTTTTCTGGCCAGCCAGGACATTCGGGTTCTGAAACCTGGAGACTTCCTGCAGGTTCTGGTCACCAAGGTGGAAAGGGGAGGGGCGGCGGTCGCTTTCGGCAGGCATACGGGCACCATCCCCGTGTCCACCATGGGGTGGGCCAGGGTCCCCAACCCGAAAAATGCTCCGGAAGAGGTGGCCCAGATATCCGACGCGCAAAAAGTCCTGCGCCCTGGGGATCTGGTCTGGGCCAGGGTGTCAGAGGTCGGTGGATCGAAGCCCTGGAAGCTGGCCCTGGAGCAGGAACCCAAGGTTGAAGGGGCTTTGGTGTCCATGGATCCGCGCACCGGAGAGGTCCTGGCCCTCTGCGGGGGATACGATTTCTTCAGAAGTCAGTTCAACAGAGCAACTCAAGCCCTGCGCCAGCCGGGTTCAGCGTTCAAGCCCATCGTCTATTCGGCGGCCTTGGACAACGGATTCACGCCGGCGAGCATCGTGCTCGACGCGCCCATTGTCTTTGAGGACGGCAGCGGCAAGACCTGGAAACCAGAAAACTTCGAGGGGATTTTTTACGGTCCGACCCTGTTGCGCACGGCCCTGGTCAAATCGCGCAACCTGGTGACCATCCGCATTGCCCAGCGCATCGGCATGCAAAAAATCATCGACCGGGGAAAATCCCTGGGTCTGACCGGGATCATGGAACCGAATTTGTCCCTGGCTTTGGGTTCGGGCCAGTTCACCCCTCTCAACATGTGTCAGGCCTACACTGCGTTTGCCCGGGGAGGGAGCGTCATCGAACCCCGCTTCATCGAGAGCGTCACCTCTCCTTGGGGCGAGCAGCTGTTTACGGGCACCGAGGAAGTCAAAGAGGCCATGAAGCCTGAGACCGCCTACATCGTCACCAACCTGCTGCAGCAGGTGGTCCAGGAAGGCACTGCCACCAGGGCCAAGGTCCTGAAGCGGCCCGTGGCGGGCAAGACCGGCACGACCAATGACGAACAGGACGCCTGGTTCATTGGTTTTTCCCCCTATCTTCTGACCGGGGTGTGGGTGGGCTACGATCAGGTCCAGCCCATGGGCAAATACGAAACTGGAGCGCGGACTGCACTGCCAATCTGGATCGATTACCGGGCGAAAGTTGAGCCGAACTACCCGTCTGAAGATTTCCAGGCCCCTCCCGGCGTCGTCATGGTCAGGGTGGATGCCCATACAGGGCGATTGGCCGGCCCTGGCTCCGGCGAGGCATACATGTTGCCCTTTGCTAACGGCACCGAACCGGTACAAACAGCCGGGATTGAAGAACTGGACGCATCTCCCGGCTCATCCAACGCCGGAGGCGAAAGCCTGCTCAAGCAGATCTTCTAGGCCTCTCCGAGAACCGCGCTCGCAAGGCAGGGGCATCATCATTCGCGCACATTCAAATATAATGAATATGATTTCGGAAGTTAAAGAAATTCTCCGGCGTTCCACGCGCATCAGCCTGGAACTCTACAAAATCATGGTGCCCATCATCATCTGCGTCAAGCTCTTGCAGGAGCTGGGACTCATTTCGTGGTTGGCACTCCCCCTTGCACCGGTCATGAAGCTTGTGGGCCTGCCTGGTGAGATGGGTCTCGTCTGGGCCACGGCCATGATCAACAACATCTACAGCGGCATGATCGTGTTCGTGTCCCTGGCGGCAGACCACGTTCTGAGCGTGGCCCAAGTCACGGTGCTCGGAACCATGATCCTCCTGGCCCATGCCCTGCCACTTGAACTCCAGATCGTGCGCCGATCCGGCCCGCGGATCGGGTTCCAGGCCTTGCTGCGTATCGGCGGGGCCCTGATGCTGGGCTGGCTGCTGTCCCGGATCTATGCCTGGGGCGGGTGGCTGCAGGAACCCAGCGCCCTGCTCTGGCAACCCAAGGCCGAGAGTGTCAGCCTTCTTCAATGGGGTCTTGGCCAGGTGCAGAATCTGGCCATGATTTTTGTCATCATCCTGATCCTCAACGTGGTCATGCGTCTGCTGACGGCCGTGGGCCTGACGGCCTTGTGCGTGCGTCTGCTGGCCCCGTTGCTGAGAATCCTTGGCATCGGCCCGGAGGCCGGGACCCTGACCATCGTCGGCATGGTCATGGGCTTGTCCTACGGTGGGGGGCTGATCATGCACGAGGCCCATTCGGGTAAGATTGCCTCCAAGGACATTTTTTCGTCCCTGAGTCTCATGAGCCTGAGTCATTCGGTTTTCGAGGATACCCTGCTCATGGCTGTGCTCGGAGGCCACACCTCGGGATTGCTGTGGGCGAGGATCTTCTTCACCCTGATCGTCATCGCGGCTCTGGTGCGCATCGTCACCTGGCTCGGGGATGGGTTTTTCTACCGCAGGCTTTTCAAGCCGGTGGAGGTGTATGCCCAACCCCAGCCGTGCTGTCCTGGCGCTGCCGTTCCGGAGAAGAAATAAGTCCATTTCGACGCAGCCATGTTTTGTGCCGACCATGCGGGCGACTGACCGGCCGAGCACATCGGGGGCGATCCTTGGACAGGATGTGCCCACAGGGTGGCCATGTCGTCCCGTGCGTACAGAACCGAACATGAACCACGTCTGCTGACAAGGAACCCAGCCATGTCCCATCCATCTCGCCTTGACGCCCTCAAAGACCACATGGAGCGGGAGGAAATTCCGGTCCTGCTGGTTCTTCATCCGGCGAACAGATTTTACCTGTCTGGTTTTGCGCTGCATGACGGGCAGTGCAACGAGAGTTCAGGCTGTCTGCTCATTCGGACCAGCGGCCCGGATTGGCTGCTGACCGATTCACGCTTCACCGAGGAGGCGCGCCGCCACTGGCCGGCAGAATTTGTGCATGTGCATGGAATGCCCCGTCTGGAGAAAATTGCCGAGTTCATCACCACTCTGGGTATTCGGGATGTGTGGGTCGAAACCCATGCCATGTGCGCGGAAATGTACCTGGAACTGGGCAAGGGTGTGCATCTGCATCCGGCCCCTCGTATGGTTGAGAATCTGCGCACGATCAAGGATCCTGACGAACTGGCAGCCATCAGGGCCTCGTGCGCCCTGAACCACAGGGTGTACGAAACGATCAGGCCGCATCTGAAGCCGGGGGTGACCGAAAAGGACATGGCCTGGATGCTGGAGAGGGAATTCAGGGAGCACGGGGCCGAGGCGCTGAGTTTTCCGCCCATAGTCGGCTTTGGTCCCAATGGGGCGCTGCCCCATGCCACACCGGGAGAGGACAGGCTTGCGTCCGACTCACCGGTGCTCATCGATATGGGGGGGCGGCTGCACGGGTATTGTTCGGATCAGACCCGGACATGGTGGATTGGCGGTACCCCTACGGATGCCTTTCGCCGCACCCTGGACCTGGTGCAGGAGGCACAGAGACTGGCCATCGCCAGGGTTGCCCCGGGCGTGTCCACGGACGATCTGCACGCCACGGCCAAGGACTACTTCAGCTGTCACGGCGTGGCCGAGCACTTCACCCATTCTCTGGGCCACGGCATCGGTCTGGAAACCCACGAGGCTCCGGGCGTCGGTCCCATCCGGCCGACAATCCTGCAGCCAGGCATGGTCATTACCGTGGAACCCGGGCTCTACTACCCCGAGTGGGGCGGGGTGCGCTGGGAGCACATGGTCGTGGTGACCGAAAACGGCCATGACGTGCTCTGAGGCTGGGCCCGTTTCCCCTCGCCCAAGGAGGGGCCGCAGGACAAACGCGTTTCCCGGCCCCCCCGAACTCGCCAGCAAGGTACTGTATGCGGAAATTCCGCGCAGGCAGATCGGCCCCTGCCGTTTTTTGCTCGAAGGCTACGACAATCTGGCCATCATGAGCGTGGTGGACCGGTATCGGGCAGTGATCAGGCTGCGCTTTCTGTCCGAAGCGGAGCAGACCTTGCGCGGGTTGCTTGAGGCCCAGGGCGCCAGCATCATCGAACTGCCGAAGAGATCAGAGGGATAGCCCGAAAAATCGCCGCGTATTGCCGCCTGCGCGGGCCCAGAACCCGGCCAGATCCTCGCCCCGCAAGCGGGCGATCTCCCTGGCTGTGAAGCCGAGCAGAGCGGGTTCGTTGGTCTTGCCCCGGTAGGGTTCCGGGGCGAGGTAGGGTGCGTCAGTCTCGAGCAGAAGCCGGTCTGCCGGGATGAGCCGGACGGCATGGCGCAGGGCCTCGGATTTGGCGTAGGTCACGGTGCCGGGCACAGACAGATGCCAGCCACGGACAACGAGCTCTTTCACCCAGTCCGGCCCCAGGCCGAAACAGTGCCAGAGCACGGGCCGGCCGCAGAAGCCCAGTTCGTCAAGTATATCCAGACAGTCTTCCTCGGCGTCGCGGCAGTGGATGACCACGCGTTGGTTCAATTCCAGGGCCAGTTCCAGCTGTCGGCGGAACCAAAACTGCTGGGCGTCGCGCGGGGAGAAGTCGTAGTAGTAGTCCAAGCCGACTTCCCCCACCGCCTTCAGCCGCGCGTCGGCCCCAAAGGCAGCGGCCATGGCCTGCAGATCGGCCTCGGCCATTGTGCCAGCCTCGTGCGGATGAACGCCGAGCAGAAAAAACACGTCCGGATCGTTTTCAAAGACCTCTCTGGACGAGAGGTAGGCGTCAGGCCCCAGGAAGACGTTGCCCACAGTGCGCACCCCACAGGCCCTGGCCCGGGCCAGCACCGCCAGGGGGTCCAGGTCACGTCCATCCAGGTGGGCGTGGCTGTCGGCCCCTACGCAGGCCAGGCCAAGGGATTCCGGCAGTTCCCGCACCTTTTTCCTGCCCACCTTCAGACCTCGCGCACGCCCTGGTCCCATCTGGCCACAGGTACGGCTTCGTCGATGAGCATGACCGGGATTTCTTCGCGAATGGGGTAGACCACGGCGCAGGCCGTGCATTTGAGCCCCTCTTCCTGGCCCAGAAGCTCCAGGCTGCCCTTGCATTTGGGACAGGCCAAAATCTGCAGAAGTTCATTGTTCAGCGCCATGCTGCCTCCCTGGATGGTTCGTGTTGTCGTCGAAGCCCGACTTACCCTGATCAAAAACGCCTTACAAGTCGGTAAAGAGCTTCCTGGACCTTGAGTTTTCAAGCCAATCCGTTAAAGCCTTGGCCATGAGGCGCAGCACACAATTCCCTATGACCAGGCCCGTCTTGCTCTTTGACGTGGGCAACACGAACCTCAAAATCTGCCTGGCAGACCATGAGCGGCTGGGCAGGGTCTATTCCCTGCCTTCCACCAGCCAGGAGACGGCCGATTCCCTGGGACTGAGGGTGGCAGAAATCTGCGCCCGCGAGGGCACGGCCGAAAACGGGGTGCAGGCCTGGGTGTTGTCCTCCGTGGTTCCACCCCTGTCCGGGCTGTTGCGCAAGGCCTGCAAACGCTTTTTCGGCTGTCCGTCCCTGTTCGTGCCCGAGGACATCCCCCTGCCTCTGGAAAACCTGTATGCCCGCCCCCAGGAAGTAGGTGCGGACAGGCTCCTGGGCAGTTTCGCCGCGCGGAGGCTCTATAACGACCACACCCTCATTGTGGTTGACTTCGGCACAGCTACCACTTTTGACTGCGTGCAGGGGAACGCCTTTCTGGGCGGACTCATCTGTCCGGGCGTGCTCAGTTCGGTCACGGCCCTGGGCACCCAGACGGCCAAGCTGCCGCGCATCAGCCTTGAGCTGGATTCGGGTGATCTGGATATCGGGACCAGCACCCGCCAGAGCCTCAACCACGGAGTGCTGTTCGGCTTTGCGGCCCTGCTCGAAGGCCTTACTTCCCGGCTCAAAAAACGACTGGCCGATCCCGCTGCGCGGGTTGTCGCCACGGGCGGATTCGCCCCGCAGCTTGCGGCCATCACCGACTGCATCAATGACTTGGCCCCGGACCTGCTCATGCAGGGCCTCGCGGCAGCATACTATCAACACCAACCTAACCCCAGGGAGAAATTATGAGCACCATTACCGGAATTTGGGCCAGGGAAATTCTGGATTCCAGAGGCAACCCCACCATCGAGGTGGAAGTTACCCTTGAGTCCGGGGCCACGGGCCGGGCCGCTGTCCCTTCAGGCGCCTC
>JAAYCS010000035.1 GCA_012729655.1 Desulfovibrionales bacterium | reverse complement strand
CTGATTCCCCATCGAGAATGCGTCATGACAAAACTTCTGCCTGTCTCTCCTGAAAACTGCGCAAACAAGTCCTGGCTGCCCTTGTCTGGATATGGGTTTGCCGCCGGCACGCAGTTCGCCTCCATTGTGGCTGCCGAGCTGGCAAAGGCTGTCCATGCCTTGCCCTTGGTCTTTGTGCAGCAGGCGAACTCGTTTCAACTCGTTGCGCTGCTGTCCCTTGGCCCAGGGGAAAACCTTTTTGTGGACTCCAAAGGTTTGTGGCAAGGCGCATACATCCCGGCCTGCTTCCGGGGGCATCCGTTCCGGCTGGCCAAGGCCCCGGACGGAAGCAACAACATACTCTTGTGCGTGGACGAGGACTCCGGGCTGGTCACCGGGGGCAACCGCACCCCCTTTTTCGATGCGGAAGGCAAACTGACCAAACCTACCCAGCAAATTTTCGAATTCTTGCAGAGCGTATGGCAGAATATGCATCCGACGCAGCAGGCGGTCACTGCCCTGGCCAATGCCGGGCTGCTCGCTCCCTGGCCCTTGCGTGTAAAGGTCGGTCAGAAGGAGATAGCGGTGCAGGGTCTGCTCAGGATCGACGAAGGAAAGCTGTACAGCATGGAGGAGCAGGCTTTTCTGCAGCTGCGCAAAACATTGGCCCTGCCCATGGCCTACGCCCAGCTCTTTTCCATGGCCAATGTCCAGATCCTGGTCAGGCTGGCCCAAATCCGGGCCGAGCAGAAACCCCAGGCCCCGGCGGAAGTGGATCTGAACAAGCTCTTTGGCCAGGAAGACCTGATCAGCTTCGGGGACAACTAGATTTGCCAACCCCCACACAGCCCAGAACCGCTACGGACATGTCCGCCATCCCGATTCTTCGCCGCATCACCACCGAGTATGTCGATATCGAAGACCGGATCCGACTCTGTGGCGAATCCGGACCCGGACAAAGCATGGCCCTGTGGCTGTCCCGGCGCCTGCTCAACCGCCTGGTACCGCATGTGTGTCAATGGCTGGAGAAGGATACACCCTCGACCGATCACGGCAGCACATCCTCTTCGCGCCTGGAGGCCCTGCAGGGTTTTGCCCAGCAGGCAGCTGTCGCGGCCATGCCAGCCCTGCCCCCGGTGCACGCCTCAGCGGCCGGAACGACGTCATGGCTGGTGCACAGCATCGATGCGAGCAAGGCCCGCGGGGGGATCATCCTGACTTTCAAGGGTCCTGAAGCAGAGGAGGGGCGACCTATGGCCCGATTGGCCCTGTCAGATGAACTCCTGCGTCAGTGGCTCAATATCCTGCACGGCCAGTACCGTAAGGGGCAGTGGTCCATGGAGGTATGGCCGCAGTGGATCGGCAAAGGTACAACCCAGACCATGGACAGCCCGCCCCAGCTGCTGCATTAGAAATCGGGGGATGCGGTCTGGACGAATTTTCGCAGCCCAGCAGCCTGCTTCCAAGAAGAACGCCCGCGGCGCATGCCGCGGGCGTCTGTGTTCTTCCCATCTTGTTTCAAGCCCAGGCACTGCTTCTTGCCGTTTATCCTGGGCAAAGCGCGTGCCCCCCTGACAGTCGAAAGATTCTGTCATGGCTGTTCGTCCATTTCGAATCCAAAACTGACTCTCCATATCATATCGTTCTGATTCAGAAATAGAATTACTGGGCTGTGGAACCATGCCGGAACCTAAGATTCCCGCAACGCCTTGTCCATGATCTTGAAGAACGGCTCCAGCAGGTAGAAGAGGATGGTCCGCTCCTCGGTGGTGATGTAGCATTCCGCCGGCATGCCCGGGTAGAGGTAGGCTCCGGCCTCCTGCAGGCCTGCCTCGTCCACGACGATGTGCACCAGGTAGAAAGGCATGCCCCCGGCGGATGTCTCCTGCACAAGCTGGTCCGCGGAGACATAGTCCACCACCCCGGAGAAACGGGGCATGGTCCGCCGGTCAAAGGCGGAAAGGATGACCTCGGCATGCTGTCCCTTGTGCACCTTGGTGATCTCCGTGGGCACAATGCGTCCCTCCACGATGAGGCGCGCATCCTTGGGCACGATGTCCATGATGGCCTCTCCCGGCCGGATCACTGCCGAATTCTCGGAATGGACCAGGAGGTTGAGGACGATGCCGTCCACAGGGGCCAGGATTTCCAGACGCTTCTGGGAGTCACGCATGGGACGCAGCTGTTCGCGGAGCTGGAATATCTCGTCGGTGACGGTGCTCAGCTCCGAGATGGCGGCCTCGCGGTAAGTGTTGCGCAGGTCGACAATGCGCAGCCGCAGCTCCTCGATCCGCTTCTTGCCTTCGGCAATGGACTGCTGCAGGCTTCCGGCCTGGCCCTCGGAGGTGGACAGACGGCGCCGCAGTTCGAGAATCTGGGCCTGGTCAATATACTTTTCCCGCAACAGCAGTTCCTTGGAGGCGATCTCGCCCTTCAGACTGGCGATGATGCTCTGCTGAGCCGCAAGTTCCGCCTGGGCGCCCTCGACCTGCCGATGCAGCTGCTCGATTTGCGTGTTATGCAGGGAGATCTTGCCCTGCATGTCTCGCAGGCGGGACACGAACACGGCGTTCTCCTTGTTCCGGGCCTCGATCACTTCCGGCTCGCCTGCCGCACTGAGCATCTCCTGTGGCCATTCCACTTTGTCGGCCAGCTGGCTTTCGGCCTTCAGCCGTGCGGCCAGGGCGATCTTGGCCCACAAATGGCCCTGGTTCAAGGACACCGATGCCTCGATGCGCTCGTCGCGGAGCCGAATAAGCACCTGCCCGGCCTTGACCTCATCCCCCTCGCGCACGAAAATTTTGTCAATGATCCCGCCTTCCAGATGTTGGACGACCTTCTTGTTCTGGGAAACCTTGACCGTGCCCGGGGCTACCACAGCGCCATAAAACGGAAGGAAGGCGGACCAGGCCAGCAGTCCGCCAAAAAAAATGACAATGATGGCCAGTCCGGTCCAGATGATGGGCCGGGGATTGATATCAAGAATCTTGCTTTCTTCCGGTGTCAATTGCGACATCCAACTTCTCCTCTTTCATTACACCAGCCTGGAGCAAACCGCGCAAGCCAGAGTACTATGCATTGGTGGCGGGAACGGGCTTCAATGCCTGGAAAATTTCGTCCCGCGGGCCGAACATGGCCACCTGTCCGTCCTTGAGCAGCAGGATCTTGTCCATGGTGGCCAGCAGGGAGGGTTTGTGCGTGACCATGATGGTGGTCACTTCCTTTGCCTTGAGCTCGGACAAGGCCTGTACCAGGGCCCGCTCCCCGCGTTCGTCGAGACTGGAATTGGGCTCGTCCAGGATGACCAGCCTGGGCGTCCCGTAAAAAACGCGGGCCAGGCCCACGAGCTGCTGCTGGCCTCCCGAAAGCTGCGCGCCCAGGTCCCCGACCTGGCTGTCGTATCCCTGATGCAAACGCAGGATCGTCTCATGCACCCCGGCCAATGTGGCGGCCTCCACGACTTTGTCCGGCTCGACCTCGCCCATGCGGGCGATGTTCTCGGCCACGGTCCCGGCAAAGAGTTCGACATCCTGGGGCAGATAGCCGATGTGGCGGCCCAGGATGTCACTGTCCCAGGAAAGGATGTCCGCCCCGTCCAGGCGGACCTTGCCCGCTGTCCCTTGCCAGATCCCCAGCAGCAGGCGGCACAGGGAACTCTTGCCCGCCCCGCTGGGACCGATGAGCCCCATGGACTCCCCAGGGGCCAGGGCAAAGGTCACGTTGCCCAGAATGGGGCGACCGGCCAGGGCCAGCCCCAGCCCCTCTACCTCCAAACGGCCTTTGGGCTCAGGCAGTTCCATGGGCTTGCGGGTCTGGGCCTTCTCCAGCAGCTGCTGCAGGCGCTTGTAGGCAGCCCGGGTCTCCACGGACTGCTTCCAGGCCCCCATGATCTGCTCCACGGGATTCAATGCCTGCCGGACGATGACCGAGGCCGCGATCATGACCCCGGCCGACGTCTCGTTCTCCAGGACCAGGTAGGCCCCGACCCCGTAGACGAAAACCTGCATGCCCGAGCGGAAGCTTTTGGAAAGGGAATGAAACAGGCTGCTGAAGCGGTACGCGTTGGTCTGCAGCCACAGGGCCTGCTCCTGGCTGCGCAACCAGTGCTTGATCAGACCTGGCAGCATATTCATCCCGGTGATGACCTCGGCGTTGCGCAATCCCAGACTGACCAGCTGACCCGAACGCCGCTCCATGGTCTTGGCCGTGGTGAAACGCTCCCCGGTCAGAAATTCCTGGGCCAAACCCAGAACCAGCAGCACACAGGCCCCGCCCAGGGCCAACCAGCCCAGCCAGGCGTTCATGCAGTAGATGGCGAAAATGTAGATGGGCACCCAGGGCAAATCAAAAAAGGAAAAGACGGCATTCCCGGCCAGGAAATTGCGCAGAGTGTTGATGTCCAGGATTCCTTCCCGGTAGGAATTGGAATCGATACGGGCCGCGTCGCGCACCATCTCCGTGATGACCGGTTGGGTCAGGGTGCGGTCCACCGCAACCCCGGCCCGCACCAGCAGGCGGGAGCGCAGGAAGTCGAGGCAGGCCATGACCGAGAGGGCCAGAACAGCTCCGACCGTGACGGTCAGCAGCGTCGGCAGGCTTCTGCTGACCAGAACCTTGTCATATATCAGGAGCATATAGACAGGGAAAACGAGCTGCAGCGTATTGATGAATAGACTGAAAAAGAACGCGAACCAGAAATACTGCATCCATTTTTTCAAAAATGCTTTCATGCAAGCTCCTTACTGGACCAGGGAAAAGGTGCGGCGGCCCATGGCGTAGTATAGGTCGGCCAGGGACTGTTGGCAGTCGATGTACGATCTGACAAGGGTGGATTCGGCATTCTGCACCTTGCTGCGAGCCAGCACCAGCTCGGGCAGGGTGCCCAGGCTCTTGTCCAGGCGCGCCTGGGCCATGGCCAGATTTTCTCGGGAACTCTTCACAAAGGCCATGGCATGCCGGGCCCGCCCCCTTGCTTCCTGTAGGGACGTGTAGGACTTCTCGATTTCCGTGTAGGTCATGGATTCCTGATCGCGCAGATTGTTCTGCAGCCGACTGATTTCATGCTTGATCCGCTGCACTTGATGGTAAGTCCTCCCCCCCTGGAAGAGGTCCCATTCCATGGACAGCATACCCATGTGATAATCCTTCCTGTAGTCCCGGTTGTACTCCCGTCCCATGCTTATCCCGGGATCATCGTAATCCACGTCGACATTGTTGTAGGACAAGGTCAGATTGACCCGTGGCGCATGGCCTCCCATGGCCACTTCCTTGTCCTTCTGGACCAGTTGTATGGCAAGCCTGGACAGCACAATGGCCGGTTTGTTGCTCAACGCGTAGGCCCGGATCTCTGCCAGATCCAGTTCCGGAATGGAGGCCGTGTCCCATGTCGTGTCCGCAAACGCGATGTGCTGCTCAAAGGGAACCTGCATCAGCCCCTTGAGTTCGATGGTTTTTACGGCAACAATGTTCTCCGCTTCGCTCAGCTTCTGGCGGGCGCTGGCGATTTCAGCCTGGGTGTCGAGCACGTCGCTGTAGGGGACCAGATGCTGGGCGAACATGGCCTCCAGGGCCCGGCCATTGATCTCCAGGCTCTGCAGATGCGCCTCGTAGACCTTGGCCTGTTCCACGGCCTGCAACCGCTCCAGGAACACGGTCTGCACCTGAAGGGCTAGGCGGGCCGTGGTGTCGTTTCTCTCGGCCAGGACATATTCATGGGCCAGGACGGCCCGCTGGTATCCGTTCAAAATGGTCAGACCGGCAAAAAGGGTCTGGGTCAGCTGCAGCCCGTGGGTCAGGATGGTCTGATCATCGTAATCTTCGTTGGCATTCCCCGAACTGCTCATGCCCGTAATGGACTTGCCGGAGCCGAAAGCGGTCAGTCTCGGATAGAATCCGGCCTTGGCCATGCCGATCTCGGCCTCTGCCTTGCGGATGGCGTCTTCTGCGGCGCGAATCCTCGGGCTGCGTTCGAGAGCCAGCTGCACGCAATCGTTCAAGCTGTATGCTGGCGGGCCTCCGCCCGGGGCCTGTCCTTCACCCAGGGCGACATCCACTGCGAGCACGAGGACGAGCGCAACCATGAACCAACACCGTACCAATGTTCTCAGTTTCATTCTTTTCCTTTTTCCGCTGCGTTTGCACCCCTCAAAACCACTCCGGAGTGCTGAGGCCGCACAGGCTGGTGTGTCCGGGCGATGGCCTCCAGAACCTCATTGCGTGTCCCGTAATGGGCCACCCGGCCGTTCTGCAGCATGAGCATTTTGTCTACCATGCGCAACAATTCAACCTTGTGCGTGATCATGATGCAGGTCGCGCTGCGGGCCTGGTGGATCCGCTCCAGAACCTGGATCAGGTGCGCTTCCCCCTCCTCATCCAGGTTCGAATTGGGCTCGTCCAGAACCAGCAGCCTGGGTGATCCGTAGAGCGCCCGGGCCAAACCGATGCGTTGCTTCTGGCCTCCCGAGAACGTGACCCCGTCCTTTCCGCCGACCTGGGTCTCATAACCCTGGGGCAGGGCCGCAACGAGTTCGGCAATGCCTACCTCTGCGCAAACCCGCTCCACCTCAACCATGTCCGGCTGACCCAGCCGGGCAATATTCTCGGCCACCGTGGCTGGGAAAAGCTGGACTTCCTGCGGCACGTACCCCAGATAGGGGCCGAGCTCAGCCTTGTCCCACCGAAAAATGTCCACCCCGTCCAGACGCACGCTCCCCATGATGGCCGGCCAGATGCCCAGCGCAACCTTGCCGAAAGTCGTCTTGCCCGCCCCGTTGGGACCGACCAGGCCCAGAAACTCCCCCGGCTCCAAAGCGAGGGAGACCTGCTGCAGCACGAACCGTCCACCGATGGCAAAGAAGACGTTCTCGGCCAAAAGGGCGCCCTGCGGGACAGGCAACTGCATGGTTGGCGTTTTACGGGCCATCAACCTGGAAAAACCATGCAGCCGATTGTAGGCATCCCGGGCCTGGGCAATGGTCTTGGCCCCGAACAGGGCCCGCATAAACGGGGAAATGGCCTGCCCCATGATGATGGAGGCGGCGATCATCATGCCGGGATCGAATCCCTGGACAATGACGAACAAGGCGCCAGCCCCATAGATCATCACGTTCATCAGCACCTGGATGGACTTGATGACGCTCTGGGCCAGGCCCGCATATCTGCTGGCCACGGTCTGATTGTACAGAATATCCGTGTTCTTCTCGTCGAAACGGGAATACACCGCCCCGCCCATGCCCATGGCGTTCACCACCTCGGCGTTCTTGAGCATAGTCTCCATGAACCGGCGCCCCTCGAGGGCAAGGTTGTTGGCCCTGGCCAGACGATGGCGGGTCAGATGGTCCTGCAACAGCGTGAGCCCCAAGGTGACAATACCCCCTCCAAGGGCCAGCAACCCAAGGGTGGGATGAAAAAAGAAAATCAAGACCAGATAGAGCGGGGCCCAGGGTATGTCGAACACGGCAAAAAGCGCGTCGGTGCTCAGGAAAGACCGCAGCGTGGACACATCCGCCAGCCCCTGCTGGTATGATCGTTTCGCGGGGCCGGACATGGCGGTAACCATGCTGTGCATGACATCCTTGCCAAGGGATTGTTCCAGGGCAATGCCGCATGCATGCAACAGCCTGCTCCGCAATAGGGAAAATACCGCCAGAAATGCGAGACAAAAAACAGCGATAATTGTTATGGAATAAAGGGTAGTGTAGCTGAAACTCTGCACAACTGATCCGTATATCGCAAACATGTAAAAAGAAAATGTCAATTGCAGCAGATTGATGAGGCAACTCATCATCCCGGCAAGGACAAAATACTTTTTCCACTTCCGCAAGAATACGTTCATATGCTCCGCTTTACGAACAAAACGCGCCGGCTTTATAACACGTGATACGCATGTGCTGAAATTTCCGAGAACCAGGAGGTGTCCGCTTCCGGGCTGGCTTTTCAACCCCGTCGGATATGGTTGCCCTGTTTCGGCGCTGTCAAGGAATCAAACATCTTTTTCCGGGCGAAAAATTCGTCCACCTGTGCCGGGGTCCACAGCGCGGGGTCGGTCTCCCGCAACGCATTGGGCCGTTTCTGACCTGGATCACGTTCCGCCAGCCGGTCAAAGAGGACGTAGAGCCCCAGACAGACAAAGGGCCCCAGACAGACGTAGAGTCCGATGATCTGGACCGCGATCAACACGCCAGTGTCCATTCCCGTCAACCCCCACTTCCTTGCGGCGGATTCGATTGGATCATCGCCGTTTCGTGAACATTTCGTGTGAATTCGTGCAGTCCGGCAGGAACCGACTTCGGGAATCGGGACAGCTGCCCTCGGACCTGGGACGCACAGGTCATAAGCCTGCATTCCCTTGCGCGCATCACCCCGGCCTGTCAAGACGAAGGCAGCCCGGGGCCTGATTGCCGAGGCAAAGCGTCACCTGCCGGCGGCAGGGTCCAGGGCGTGCTTCACAGGCGTGCGGGCGGGACAGTACTCCGGCACCAGCCGCGCCAGCTCACCCCGCACGGCGTCGCCGTCAAAGGCCTGGGCCGCCTGCACCAGGGTTTCGATGCCCGGCCGGGCCGGGGTCAGCCCCAGCTGTTCCAGGACCATGATCTTGTCGTGCCCGGTCTGCACGACCCCCTCCCCGGCCGTGATGAGCTCTTCGTAGAGCTTTTCACCCGGCCGCAGCCCCGTGAACCTGATCTCGATTTCAGCGGGATCCTTGCCTGACAGCACGATGAGGTCCCGGGCCAGGTCCGCGATGCGCACGGGCTGGCCCATCTTGAGCAGGAAAATCTCTCCGCCCCGGCCCAGGGCCCCGGCCTGGACAATGAGCTGGGCCGCCTCGGGGATGGTCATGAAATAGCGGGTCACCTCCGGATGGGTGACCGTGACCGGCCCGCCGTGCCCGATCTGGCGCCGGAACAGGGGGATGACCGATCCCGACGAGCCCAGCACGTTGCCGAAGCGCACGGCCATGAAGGCGGTGCTGCCCCCCTGCATGCCGCGCATGATCAGCTCCGCCACGCGCTTGGACGCGCCCATGACGTTGGTCGGCCGCACGGCCTTGTCCGTGGACACGAGCACGAAGCGCTCCGCCCCGAACCGGACCGCGGCCTCCATGACGGTTTGCGAGCCCACGATGTTGTTGGTCACGGCCTGCCAGGGATTGAGCTCCAGCATGGGCACGTGCTTGTAGGCCGCGGCGTGGAACACGACCTGCGGCCTGTGCCGGGCAAAGACCTGGTCCAGCAGGACCTCGTCCTGGACCTGGCCCAGGATCGGGACATAGCGGTCGAACTCGCGCTCGTGCTTGAGCTCCATCTCGATGCCGTACAGGTTGGCCTCCCCGGCGTCGTAGAGGACGATGGACCGCGGCCCGAAACGCAGGATCTGGCGGCACAGCTCCGCGCCGATGGACCCCCCGGCCCCGGTCACCAGCACGACCTTGTCCCGCAGGTAGCCCTGGATGCCGGCCACGTCCAGGTGCACCTCGGCCCGGCCCAGCAGGTCCTCGAAGCGCACGTCCCGCAGGGCCTTGATGGACACCCTGCCGTTGGCGATGTCGGCCAGGGCCGGCAGCTTCTTGACGCGGACCCGGGCCGCCTCGCAGGCCTCCATGATGTGCCGCGGCCCGCCGGCGATGCTCCTGGAGGCGCTGACCAGCACCTCCTCGGCCCCCACGGAGCTGGCCACGTCCGTCAGCCGGTTTAGGGGCCCGAACACGGGCAGGTCGTGGATGCGCCGGCCGATGCGGGAGGCGTCGTCGTCCACGAACCCGAGCAGGTGCAGCCCGGAGTCCCGCAGGCCCAGGATTTCCTTGGCCATGCGCGCCGCCTCGTCGTCGGCCCCGACGATGAGGGCCCTGGCCCCGGGCCGGGGGGACCGCAGCCTGAAGGGGACAAAGGACAGGATCCAGTCCAGGGGGCTGGACGAGATTTCGTACATGGAGCGGATGAAGACCCGCGCGCCGCAGGCAAAAACAAAGGACAGGAGGGGGTCCAGGATGAAGACCGAACGGGGGTAGCCCTGGAAATGGCGGACAAAGACCGTGTACAGGACCAGGCAGATCTCGGCCAGGATGATCGCCCGGGCGATGCGCCACAGGTCCGCCAGCCCGGTGTACCGCCACATGCCCCGGTACAGGCCCATGGCCCCGAAGAAAACCAGCTTGCTGAGCACGCTGGCCGGGAGCAGGAGGAGCATCTGCCGGAGATACTGCCCCGGGATCTCGAACTCGAAGCGCAGGCCGTAGGCCACGAACAGGGCCAGGGCAAACAGCCCGGCCTCTCCGAGGAGCATGATGTAGAAGTTTCTGTT
>JAAYCS010000034.1 GCA_012729655.1 Desulfovibrionales bacterium | reverse complement strand
CGGGCCTACGTCAGCAAGTTCAACTTCGCCGGCCCCGACCAGCAGAAGCTCGTGGGCATGCTCTCGGGCGGCGAGCGCAACAGGCTGCACCTGGCCCTCATGCTCAAGCAGGAAGCCAACGTCCTGCTCCTGGACGAGCCGACCAACGACCTGGACGTGAACACCATGCGCGCCCTGGAGGAGGCCCTGGAGAACTTTGCTGGCTGCGCCGTGGTCATCTCTCACGACCGCTGGTTCCTGGACCGCATCGCCACGCACATACTGGCCTTCGAGGGCGACAGCCAGGTGGTCTGGTTCGAGGGGAATTATTCAGACTACGAGAAAGATTTGAAACGACGCACGGGCCAATCCATGATCGTGCCCAAACGCATCCGATACCGACAATTGACCCGCTAGTCCTGCGTGGGAAACGGTTCGGATCCACCGGGACGGGGTTCTTTTCAAAGTGGAATTAAAATATTAAAAAGAGTTATTGTTGATAATGACAATGCGCAATCTTTTTCAGCGACGAGGAGACATCCATGAACGCGAAAAGTCTTGAGACCAAAATACTCGCCCCGGGCTATGGGATCATTGTGGCCGGCAGTGTTTTCGAAAACCTCGTTCTGCACACCAACTGGTTCAAGCTGGGGGGGCTCTTCGGGGCGGTCTGGCTGTGCGCCGGGCTGGTCTGCCTTGTGTTCTCCAGGCGGGAACTGAACAAGGGGCAAGGTTACATGCTGGTGGAATCCGGTCTGTTCTCTTTCAGCCGCAACCCCGCAACCGCCGCCCATCTCCTGGGGGTCATGCCGGGTCTGTGCCTGTTGCTGAATACCAATATCGGCATTCTGGGCATCATCTATTCCCTGGTCCTCTTCTTCAAGCATATCAGTGCCGAGGAACTGGAACTGGAAGACCGATTTGGCGAAGCATACGTGGCCTACCGAGAGCGGGTCAATCGTCTTATCCCCGGCGTTTTCTGAGCAAGATCCTTTGGTCGCGGCATTTCAAGGCAGCTTGGAGCTGCCTTTTTGTTCAGTGCGTTCAGACCGACATCGTTGTACCGGGAAGACAGCATCATTGCGCCTGACTATGTGCATTCCGCCATACGTCATGGTGATGGTTTGATTCAAGGGGGCAAATGATAAAAGATTTCGGGGAGATATCCCCAATGGGTCGATCCCTGTGGCGTCTGGTCCGCTTTGCCAGACCCTATGCCCGACGGATTGTGGCGGGCCTGCTGGCCAATGCCGGAGCCCGGTTCTTCGAACTGTTGCCCATGATCGTGGTCGGCCGGGTCGTGGACAAGGTGTCCTTGTCCCTGCGGGAGGGACAGGCCCTCCTGCCTGGTGATTTCGTCTGGGCCGGATTGCTGGTCCTCGGCACATTTGCCGGTTTGGCCGTGTTTCAGAGCGTGAGCGACTACACCCTGGATGCGGCAGCCCAGAGAATCCGGCATGATCTGCGCGTGGCGCTGTACATCCACGCCCAAAAGCTGGATGTGTCCTACTTCGAATCCCGCCAGACCGGGGACATCATGGCCGTGCTGGCCGGGGATGTGGACAACCTGGAACGCTTTTTTTCCGACACCTCCACGAGTATCGTCCGCCTCGTCATCACGTTTGTTGGCGTGTACGGCATCCTTTTGTGGATGGACTATCACCTGGCCTTGCTCCTTCTCGCCCCCATGCCCATCGCCATTTGGGCAGTGCGCTTCTTCGCCACCCGCGTCGCGCCGCAATATCGCCAAGCCCGGCGGGCTGTGGGGGAGATCAACGCCATTCTGGAGAACAATCTGCAGGGCATGCACGTCATCCA
The DNA here is from genome assembly GCA_012729655.1 of Desulfovibrionales bacterium. Classification (GTDB taxonomy): domain Bacteria; phylum Desulfobacterota; class Desulfovibrionia; order Desulfovibrionales; family Desulfomicrobiaceae; genus Desulfomicrobium. The sequence continues at coordinate 16,973 of JAAYCS010000034.1, read as the reverse complement.
GGCCTATTCCGCCCAGGAACACCAGACCGGCCGTATCCGCCTCCGCTCGGAGGAATATCGTGACGCCGCTGTGCGAGCTGCCCGGGAGCGGGCCCATTTCATTCCCTTGCTCTATGGAGTGGCGGGCTTCGGCTACGCCCTGCTGATCGGGATCGGGGGGTGGATGACCGTTGCCGGGGTCGGTCCCAGTGTCGGCGAGTACACCACCTTTGTGCTCATGGCCATGCGCCTTATCTTTCCGCTGCTGATCTTCGGCATGCTCATCAACCAGATTCAGCAGTCCGAAGCCTCGGCCCTGCGGATCAACGAGATTTTCGACACCACTCCCACGGTCTTCGACCAGGCTCAAGCCATGGCCCTGGATGGGCATCTCGAGCATGTCCATGTCCGCGATCTGAGCTTTGCCTACCCTGAACGGAAGCGGGTGCTCTGCGGCATCAACCTGCATCTGGAGTGTGGCCGGATGCTGGGCGTTGTCGGCCCCACTGGCGCGGGCAAGAGTTCACTGGCCAAGCTCATGTTGCGCTATTACGATCCGGCCGCCGGGGAAATTCTGGTCAACAATCTCCCGTTGTCGTCCATTTCCCTTGATTCCTGGCGCGGGCGCATCGGCTATGTCTCTCAGGAGGCCTACCTCTTTCACGGCACAGTGGCCGAGAACATCCGGCTGGGTTCACCCGGCGCCCCTGACGAGGCCGTGGAAGAGGCGGCGCGCATGGCCGGGGCGGATGAGTTCATCGCCAAGCTGCCCCAGGGTTACGCCACCATGGTGGGGGACCGGGGCATGAAACTCTCGGGAGGCCAGCGCCAGCGCATCTCCCTGGCCAGGGCCATCCTGCGCGATCCAGAATTCCTGATCCTGGACGAGGCCACGGCCAGTGTGGACACGCGCACCGAAGAGGTCATCCAGAACAACCTCCGCTCCCTGCGCCAAAACCGCATCACCCTGGCCATTGCCCATCGGTTGTCCACGGTACGGCACTGCGACGAGATCGTGGTCATTGTGGACGGGGTCATCGTGGAGCGCGGCACCCACGAGGAACTGGTTGCTTTGGACGGGGTTTACGCGGGCTTGTGGCGGGTGCAGAGTGGAGATTAGGAATGGAGAAAGGCCGAGTTGTCCCGGCCTCCCGTTTCCAAAGGATGTGTGATCAGCGTCGTCTGCCCGTGGATTGCCTGCTTGCGCCCCTGGCCAGTGGCGTCATGGCGCCGTGACATGGCCGACCCATTGTCCTGAGCTGGCGAGCCTGTCGAACAGTCAGGGAATTGCCTGGACCGTTGTCAGTCCCGTTGCCCACGCCTGCGGTGGATCTACCTGACCCCCCGTTCTCTGTACCAGACGCTGGAATCCTCCATCAGGCGGTTCAGGCGGTTCACCATCTTGTGCGGATCGGCCAGGTAGCCGTCCATGAGCAGGGCGGATTCGTAGAGCTGCTCAACCACGGTGACCACGAAGTCGTCCTGCTCATTGGCGGCAAAAACGGCCAAAAGGTTGCGGATCAGTTTGTGGTTCTGGTTGATCTCGAAGATTTTTTTGGGGATGGACGCATCCTTGGTCACCAGCTGCATGATCTTGTGCATCTGTGAAGTGGATCCATCCGGACTGACCAGGCAGGATGGACTCTGGCTCAGGCGTTTGGAGATGCGGGCTTCGGTGATGCGGTCTCCCAGGATTTCCTGCACGCGCTTCACGAAGCGGTCCATGTCCTTGCTTTCCTCTGTGGTCAATCCCTCGGGTTTGTCCTTGCCCTCGACGTCCGAAAACTTCTCAAGGCTGCCGATATCCGCGTTTTCCGTAGCCTTCAGGTTGAAATCCTTGAAGGTGCGCAGGCTCTCCATGACGAACTCGTCCACGGGCTCGTAGAGGTACAGCACTTCCAGACCCTTGGCCCGGAAGATTTCCAGATGCGGATTCTGTTCGATGGCCTCGCGGCTGGGGCCGGAAATATAGTAGATTTCCTTTTGCCCGGCCTTGGCGGCCTCGATGTACTCGTCCAAGGACAGGAGCTCCTCCCTGGTTGGGTGGCGGGAGGAATTGAAGCGCAGCAGCTCGCCAAAGGCTTCCTGGTTGGCGAAGTCCGTGTAGCCGAGCTTGAAGCGCTTGGCGTGCTCCTTCCAGAATTTGGCGTAACGGTCCTTGTCCTGGCTCAGCTTCTTCAGGTGCGCCAGTACCTGCTTGGTCAGGGTGGAGGAGATTTTGCGGATGAGGATGTTCTCCTGCAGTGTCTCCCGGGAGATGTTCAAGGGCAGGTCTTCGGTGTCCACCACGCCGCGCACAAAGCCGAGATATTCGGGGATGAGGTCCTTGTTTTTGCTCTGGATCAGCACCCGGCGCACGTAGAGGTCCAGTCCGTAGTTGTCGCGGTCAAAGCCGAAGGTGTCCTGACTGCGCGCGGGGACGAAGGCCAGCGCCGAGAACTGCACCGGGGCGTCCACGCTCATGTGCAGGATGTCCAGCGGTTCCTCGTGATCATAGGTCAGGAATCTGTAGAATTCCGCGTACTGCTCCGGGGTGACGGAGAATTTGTTTTCCCGCCACAGGGCCTGCACCGTGTTGACCTTCTCGTCCTGGACCAGGATGGGGAAGGAAATGAAATTGGAGTGTTTCTTGATGATGGCCGTGATGCGGTGCTTTGCGGCGAATTCCTTGCCGTCTTCCTTGAGGCTGACGCTGATGGTCGTGCCCCGGGGCAGGTCGTCCTCGATCTCGGCGAGGCTGTATGTCCCCTGCCCGTCAGAAATCCACTCCACGGCCTTGGCTTCGGGCCGGAAGGAGCGGGTGCGGATGGAGACCTTGTCCGCGACCATGAAGACCGAATAGAAGCCCACCCCGAAGCGTCCGATGATGCTGGACGAGTTCTCCTTGTCGGCCATGGCCTGGCGGATGAACTCGGCCGAGCCGGAGTGGGCGATGGTGCCGATGTTCTCGATCAGTTCGTCGCGGGTCATGCCGATGCCTGTATCCTGAACGACGAGCTGGTTCTTGTCTTCGTCGCAGGTGATGGAGATGCGCAGATCCTGCTCAGGGTCCTTGATCTGGGTGGACCGGGCCTGCTCGAAGCGCAGCTTGTCCAGGGCATCGGAGGCGTTGGAAACGAGCTCGCGCAGAAAAATTTCCCGGCTGGTGTACAGGGAATGGGTGATGATATCGAGAAGCTGCTTGATTTCGGTTTTGAATTCGAATTGATCTGGGTTGGCCATGCGGGTACTCCTTGTCCGAAAAAATGTATGAGTTCCAATAAATGGCCTATCAGTCTTGTCAAGATGGCGGGGGTGTGGCGATTTTTCACTTGACCAGCTCAAGGGCCTTGGATAGAGAGATTCCCCTGTTACGTGGTGGGTGTAGCTCAGCTGGCAGAGCACCTGGTTGTGGCCCAGGTTGTCGCGCGTTCAATCCGCGTCACTCACCCCATTGCCGATCCGGGACAGTTCGTCTGTCCCTTTTTTTCCCCATGGTGGGTGTAGCTCAGCTGGCAGAGCACCTGGTTGTGGCCCAGGTTGTCGCGCGTTCAATCCGCGTCACTCACCCCATTTGACACCCAAGCAGAACCGGATAAGAACTGGTTCTGCTTTTTTCTTTTGCGGAGAAACATGGGGAAATTCACCGGCATCAATCACTTGGCCATGGTCACGGCAGACATGGACAAGACAGTGCGCTTCTGGCGCGACCTGCTCGGCATGCGTCTGGTGGTCGGGATGGGACATCCGGGCTACCGTCATTATTTTTTCGAGATCACGGACCGGGACATGATCGCCTTTTTTGAATGGCCCCATGTCCAGCCCATCGCCGAGAAGGACCATGGAGCCCCGGTCCGGGGTCCTCTTGCCTTTGACCACATTTCCTTTGGGGTGGAGACCCGGGAAGAACTGGGGCGGTTGAAGGCCCTGCTGGAGGAAAACGGGTTCTGGGCCTCGGAGGTGATCGATCACGGCTTCATCCTGTCCCTGTACGCCTTTGATCCCAACAATATCCCCATCGAATTCAGTTACTCCGTGCCCGAGTTTGACGTGCGCGCGCATCCCATCATGATCGATTCCCAACCGACCCCGGCGGCCTTGGAGGGGAGTGAAGCCCGGACCGCGGTCTGGCGTGAGGTGCTCTCCCCTGCGGAGGACATTGACGTCTATGCGGGCGAGGCCGATGCGGTCCGCGCAGCGTTTTCCAAAACAAAGCCATAGGCGGCAGGTGCATGGCATCCCCCGCCATAGAGGAAAAACATGGATAAACTTGTCATTGAAGGCGGTGCCGCGCTGCGCGGGCAGATCCCCATCAGCGGTTCCAAGAACGCAGCCCTGCCCATCCTGCTGGCGTCCATTCTGGTGGATGGGCAGGTCCGTCTGTCCAACGTTCCGGATCTGAAGGACATCGCCACGACCTTGAACCTGCTTGCTTTGCTGGGCTGTCAGGCCGAATACACGGGGGGAGAGGTCGCGCTGCATGCCTGTGATCTGAAGCCCGAGGCTCCCTATGATCTGGTGCGGACCATGCGCGCGTCCGTGCTCTGTCTCGGTCCGCTCCTGGCCCGTCTGGGGCAGGCCAGGGTGGCCCTGCCGGGCGGATGCGCCATCGGGGCCAGGCCCGTGGACATGCACCTCAAGGGCCTGGCGCAGATGGGCGCGGTCTTTGAACTGGAAAGTGGCGACATCATCGGCAATTGTGACAGGTTGCACGGCGCGCACATCCAGCTCGATTTTCCCACGGTTGGTGGAACCGAGCATCTGATCATGGCCGCGACCCTGGCCGAGGGCGTGACGGTACTGGAAAACGCGGCCAGGGAGCCCGAGATCCAGGATCTGGCCAATTTCCTGAATGCCTGCGGGGCGCGCATTTCCGGTCATGGAACGAGCGTGGTCCGTATCGAGGGTGTGGAATCCCTGCAAGGCGCCTCCTACCGGGTCATGCCGGACCGGATCGAAGCCGGGACCTATCTGGTGGCGGCCGCTATCACCAAAGGGGATCTCGAGCTCGTGGATTGCCCGGTGGGCGCCCTGGACGCGGTCATCTTCAAGCTGACTGAGATGGGCATGCACATCGAGGGCGATCAGACATCCCTCCGGGCCTATGTGGATGGCCCCCTGCATGGCGTGGACGTATCCACCCGGCCATACCCCGGATTTCCAACGGACATGCAGGCCCAGATCATGGCGCTGATGAGCTGCAGCCCGGGGGCGGGGGTCATCACCGAGGGCATTTTCGAGAATCGGTTCATGCATGTGCAGGAACTTTGCCGTCTGGGTGCGCACATCACCCTGTCCGGCCAAAGCGCCATGGTCCGGGGCGTGGATACCCTCAAGGGGGCCACGGTCATGGCCTCGGACCTGCGGGCCAGCGCCTGTCTCGTCCTGGCTGGACTGGCGGCCGAGGGCCGGACCGACGTGCGCCGCATTTATCACCTGGACCGGGGCTACGAGCACCTGGAGGTGAAGCTCGGTCGGGTGGGGGCCAAGATCCGTCGTGAAAAGGAATGAGACGCATTCCATTTCCCTGGAAAATACGTCTTTTCCTTGTTGACCCTGGGCGCAGGTCCCATCAGGGTTCGACCGGGAATGGGTCTGGGGGGTGAATGGGCAGTGCAAGGGCCGGGGTACCGGCCCTTTTCATTTCAGTGTGATGGCGTGTTTCTTGAGCAGCTCGTAGAACCTTGTCCGGGAAAGTCCGGATCGTTTGCATGCGCTCCGGACATCGTTGGCGCATACCTGCACCAGCTGATGCATGTACAGCTTTTCCATCTGACCGGTGACCAACGCCCGCACTTCGCGCAAGGAAGGCAGGTCTTTGTCCCGGGCATAGGGCGCGGTCATGGTGAAGGCCGACATTCCTGCAGGCCCGGGCAGCCCGGGGTGCAAGCTGTCCTGCCTGGAACGGAAGGTCTCTCTGACCACACTGACCCGGATGTCCAGGGGCAGATGCTGACTGAGGAGAGCGTCCCCTTCCCTGGCATTGTCCATGGCCACGACCATGGCGTTGATGAACTCGCGCACGTTGCCTGGCCAGGAGTAGGTTTTGAGCACGTCCAGAAAATCGTCCGCGATCTTTTTGAACGGGACACCGTATTCCCGGCAGATATTCTCCATATAGTGTTCGGCCAGCAGCGGGATGTCCTCCGCGCGTTTGCGCAGCGGAGGGATGTGCAGGGTGTGCCCGTTCAGACGGTAGTAGAGGTCGCTGCGGAACCGTCCCTCCTCCACCATGGAACGCAGGTCCTTGTTCGTGGCGGCGATGACCCGGAACTTGCTGTACACCTCATTGTCCGATCCCACGGGCCGGAACTTGTATTCCTGCAGGACGCGCAAGAGTGACTTCTGCAGGTCGAGGTCCAGTTCGCCGATTTCGTCCAGGAACACGGTTCCCCTGTTGGCCAGCTTGAAAAGGCCGTCTCTGGATTTGTGGGCACTGGTGAAAGAGCCTTTGGTGTGGCCGAAAAGGGTGCTCTCGGCCAGATGTTTGGGAAGGCTGGCACAGTCGAACACCACCAGAACGCCCCCGTTGCCGCCGTTTTTGTGGATGCATCGGGCGAAAAGTTCCTTGCCCGTGCCTGTCTCGCCGTAAACGATGACGTTGGACCTGCTGGCCGCCACCGTGTTCATGGCATTCAGGCAGGTTCGGATGGCGGGGCTTTCCCCGATGATGGAGCAGTGTTTGAAGGCCCGTCGGGGCGTGTTCTGCTTCTTGGAGGCCCTGTAGGTCAGGGTGCGCTGCAACAGAAGCTGCACGTTGTGCAGGGAGATGGGTTTGCTGACGTAGTCCCAGGCCCCATTGGCAATGGCCAGGGCCGCCCCGTCGGCATCCCCCTCCTCGATGAGGATGACGACTTCGGGCTGGGTCGGTGAGGACAGAAACTGCTCGATGTGCGAGAAGCCATCGCCGTCAGGGAGGTTGGTGTCCAGGAAAATGAGGTCACAGTGCAGCTCGGACAATCGGGTCAAGGCGCCAATGATGTCCCGGGCAAGGAAACATTGGTGCCCCATGCGCTCGATGATGCACCGCAGGGTATGGGAGGAGTCCGGATCGTCGTCGATGATGAGAATCTGTGCCACGCGTACTCTCCACGCACAAAATGAAGTCCTTTTGTCGAAAGAAACACAGAAAATCAAGATGAAAAGAGAATTTTATCCAAAAAAACGAAGCTTTCCATTTGCGCGACAATACCATAGAGAATGCTGCACGTTGCCAGGGGCATGTGCGGGGTTGATCTGCCCCGGGCCTGCTGTGCCCTGAAAGGGGTGGGCTGTTTCGTCCTATTTTGTCTGTTCGGAGGAATCATGATCATTCCCGTCATCCTGGCCGGTGGATCCGGAACCAGACTGTGGCCCCTGTCCCGCAAGCTCTATCCCAAACAGCTCCTGCCCCTTCTGGATGACCATACCCTGGTGCAGAACACCATGGGCCGGTTGAAAGGGCTGGCGGAGGTCGGGGATCCCGTGGTCATCTGCAACGAGGAGCATCGCTTCATCATTGCCGAGCAGCTGCGGGGCATGGGCGTATCCCCTTCGGCCATCATCCTCGAACCCGTGGGCAGGAATACGGCCCCGGCCGTGGCCGTGGCGGCCATGCGGATTGAGCAGGCCGATCCGGACGCGGTCATGCTCGTGCTGCCTGCGGATCACCTGATCAAGGACACTGCCCAGTTCCATGCCGCGGTGGGGCAGGGGGGGAGATTCGCGGCTCAGGGCCGTCTGGTCACCTTCGGCATTGTGCCCGACGCTCCGGAAACCGGGTACGGATACATCCGCCAGGGGAGGCCCATTGAGAGCGAAGGGGCCGATCTGCCGGCCCGAACCATTGACCGGTTCGTGGAGAAGCCTGATCTGGCCACGGCCCAGTCCTACGTGGATTCAGGGGAATATTTCTGGAATTCAGGGATGTTCATGTTTCATGTCCGCACAGTGCTGGACGAACTGGGCCGTTTTGCGCCGGACATCGTCCAGGCCTGCGCACAGGCCCTGTCCCGGTCCACCTTGGACCTGGATTTTCTGCGTCTGGACCGGGATGCCTTTGCGGATTGCCCCGAAAACTCCATCGATTACGCGGTCATGGAGCAGACGGACAGGGGAGTGGTGGTGCCCCTTTCGTGCGGATGGAATGACCTGGGCTCCTGGGACGCCCTGTGGCAGGCCGGGGCAAAGGACGGGAACGGGAACGTGGCCATCGGGGACGTGCTGCTGTGCGATGTGCACAACTCCTTCCTCCATGCCGAAACCCGCCTCCTGGCCGCGGTGGGCCTGGAGAACCACATCGTGGTGGAGACTTCCGACGCCGTGCTGGTGTCACCCCGGGACCGGGTGCAGGAAGTGAAGGAGATCGTGAACAGGCTGAAAGCCGAGAACCGCATCGAAGCCGTGTCCCACAAGAAGGTGTTCAGACCGTGGGGACATTACGAATCCATTGGGGACGGCTCCCGCTATCAAGTCAAGCGCATCAGCGTTGTCCCAGGGCAGGTTCTGTCCCTGCAGAAACATTTTCATCGGGCCGAGCATTGGGTGGTGGTTCAGGGTACGGCCCTGGTCACCCGGGACGGGGAGGATATCCTCCTGCGCGAGAACGAGTCGGTCTACCTGCCTTTGGGGGCGGTGCACCGTCTGGCCAATCCGGGCAAGATCCCCCTGGAGCTCATCGAGGTGCAGGTCGGCAGCTACCTCGGGGAGGACGATATCGTCCGCTTCGAGGACGCCTACGGGCGTTGACACAAGGGCTCTTCATGGGTCCTGTAGGTCCTCTACGTCCTGTAGGACCCACAAATTCCTCCCCCCGATAAGGCTCACCCCTCCCGCCACGCCGGAGGCTTTTGCAGGCTGATGCGACCGATCTGTCCGGCGCGCAGCTCGTTCAGCAGGATGCCGGCCGCCTTTGCCAGGTCCACCTCCCCGCCTTTGACCAGGCAACCCCTCTTTTTTCCGATTTCGACCAGCAATCCCATTTCGTTTTCCGGCAGTTCGTCCAGTTTGTAGCGGGTCCGCAACAGGTCAGCATATTCCCGGAGCAGATATTTTCCCACCCGTGCGGCCACCTCGGTGTTGTCCATGGCCGTCTCCCGCACGGCCCCGCTGCCGGCCAGCATGAAGGATGCCTCCTCGTCCTCGATCTTGGGCCACAGGACTCCTGGCGTGTCATACAGGGTGATCTCGTCGTTCAGGTGCACGCGTTTCTTCTTGGTGGTGATGGCCGCCTGGTTGGCGGCCCGGGCCACCTTGCGGCCCACGAGGGTGTTCATTAGGGTTGATTTGCCCACGTTGGGGATGCCCAGAATGAGGCAGACCAGGGGTTGCATGACGAGATTCCGCTGCGGCCCCATCCTGGGCAGGAGGGCGATGATCGCGCGCGCGTCCCTGGCATTCGTGGCCACGACCTCCAGGGGCACGGTGCCCGCCTCGCGCTGGAAGTGTTCCTTCCAGGCCATGGTCACCAGTGGGTCCGCCAGGTCGCTTTTATTCAGGAGCTTGAGGCAGGGCCGTGTTCCGCGCAATTCGCGCAGCATGGGGTTTTCGCTGAATGTGGGCAGACGCGCGTCCAGCACCTCAATGACCACATCCACCTTGGCCATGAGGGCGGCAATTTCTTTGCGGGCCCGGTGCATGTGGCCGGGAAACCACTGGATTGACATCAATTGTCCCTCTTGCCGGGGAGGAACCCTTCCTGGCGGAGCAAGGCCCTGACATCCGGGACGCGACCGCGGAACAGGCGAAAAACATCCATGGGATGCCGACCTCCGCCAGTGGCCAGGACTGTGTCCCGGAAGCGCAGCCCAGCGCTCCGTCTGGCCTGGAGATCGTCAAGCCCGGCCTCGACAAAGGCCTCGAAGGCGTCGGCGCTGAGGACTTCCGCCCATTTGTAGCTGTAGTATCCGGCCGCATACCCCCCGGAAAAAATGTGGTTGAACGAACACAGGAACCGGTCTTCGGGCAGGGGAGGAAGAGGCAGGGTGTCCCTGGCGATGCGCTGGGCCACGTCCAGGACATCCAGTCCGTCCGGGTCGGCCGTGTGCAGGGCGAGGTCCGTGAGGGCGAAGGAGACCTGGCGCAAGGCGTTGGAGCCGGAGCGGAAGGTGCGGCCGCACAGAAGTTTGTCCACCAGCTCGGGTTCCATGGGCGCGCCGGTTTCATGGTGGCGGGCCAGGCGGGTCAGGACGGAGCGCTGGTAGCACCAGTTCTCCATGAACTGGCTGGGCAGTTCCACCGCGTCCCATTCGATGTTGGAGATCCCGGCCACGAACCCGTGCCGGGATGTGGTCAGCATGTGCTGCAGGGCGTGGCCGAACTCGTGGAAGAGGGTGGCCACTTCCTGGAAGCTCATCAGCGACGGGGCGGTGTCCAGGGGCGGGCGCTGGTTGCAGTTGATGTAGGCCACGGGCAGACGGCTTTCCCTTCCGGCCGGGGCGCAGGCCGTGCTGCGTCCGGTCAGTTCGTCCATCCAGGCCCCGCTCCGCTTTTCCTGGGGCCTGGCATAGGGGTCCAGGAAGAGCCCGGCAATCTCGTTGCCCGCTGCGTCCATGACCCGGTAGTAGGTCGCGTCGGGATGCCACACCGGGACTGAATCCCGCTTCTGGATGCGGACCCCGAAGAGTTCCTCCGTGAGGTCGAAAAGCCCCTGCAGGATGGCCGGAAGAGGAAAATAGGGCCGCAGGATGTCATCGCGCAAACCGAGGCGCTGCTCCTTCAGCCGCTCGGCCCAGAACATGACGTCCCAGGGCCGAACCTCTTCGTTTTGGCCCTGGACGCGGGCCAGGTCGCCCAGTTCGATGAGGTCCTGCAGACCCGGGTCCGTGGCTGCCTGCCGGATCTCGCGCAGCAGGGCCATGATGTGCTCCACGCCCGGGGCCATCTTGCGGGCCAGGCTCATGTCCGCAAAGTGCGCGAATCCCAGCAGGGCGGCCAGTTCCTTGCGCAGGGACAGGATGCGGCCGATGAGGGGCAGGTTGTCTTTCTCCCCGCTGGACGCCCTGGTGATGTAGGCCCGGTACACCGCTTCACGCAGGTCGCGGCGGGTGGCATGCTGCATGAAGGACAGAAAGGACGGCAGGTCGAGGGTGATGGTCCATGGACCGTCCTCGGCCGTGGCCTGGGCATGGCCGCGAGCCCTGGACATGGACGCCGCCAGCGCCAGGGAGTCCGCGGGAAGCCCGTCGACCTCGTCCCGGCTGGTCAGGGTCAGTGCGTAGGCCTGGGTCACGTCCAGCACGTTGTTGGAAAAGCGGGTGGCCAGCTCGGCCAGTTCCTGGCTGATGGCATTGAACCGCTTCCTGTCCTCGGCGGAAAGCCCCACGCCCTGCAGGGTCGCGTCCCGCAGCAGGAGGAGGATGGTCCGTTGCAGGGCGTGGCTGAAGCCGGAAAACCCGGGACCGTCCCGCAGGGCCAGCAGGGCGTCGTAGACGGGCCTGCTTTGCCCCATCCGGTTGGAGAACTCCACGACCAGGGGCTGGGCCTGGGCATAGGCCTGTCGCATGGCCGCGTTGTTCCTGACGTTGTGCAGGTGGGTGGCCAGGCCCCAGGTCCGGAAAACCCTGTCCGACAGACGTTCCAGGGGCACGAGCAGGCCATGCCAGGTTCGCGGCCTGGCCTTTTCCAGCATTTCCAGCTCGGACGTACTGCGGGTCACGACGCTCTGCATGGCCGGGATCACGTGATCGGCCGTGATGGAGGGGAAATCTGGAAAAACGTCCCAGTCAAGCAGGGGATTTCGGGGGTTCATGGCGGTCCTCAGCGTGGGGTGGTCGGGTCAGCGGTCAGCGTACAGGAATCACACGGGCCAAACAAGGCGGGAATGGTCCGGGCCTGCGCGCATGCGTCGTCTGGAGCGGAAACAGAGAGGCCCGGGGAACCGGGCCTCCTGATCAGTTCTGGGTGTTCAGCTCTGCCTGGACCTGCTGGATCAGTTCCTTGGCCCGCATGAGCTTGTCCTTCTGCTCTTCGGATTCGAGCTGGGTGGACATGTAGGACGTCTTTTGGCTCATCTCCTGCAGAATGGAACTCATCAGCGCGGCCCTGGTTTTGGCCGGCAGGGTTTCCAGGTCCGCCACCTTGGATTCCATCGTGCTGATCTTGGTGTCCAGGCTGGAGACCGCGGTCTTGATGAGACTCAGGTCCTGCACCTGCTGGGTCAGGGTCTTGATGTTCTGATTGAGGTGAAAATAGAAGCCCAGCAGGAGGATGACCACGGCCACAGAGGCGAACAGGGCCATTTTGCTCATGTCCCGGCGGGTGCCTGCCGGAGATGGCCTTTCCTGGGTCTCCTGCTCCACGGCCTGGTCCGCGCCCGCCTCGGTCTGGACCGCCCTGTCCGGGGCGCGCAGGCAGGCCTCGACCTGCTCGTCGGTCATGCATTGGGACCTGGTCAGGCTTTTGGCCAGGGCGGCCAGGTCGATCACTTCGGTCCGGGGGCTTTCCAGGTCCTTGGCGACTTCGGCCAGTTCAGGCTTCCTGGCCTTGCGATCCAACTGTACGATTTTTTTGGCTGCGCCCATGGTCATCCTCCGTCGCGAAATGAATTCTTATGCACCTACACCAGAAGCCGCGCAAAAGCCAGACCTGATTCAGTCGCTCAGGGGCCGGATCCCCACGGCCCGGCGGATTCTGTGCAGGAAGGGGCGGCTGGAGGTCCGGGCTTTTTCCGCGCCCTGCTTGAGCACCTTCTCTATATAGTCGGGGTTTGTGATCAGCTCGGCATACCGGTTCCGGGGCTCGGCCAGCTGGGCGTTGACGACTTCGAAGAGCTCCTGCTTGACGTGGCCCCAGCCTATGCCGGCGGCGAACTTCTTGCGCATCTCCCCCACCTGCTCCGGCGTGGCGAAGGCCCGGTACATGTCGAAAAGGGCGCATCCTTCCGTGTCCTTGGGCTCTTCCGGGGCCTGGGAGTTGGTCACGATCTTCATGATCATCTTGCGCAGGGCGCTTTCGGGCGCAAAGAGCGGGATGTAGTTGTTGTAGCTCTTGCTCATCTTGCGGCCATCCAGACCGGCCAGCACAGCCGTGGATTCGTCCACCCTGGCCTCGGGCAGGACAAAGTGCTCACCGAAATGGTGGTTGAAGCGCTGGGCGATGTCCCGGGCCATTTCCAGGTGCTGGATCTGGTCCCGGCCCACGGGCACGACATTGGCGTTGAACATGAGGATGTCGGCGGCCATGAGGATGGGATAGGAGTAGAGGCCCATGGTGATGCCCTTGTCCGGATCCGGGCTGCCGTTCTCCTCGTTCTCCTGCACAGCGGCCTTGTAGGCGTGGGCCCGGTTCATGAGGCCCTTGGCCGTCATGCAGGTCAGGATCCAGGTCAGTTCGGGAATCTCCGGGATGTCGGACTGGCAGTAGAAGGTGCTCCTGTCCGTATCCAGGCCCAGGGCCAGCCAGGCGGCGGCCACCTCCCGGCGGGACTGATGGACCCGGACCGGGTCCTGGCACTTGATCAGGGAATGGAAATCCGCCAGAAAATAGAAGGAGTTGACGTTTTCGTCCCGGCTGGCCTCGATGGCCGGACGGATTGCGCCGACGTAATTGCCGAGGTGCGGGGTGCCGGTGGTGGTGATTCCGGTCAGAACGGTCATTTTTTTCATGGTGAAAACCTACAGGAGCGGTTTGATGAGCATGTTTTGCACAAAGGCGGCCACCGGGGAGAGGATCATGCCCAGCCCCCCGGTGAAGGCCAGCAGCAGGAGAAGGATGAACCCGTAGCGCTCCAGCTGCATGAACTGCGCCGCCCACCGGCCGGGGAGCAGGCAGGCCAGGATCTTGCTGCCGTCCAGGGGGGGGATGGGCAGCAGGTTGAAGGCGCCCAGCACGGCGTTGATGAAGATCCCGGCCACGGCGATGTTGATCAGGGGCCGGAGGATGTACTCGGCCGAGGCGGCAGAGGGGGTCTGGCTGACGGAGACGAGGATTTTCAGCACCACGGCAAAGAAGAGCATGACCATGAAGTTGGCCATGGGCCCGGCCAGGGAGACGTAGAGCATGCCCCGGCGGTAGTCTTTGTAGTAGCTCGGATTGATGGGCACGGGCTTTGCCCAGCCGATGAGCTGGGTCACGATGAGGGTCAGGGTGCCGATGGGGTCGAGGTGCTTGAGCGGGTTCAGGGTCAGCCGTCCGGCCTGCTTGGCCGTGGGGTCGCCCAAGAGATAGGATACATAGCCGTGGGCCACTTCGTGACAGGTGATCCCGAGAAAAAACGGGATGGCAATGATGGAAAAATGATGGATGGTCTGGCTGATATCGAACATGCAGCCCCGGCTATCATCAAGCGCCCCAGCGGGCAACTCTTTTAGCCCCACCTGGCGTAGAGGTCGTGGTCCAGGCCAAGCTGCTCCAGCATGCGGCCCACAAACCCGGCCACGAGGGCATCGATGGTTTCGGGGCGGTGGTAGAAGCCGGGGCAGGGGGGCATGATCATGGCCCCGGCGCGGTGGGCGCGGAGCATGTTTTTGAGGTGGATCTCGTTCAGCGGCGTTTCGCGGGGGACGAGGACCAGGGGCCGGCGTTCCTTGAGGGTCACGTCAGCGGCCCGGTGGAGCAGGTTCGTGCCCGCGCCGCCGGCAATGGCCGCCAGGCTGGCCATGGAGCAGGGGCAGACAACCATGCCGTGGTGCTCCCAGGACCCGCTGGCCGGCGGTGCGGCGATGTCGGCCACGTCGTGCAGGCGGTGGAACGAACCCTCCAGATCCGCCATGTCCGCTCCGGTCTCATGCCGGAAGACCTGGCGGGCTCCGTCGGAGATGATGCCGTGCAGTTCGAGGCCGGGAATGGCGCGCAGGTTTCGGACCAGGGCCATGGCGTAGGCCATGCCGCTGGCTCCGGAAATGCCGATCAGGATGCGGCGAAAGGTGGCCATGGACGCTCCTTGGAAGGGGGATGGTGTTGGGCACGGCTACCCCAGACGGCCATGCTTGACAAGCCTGGTCAGTCTGCATAGGAAATCTTTCCCCGTGCGCAATTAGCTCAGTTGGATAGAGCGTTAGCCTCCGGAGCTAAAGGCCGCAAGTTCGATTCTTGCATTGCGCACCATAGAAATCAAGGAGTTAGGCATAAAAACCTGACTCCTTTTTTCTGGCCCTGATTCCGTCCCCGCACCGTATCCCACCTGTAATCATGCGGTGCGAGGCGGTGTAAGCTCGCGCGCTATTTGGCGCAGATTTGCGCGCTATTTGGCGCAGACCACAGCAGCACCACCCAACTCGTTCGTGCGCCAAATAGCGCGCAACACCTCCCGTAAAAATCCCCCGCATTAGGATCTGTCTAACGCCCCCCGATAACCCCACTTCCGAACACCCTGATGTCTGACATCTTTTGTCGCTGACAAATCCAAAAAATCGTGTTACCGGCGCGAAAAGAGGGGCGCACCAGCGCGAGATCCGCAAGCAGAACAAAGTCAGATTCTGATCACACCACCACCTGCCTGATCCTTGGCGCACTCCCCGACGCGCCACCGATGATCTGTGCGCTCGACAAATTGCCGCCTGGTATCACAACGGACACCATCTGCCCGACGGCGTAGGGTGTCTGCGTCGAAACCAGCACGGTCAGGTCGGGCCGCACACGCACCGAGACCGATCCGACGCCGACTGCGACTACGGGACCTGTTGCGATCTCGGGGGCCTGGCGACGCGGAAGGATGTCAGAAGGATTTATGGGCATGGATTACCTCACAGTGTAGGTGCGGTTGATTTATAGGGGTGGTCTGTGGGGAGGCTTGCAGCCAATCCATATTTATGCGCGGCCCATCCAAACAGCATATCTACATCCGCGTCGCTAAAGTCACCAATCACAAGCGCGGCAAGCTGGCCATTTACCGCCCCATCTATGTTATTGGCAGCGATGCCTACTGCAATCTGCCCGCTGTCTAAACTCACAGTCGTCGCCGTGTATGTGGACAGTGACCCGTTCAGCCCCACACGCACTCCGCTTGCGTTCCTCTGCCCTAGGTGCATAGTCCATGTATTGACAGCCCCTGCAATATATGGCTCCGGGCCATTCCACACAAAGACATTATACCCACTCGCAGATGTATTGCGGCTTATACCGAGCCCTTTATTATTCGCTGACGCCCCGAGCATTGCCATTATGTCAGTGCCACTCGAATCCGTTGTTTTCCAGACGGAAAAAACTGATACAGGATTTGTGCCGTACGCTGTGGTAGAGCCAAGTAATCTATCATCGCCACCAAACACGGCGACATCATGCCCTGCGAGCGCATCTGCAAGAATCACCGGCTTATACGCAGACACCCCTTGGCTGACAGTGACTGTACCACCTATTACGTCCGTCAATGACGATATGTCTGCATTAACTAATGATCTGTGTGCTTCGTCGTCTGGGTCAAACCAGAGGGCACCGCTGATTTGTGCAGGCGTCCATAGTGCAGCACTCGCCGCACTCACCGTTACCGTCAGTGTCGCCACGGCCTCGGCAGTCCCGTCAGATGCGTGATATGTGACCGAGGTGTCGGCGGTCTCAGAGCCCTCCAAAAGGGCAAAATCTCCGTCGGGGCTGAACGTCCACGCGCCATCGGCGGCGATGGTAAAAGACCCGCCATTTGAGCCATCAACCGCCACGCCGACGTTGGAAGATAACCCGTTGACGGCGACAACGATCAAGCCGGTGTCATCGTTGGTCAGCACATTGCCGCTGATCCCGGTAGTCTTGTCAGTCTCCCCGGTGTCATCGGCCACGCTCGGCGGCGTGATCTCCACAAACTGCTGCGGCGCAATCGCAACATGCCGCCGGATAACCGCCTGCTCCATCGTCCCGTCAGGCGTAGCAGTCCACGTGATACTCTCGACCTGGCCGATGACTGCAACACCATCCACGGGTACCGATACGACATCGCCGAGACCAGCACCGAGGCCGAGCGGGCACGTAACGGTGATGTCGTCGATGTAGTGCGCGGCTGCGTCGATGGCCGCAGTCGCACGGGCCAGAGCCAACGCGTCCTCTCCGTAAACCGGGTGTACTTCGTCAGGCAGGTCCACGGCAGGGCCGAGCCGGATCGTGCGCTG
>JAAYCS010000033.1 GCA_012729655.1 Desulfovibrionales bacterium | reverse complement strand
GAAGGTTTGAAGACCAAGGTCAATGCCAATATCGGCACATCAGGCGTACAGGGCGCACTGGAAATCGAACTGGCCAAGCTGGACGTGGCGGTCAAGGCCGGAGCCCACAGTGTCATGGACCTTTCCACTGGCCGGGATCTTTGCATTACACGGCGGGCGATCCTGGACCGTTCGCCGGTCATGGTCGGAGCCGTGCCGTTGTATGCCGTTGCCGCCGACCTGGTTGATGCCGGGCGTGAGATCGAATCCATGACCGCCTCGATGTTGCTTGAGTCCATTGCAGCGCAATGCGCAGAAGGCATCGACTATATCACTGTGCACTGTGGTGTGACCCGCCGAGCCGTGGCCCAGACCCATGCGCAGGACAGGGTGGCAGGCATCGTCAGCCGGGGCGGAGCGCTTCTGGCTGCCTGGATGGAACGCAACAACCGGGAGAACCCGCTGCTGGAAGAATTCGATCACCTGCTCGACATTGCGTTCCAGTACGACGTCACATTGAGCCTGGGAGACGGTCTGCGCCCGGGGGCTGTCAGCGACGCCACGGATTCGGCTCAGATTCATGAACTTCTAGTCATCGGAGAGCTGGCCAAACGGGCCAGGAACCGGGGTGTTCAGGTTATGATCGAAGGCCCGGGACACATGCCGTTGGATCAGATCGCCGGCAATGTCATGCTGCAGAAACGTATTTGCGACGGGGCCCCTTTTTATGTGTTGGGCCCCCTGACGACGGATATCGCCCCAGGCTACGACCACATCACTGCGGCTATCGGAGGTGCGGCCGCAGCTGCTGCGGGCGCGGATTTCCTGTGTTACGTGACCCCGGCGGAGCATCTTTGCCTGCCGAACCTGGGCGATGTGCACCAGGGCGTGGTCAGCACGCTCATCGCGGCCCATTCCGGCGACATTGCCAAGGGCGTCCCGGGTGCCATGGACCGGGACCGTCTCATGTCCGTGTACCGCAAGGAACTCGATTGGGAAGGTATGTTCTCCACAGCCCTGGACCAAGAATTGCCCCGCAGACGTTGGGAGGAAAACCGGGCCCGGGAAGGTAAGACCTGCACGATGTGCGGCAAGCTCTGCGCGTTGCAGGCACACAATACCTTGCGCCAGGCCGGATGCGCCTCGTAGGAGTCCTGGAATCCGGCCTACGCACCTGTCCGGGAAGTGAGGTTTGGTACACCGCAGGGTGACCGCCCCGGGCACGCAAGGTTTTCCAGGGTACAACGCGGCCCTCTTCTGCAGGGCCGCGTTGTGCGCATGGTGGCCGGATTCATTTTCAGAACTGGGATCAACGGTCATTTTGCGCAGAGAGCGTCATGCGGGTTTCTGAAAGCCGAGCGGGCACCCTGTTCCCCGAGATGCGGGCACTACAACTGCCGTACCAGGCCAGTGACCACCCCCCAGACGTGCAGGTCCTGCTCGGAGCCGACGTGAATGGGCCGGTACCTCGGATTCTCGGGTATCAGCATGCAATGCCCATTCTTGAGATGGAGTCGCTTTACCGTCAGTTCCCCATCCAGCACCAGTACCACAATCTTGCCGTGTGCCGCTTCCTCTGACCGATCGACCACCAGGATGTCCCCGTCGTGGATACCCGCACCGGCCATGGAGTCTCCGCTGACCCTGACCAGGAACGTGGCCATGGGGTTTCGGACCAGGAATTTGTTCAGATCCAAGGCGGATTCGATGTAGTCGTCTGCCGGGGAGGGAAATCCGGCAGGGACTCGATGCAGATAGCAGGGAAGAGACAGGCGCCCTGCATCCTCACCCACGGCTTGGCCAGCCATTTCCACCCGACACGTGTTATGTTCCATAGCTCCCTGCGCTTCTCAACCATCTGATGCAAAAGCGTTCCGGATCCCGGCACGTCATCCGTGCAGCACAACCTGGCCCCGACCAGGATAATCGGGCATGCAGGCGCAACGTGCAGCTGTGCAATCGGTGCAAATCCGCCTACCTCAGCTCGTTGATATCGATATGCCTGCCGCATGACGGACAGCGCATCGGGCTTCCGATCTTCATGTCCACCTTGTACAGGTGCCACACGCCCTTGCGTGTGATCACGTAGGCCACCAGGACCGGATGCCCACATTCACAAAATCTCTGCTGCATGACAGACCTCCCTGTGATTTGAAAATTAACCTTTGTTAATCATGAGGGACAAAAAAATTCTATGCGTAGCTGCGGCTGCTCCACAGCACCCGTCCTATGACCCGCAGAGTCTCGATCTCATCCCCCTGCAGGGTGATGGGGGGATAGCGCTGGTTTGTGCTGAACAGAACGACCAGACCGGGGAGGAGCTGTACACGTTTGACCTGGATGGTGTCCGCTACAGCCACGACGTAGAGGCTGTTGTCGGCAACCTGGTTCTGGCTCTGGTCCACAAGGATGGTGTCACCCGGTTCCAGTTCCGGAAACATGCTGTCACCCGTGACTTCCATGGCGACCATGTGTCCTGAATTGCCCTTTTTGCCGAGCCAGGACCGATCGAACGGCAATTCGCCAACAATTGTGTCCGCCAATTCAAGAGATCCGGCTCCGGCGCATGCCTTGGCCGACACCTTGGGAATGAACACGGCCTTGCCCTGATCGTGCAGGTAGACCGATCCTGTACCTGTCTTGAGCCAATTCGGGTTGACTCCAAACATGGAGGATATGGTCAGCATCCAGGACTTGGGGACGCCTCTGCGCTTGGCCAGGGTGATGGCCGCGGGCTCGATGCCCAGCAGATTGGCCAGTTCTTTCTGGGTTGTGATGTCAGTGGTCTTGGCCACTCTCTGGAAGAATCCGTCGAAATTCATACGATGCTCCCCATGCAGACGATAATTTACAAAAGTTAATCGCATGTCAAGACCGTTCACAGAAGCCCGTGCCAATGGCCTGCATGGTATCCGGATGATTAATGTTGTGGAGGTGACCCAAGTCTTTGGCAATCCACAATCCGGAAAGAACGACGTGCAGACAGGGGACACAAACGACAATCTTTATATTTTTCATAATTTCAGTAATTATGTAGAATCACATATATTCAGGATTGGTCCTGCGTCCTGTACTGTTCAACACGCCAAGCGTAACATCTCGCCCCACGTTCCTGCAGACACTGCAAAACAAGCAACAAAGAATTTTTTTAAGTCGAATAATGGTTTAAAACCTGCATTATATTTTTTCATTGTCATTCCATATATTTGTCGGAGCATGTCAATTCGACAAAGCGGGAAGTCATATTTGCGAGTTTTCTGCGGATGAACACAATTTCAGTTTTAATGTAATCAAAACATTCTTTGAAGATCATTTCATTTTTTGCTTTGACCCTCATTCAATTTTTTCAACATAATTTTTGGGTATTTCTTGGTGTGCGCCAGCTGAACATTCCTTGCACTGATATCTTTAAAAAAATGAAAAAATGTGATCTGGATTTATTGCATGATTTGTTTTTTTGCAGTATTTGCCATGCAAAATTAGGGGAAAGCGTGGCCATGCGTAGCATTGTTTTTTACTTGCTCCTGTTCCACTCCGTCATCGCCCTCAAGCTTGTCGGCATGGAAGGTTTTTCCTTGGGATTCCGGCAATGGTCTTTCGTTGCAGACATGGATTGCTGTGGGGCGCTGACACTGAATGACGTGATGCTGTGGTTCAAATGGCTGTATTTTTATCCCGGCGATTTATGCATTCTCCTTCTTGCCAACTTGACTCCTAACATCTCTCAATTCCTGGGAATTTCATTGGCTGATTTTTTTGGATGGCTGTCCGGGGGAGTCTCTGCTGTCTTCTGGATCCTTGCATCCTCGATTTTCGAGATCGTATTCAGCCATGGTGGCGACGAAAGGGAATACTTCCCCGCGTGACCCAGACCCAGAACTGCCTCCTGCTCTGCTTGTCCTGCATCCCTTCTGCTGCCACGGTTTGGGGCTCGTCACATCAGCCGCCACGCAGGGTCATTGAATAAAACTTCCTTTTGACATACGTCTCTGCTCGCGGTGAACGACGGCTGCGGCCATCCCCGTCCTTGCGCACACACCAGCGAACGCAACCACCGCGCCCGGCTGGCATCCATACACCCACATCCCAAGGTTGTTCCCACATGCCCAAAAGAACTGACATTCACAAAGTCCTGATCATCGGTTCAGGTCCCATCATCATCGGCCAGGCCTGCGAGTTCGACTACTCCGGCACCCAGGCCTGCAAGGCCCTGCGCGGACTCGGGTACGAGATCGTGTTGGTCAACTCCAACCCGGCCACCATCATGACCGATCCGGAAATGGCTGACGCAACATACATCGAACCCCTGAACGTGGAGAGTCTGACCCGGATCATCGCCAAGGAGCGACCCGATGCCGTGCTGCCCAACCTCGGAGGGCAGACCGGATTGAATCTGACCTCCGGGCTGGCCAAAGCCGGAGTCCTGGACCAGTACGGGGTAAAGGTCATCGGGGTGCAGCTGGACGCCATCGAACGGGGTGAGGACCGCATCGCCTTCAAGGAGACCATGGCCCGGCTGGGCATTGAGATGCCGCGCAGCGAGCCGGCGTTCAGTGTGGAAGAGGCCGAAAGGATCGCAGCCACTCTGGGTTTTCCGGTGGTCATCCGTCCGGCGTACACCATGGGGGGGACCGGTGGAGGACTGGTGTACAACCAGGAAGAGCTTCGCACCGTGGCCCGACGGGGCATCGCCGCGAGCATGGCTGGGCAGATCCTGGTGGAGGAGTCGGTGCTGGGCTGGGAGGAGCTCGAACTGGAGGTGGTCCGGGACTCCAAGAACAAGATGGTCACGGTCTGCTTCATCGAGAATGTCGACCCCATGGGCGTGCACACGGGCGATTCCATCTGCACCGCGCCCATGCTGACCATCGGGGAAGAGCTGCAGCGTCGGCTGCAGAAGTATTCCTACGACATCGTGGAGGCCATCCAGGTCATCGGCGGTACCAACATCCAGTTCGCCCATGACCCCGAAACAGACCGGGTGGTGATCATCGAGATCAACCCGCGCACCTCGCGTTCCTCGGCTCTGGCCTCCAAGGCTACGGGATTTCCCATTGCCTATGTTTCAGCATTGCTGGCCAGCGGGTTGACCCTGGACGAGATCCCCTACTGGCGGGACAAGACCCTGGACAGATACTCCCCCTGGGGGGACTATGTCGTGGTCAAGTTCCCCCGCTGGGACTTCGAGAAGTTTCCCGGGGCCATGGATCTTCTGGGCACCCAGATGCGGGCCGTGGGAGAGGTGATGAGCATCGGGAGGAACTACAAGGAGGCCCTGCAGAAGGCCGTGCGTTCCATGGAGAGGGGCAGGTTCGGTCTGGGCTTTGCCAAGGACTTTCACCGCAAGAGCGCGGAACAGCTTGTGGACATGCTCTCCGCTCCGACAAGCGAGCGGTTCTTCATCATGTACGAGGCTCTGCGAAAGGGCGTCAGCGTCGAGGTCCTGCACCAGAGGACATCCATCAAGCCATGGTTCATCGAGCAGATGCGCGAGCTGGTGGAGCTGGAGGAAAGGATCCTGGCCCTGAACGGGCGGCCGATCCCGGACGACCTGCTGGCGCAGGCCAAAAGGGACGGCTTCTCAGACCGCTATCTGGCCAAACTGTTGCACCTTTCCGAGGACAGCGTCCGCAAGCGCCGTCTGGCCCTGGGTCTGGCTCAGGCCTGGGAGCCCGTGCCGGTCAGTGGTGTGACGGGCGATGTGGCCTACTACTATTCCACCTACGACTCCATGCAGCGGATGGAGGCGGTCGGCGGCAGGAAGATCATGGTCCTGGGCGGCGGACCCAACCGCATCGGCCAGGGCATCGAGTTCGACTACTGCTGTGTGCATGCGGCCCTGGCCATCCGAGAGGCCGGGTTTCAGTCCATCATGGTCAACTGCAATCCGGAAACCGTGTCCACGGACTATGACACCTCCAACCGTCTTTACTTTGAACCCCTGACTGTGGAGGACGTGCTCAGCATCTACGAGCAGGAGCAGCCCGAAGGCGTCATCGTGCAGTTCGGCGGACAGACCCCCCTGAACATCGCCGAGGATCTGGCCAAGGCCGGAGTGCGCATTCTCGGCACCTCGCCCGAGACCATCGACCTGGCCGAGGACCGGGACCGTTTCCGCAAGCTGATGGCCAGCCTGGACATCCCCATGCCCGAGTCCGGCATGGCCGTGACCCTGGACGAAGCCCTGGCCGTGGCCGAGCGCATCGGCTACCCGCTGATGGTCAGGCCTTCCTATGTGCTGGGCGGAAGGGGCATGGAAATCGTGCACGACCAGGAGATGCTGGAGGCGTATCTGGCCGCGGCAGTGGATGTGACGCCGGACAGGCCCATCCTCATCGACAAGTTCCTGGAAAACGCCATCGAGGCCGAGGCCGACGCCGTGGCCGACGGCACGGACGCCTTTGTGCCGGCGGTCATGGAACAGATCGAGCTGGCCGGGGTCCATTCCGGAGATTCCGCCTGTGTGATCCCCGCGGTGAGCATCAAACAGGAGCACCTGCAGACCATCCGCGAGTATACCCGCAGGATCGCCGTGGCCTGCAACGTGGTCGGACTGATGAACATCCAGTATGCCGTGGCCGGGGACAAGGTCTACGTCCTGGAGGCCAATCCGCGCGCCTCCCGGACCGTGCCTCTGGTCTCCAAGGTCTGCGGTATCGCCATGGCCCGCCTGGCCACGCGGATCATGCTCGGGGACAAGTTGTCCGATCTGGCCCTGGTCGAACGCAACCCCAATCACTATGGGGTCAAGGAAGCGGTTTTTCCCTTCAACATGTTCCCGGAAGTCGATCCGGTACTGGGGCCCGAAATGCGCTCCACCGGCGAGGTTCTGGGCATGGCCGAGTCCTTCGGGCTGGCCTTTCACAAATCCCAGGTGGCGGCTGGCCAGGACATGCCCATGGATGGCGGGGTACTGGTTTCGGTCACCGACCGGGACAAAGGCCTGGTTCTGGACGTGGTCCGGAGATTCCAGGAGCTGGGCTACAGCATCATCGCCACCCAAGGAACCCGGCATTTTCTGGAATCCAGGGGGATCGTGGTCGAACCGGTCCTGAAGATGCACGAAGGTCGGCCGAACATTGTCGACGAGATCAAGAACGGCCGCATCCGGCTGGTGATCAACACCCCGGCAGGGCGGACCAGCACGGTGGACGATTCCTATATCCGCAAGGCCGCCATCCAGTACAAGGTGCCCTACATCACCACCGTGGCCGCGGCTGCGGCCACGGTCAGGGGTATCGCTGCGGCCCGGAGAGGGGCGGGCGAGATCAGGTTCCTGCAGGACTACAACAAATAAGCTTGCTCTTGGCGGACACGCGGTCCGGCATCAGCATTTGAGCTGGACCGCATTCCATGGAGTCGCAGCGCCGGGTTCGGAGAAGTCTGACCCTGCGCTGCGTTTTCCTTTTCAGGGTGTCAGCAGCACAAGGAAAACGAGCAGTTGCTTCCAAAGACGCAGCCGTCACGCTGTGCCGGAAGGTCTGGCAGGAGGCACGATGGGCCAGTATGATCGAGAGTCAACTGCACTACCTAGTGCATCTTGCCCGTTCAGCAGAATCCGTATTTTTCCGCATGCAATTCATTGTAAACAGAAATTGACTGTATTTTTTTATGTATTGGCGAAAAAAGGGAAAAATCTGAGCTTGCAAATTGATCGTTTGTTCAATCGATTTGGAGCTTCCCGAGGGCCTTCCTAGAACAAAAAATGACGATTTGCTTGAAATGTATTGCGAAAAAGGCTCGCTGCGTATAGTTATACGCAAACAAATTTAACTGTATGGAGGGTACCCGGAATGTTGAAGCTGAAGGCCATTCTTGCGTTTGTGGTGACTGCGGTTTTTCTGTGTGCTGCATCCGCCATCGCTGCTCCCATTGTGATCAAGTTTTCCCATGTCGTGGCTGAAGACACGCCCAAGGGCATCATGGCCAACAAGTTCCGCGATCTCGTGGCCGAACGTTTGGCCGGCAAGGTCGTGGTGGAGGTCTACCCCAACTCGCAGCTTTTCGGGGATACGAATGAAATGGAGGCTCTTTTGCTGGGCGACGTGCATCTCATAGCCCCGGCATTGGCTAAGTTTCAGAAGTACACGCCTCTGCTGCAGATCTATGACCTGCCCTTCCTGTTCAAGGACATGGCGGCTGTGGACAAGTTCCAGCAGGGTCCCCATGGTCAGGCTATGATTCACTCCATGAAGGACAAGGGCATTATCGGGCTGGGCTATCTGCACAACGGGTTCAAGGTGCTTTCGGCAAGTGATCCCATCCGTCTTCCCAGTGATGCCAAGAACAAGAAATTCCGCATCATGACCTCCGACGTCCTGGCCGCACAGTTCGAGGCCGTGGGAGCCATGCCCATTAAGAAGCCCTTTTCCGAGGTCTTCACCCTGCTGCAGACCAAGGCCATCGATGGCGCGGAAAACCCCTGGTCCAACCTCTATTCGCAGAAGTTCTACGAGGTGCAGTCCTACATCACTGAATCCAATCACGGCGTTCTGGACTATCTGGTTGTCAGTTCGTCGGAGTTCTGGGAGGGGCTGCCCGCTGACATCCGCACGGTCCTGGAAGGATGCCTGAAGGAGTCCATCGCGTTGGGCAACAAGGTGTCCGCGCAGAAGGATCTGGAAGACAAGCAGAAGATCATCGACTCCAAGCGTTCCCAGCTCATCACCTTGACTCCGGAAGAACGCCAAGCCTGGGTTGAAGCAATGAAGCCCGTGTGGAAGAAGTTCGAAGAGGCCGTGGGCAAGGAAAACCTTGCTGCCGCCATCGCCGCCAACAACTAGTCTCTGTCCATGAATACCTTCATCAACAAGCTGGAGGAGGGGATCATTTCCCTCCTCCTGGCGGCCATGACGCTTCTGGTTTTTGTGGAAGTGGTCTTGCGCTTCGGCTTCAATGTCGGGATCATGTGGGCGCAGGAATTGACGCTACTGCTTTCTGGCTGGATGGTCATGTTCGGTGTGTCCTACGGCATCAAGGTGGGGTCGCACATCGGGGTGGACGCCCTGGTCAAGCTCTTTCCAGCGCATGTGCGCCGCACTGTCGGCATCGTGGCCATCCTTCTGTGCCTGGCCTATTGCGGCCTGTTTCTGTTTGGCTCCTGGGTCTTCCTCGGCAAACTCATCAAGATCGGTATTCACCTCCATGACATCCCCATTCCCAAATGGGTGGCCTACAGTATCCTGTTCGTAGGCATGGCCATGCTGGCCGTGAGGCTGCTCCACCTCCTGTGGGCGGTCATCCAGGGGCGGGCCGAAGGATTCAAGCTTCTGGACGAGGCCAAGGAAAGCATGCAGCTGGCCAAAAAAGAGGTAGTTGACCTGGAAGGAGACGACGAATGACCTCTGCGGCCCTTTTCACCCTGCTGTTCCTCTTCATCGCCACGGGCATGCCCATTGCCATCGCCCTGGGGCTGTCGAGCATCACCACCATTCTGTTCTT
>JAAYCS010000032.1 GCA_012729655.1 Desulfovibrionales bacterium | reverse complement strand
CCGGGAATGGATCATTGGACGCCACGGCTACAAGACTCCGGCAGCGGTGCGGGCCATCCAGAAAGAGGCCGTGAACGTTGCGGCTTGATTAACCAAAAACGTGTCCAAAAAACCGTAGACCGATACACTGGTTGCAGTCGCCGCATTTCACCCGTGGCTTGTGGCAGATGCCGGGCTTCCACTCGTTACCGCAGGCCGGTGAATAACCGGACGTGCCCTTGGCCGACTCCCAGCGCTGCGGATAGACATCTTCTCGCACCCGAAACAGACGTCGGAACAGGGCGATCTTGTCGTCGGTGGTGAAATGAGTTGGAGTCGGTGCAGATTCAGTTGGGGCGGGGACGGGTTCAGGGATGGCAGGTTCTTCCCAGGCGATACCATGCTGGGTCAGCAGTTCCTTGAGGCGGGTGTTCTCCTCGCGCAGTTGCCGCAGTTCGTCCTGTTCATTCTGGCTCTTGTCACTCTTCGGCAAATACATACTCCGCCATCAGATCGTCCATGTCATCGCCAACGCCCCAGCCCCATTTGTGACCTTCGCTCCGGACACGTTCAAGCCGTTCGACAAAGTCTTCCTGCTGGTCTGGCTCAAGCGCCACAATCGCCTTCAGCGCCTGCTCGAACATGCGCACCAAGGCGTTGAAATAGCCCTCGTCATCCATGCCGCAGTAGCCAAGCAGGTTCTTGCAGGATTCGCAATAGAACACCGTCAACTCCGCCAAACCTTCCGGACGCCCAATGGCTTTCTTGTAATCGGAGATTGCCTTCTTGGCCTTGGCGACCGAGATATCCTGATTACGCATCACATCCGGACAAACCCAGCGGTCGATGGTGGACTTGTAAGGTTCGAGCACATCCTCACCCAGTGCGAAACGAGCATGGAGAAAAGCCTGATTGTTCTTGCTGGCGGCGTAAAGGTCCTGAATCAGGGCCAACAGAGCCGGACGGTCGAGGTCGGCAAGCTGGCGCTTGAGATCGGTCCAGGTCGGTTTTTTCTTGCTCGGTTTTTTCATGGGACCCACTATTTGCTCTTGATTGCCCGAAAGGCAGAGTCGTCAGCCAGATGCAGATAGATTCGGCCGTTTAGCTCGCCATTTTCAATGACCGCCCAACCCCGACCGCAGACAGGATCGTTTTCATCCTGCCCGGACCAGGAGAACTCGAAACGGGGCGCATTACCGCATTGTTCCACCCGGCCATCGATGTCCCCGGAGACCAGGGCGAACTGAAACCGTCCAGTCCCATCCGAACCGATGCGTAAGTATCCCGGAACCTCCATGTCGACGTAATCCTGATCCCAGACCTCCATCTCGACGATGCGCCATTTTCCGGCAAACGGTTTCATCTGCTTCATAGGATGCCTTTTTGTTATCTCACTCCGGCCCACCAAGGTGTCACAGCCCATGTCATAGTTCTGTCACAGCTCGATGTCACAAGCCGTGTCGCATGTTATCCGCCGCCGTGCCGTGCCATCACCTGGCGGCCCTTTTCTGTCAGCCGGTATTTCTGTTTGCTGCTGCGCGGCTTGTCGGGGATGGTCATTTCAACCAACCCGGCCTCCAAAGCAGGGAAGAGATAGGCCTTGCGGAAATGCTCATCGTCTTTCAGCCCAAGCGCCTCTTTGAGCTGTTGCCGAGTCATCTCTCCTGCAAGAACTGAGAGCAATCTGACTTCCGGGGTAACTTCCAGTGTAACTTCCGGGGTCGAGTTGGTCACCGTATCCAGAATCATCCGCTGCATGAAGGCGATAAACGGCGCGGAATCGCTCTTTTGGGTGCTTGCCTGAATAGATTGGTAATACTCGGCCTGGTGCTCGAAGATCAGGCTTTCCACCGGGATGTCGGCGAACAGGGGATTCCAGCGGGCCAGGATCAGGCTCTGCCACAGACGCCCCATGCGGCCGTCGCCGTCGGCGAAGGGGTGGATGAATTCGAACTCGTAGTGAAAGACCGAACTGGCGATGAGCGGATGGGCGTCGGTGGCGATCAGCCAGCCGAACAGGTCACTCATCAGATGCGGCACCCGGTCGGCGGGCGGGGCCATGTGGATCACTTCCCGTCCAGCCATCACCCCCGCGCTGCTGCGTCGGTACATTCCGGCCTCGTCGATCAGGCCGGACATGAGTATCCGATGCGCCTCAAGCAGGTCCTTTTGGGACCCTGGCTTCCAGGTGTCGAATCGGTCGTAGGCGGCCAGGGCGTTTTTCACCTCCCGCACCTCGCGGGGCGGGGCGATGACCCGTTTGCCCTCCAGAATCGCCGTGATCTGCGCCTCGCTCAGGGTATTGCCCTCGATGGCCAGCGAACCGCGAATGGTGCGGATGCGATTGATACGCCGCAGCCGCAAGGCTCTGGCCTGATCGGTGAGCACGGTCAACCGCCCGATGGCCTCGCTGATCGCGGCGACCCGGTTCAGGATCTCAGGGGTGATGGTGTAGGGTGGCTGGTAGGTGGAGGGCTTGATCATTGCTGGTTCCTCCGCTTGGTTGTCCGCACCTTGTAGAGGCGCTCCGTGAAACCGCCTTCGTTTTCGAAATCCTGCGCCAGCCGTTCGACCTGCCGATCGAGAAGAGAACAGGCTACCGCCAGCAGCACCAGAACGGCATTGGCCGAGATTTCGGGGTAAAACTCGGTGGACCGCGTGGACTTTGTGGACACTGTGGATGTTGCGGAACCTTGTCTACCCTGTCCAGATTGTCCACTCTGTCCACCTGGCATCGCCGCTTCAACCACCCACGCCGCCACCTCGTCGGCGGTTTGACACCGCCGGTCGATCAGCCACTGCCGGAGCGGGTTCTCCTGTTCCCACTGCACTAACCGCCGATGGCGGAGGAAATCCTCGTAGTCGAGCTTCAACTCCTCCAGACTGGCGCGGGCGACCTGCGTGAGTTTGAGCTCGGTCTTTTTCGAGGTCGCTGAAGCCTGCGATCCTTCGGCGATGTTCTGCACCCCGCTCCGCGCCGCCTGCACCATCTGGTCATGGGTGCAGCTGCGTTTGTCGATGTACTTGTCGCAAAAACGAACGGTTATGTCATAGACGAGCTGTGCCACCTGGAAACTCTTCAGCTTGCGGTAGCCGCCGTGTTTGGGGATCAGCTCGGACATGGCATCCCCCTATACCTGCGCCATGACAGCGCCCAGCAGTTGGGTCTGTTTACCGGTGGCGGCGTCGATGCGATGTTCCAGCGTGTCGCACAGGGCCATCAACTGGTCGATGCGGGAAACGATGCGGTGTTGTTCGGGGAGGGGGGGTAAAGCCAAAAGCAGTTGACTTAATGACGTACCATTCACGTTTGGCTGTCCTGTCCCTGAGCATGCAGCGTAAAGCTGCTTCCAATACAAGGGGCTTTCCGCGAAATATTTAATAAACCTAACGTCCATGCAGCCCGATGGAACAACACGGATCAAGTATGAAGCAAATGCTGCATCAACGCTTATCCCTTGCACTAAATAAGACTTTCCGACAGTGCCACCGGTTCGCGCAATTAGAATGTCGTTATCAGTCAACAAATATTGAGCAACGTCTTCCTTTTTTGCATTACATCCAGGGACGGTTTCCCAATCAACCTTGTTGTCTTGTATGTCTGTAATGCGAAGCAATCTAACATTTTGGGCGTTGTGGTCTGCCGATGCCGTATACCCGTAATGGATTTTCGTTGAAACCTTTTCGAGTCTCACCCACTCCCACCCCTCCGGAAGTTCGTAAGGTACTTCCTCAGGCTTAATAGGCGGCAGCGGCTTGGGCTTTTTGATTTTCCCCTCCTTCACCAGCCGCTGTTTTTCTTTTTCGATTTCCTTCAGCAGTTCGCTGGCGGGCGGGTCGTTGGGGTTTTGGGGGGCGAGGCGACCCATGACGGCGAGTTGGAGGATGGCCTTGCGCAGTTCGGCGACGTTTTCCTTGACGGTGTAGAGTTCGCCGAAGTGCTGCTGGATAAAGTCCCAGGCCGTGCCGTCCGGCGCGTCAAGCAGTTGTTTGATAGCGGCAGCGTGTACAACTACCCGTTTCTCCTCCCGCTCTTTGCGCAACTTTTCCAACTCATCGCAACGGGCCATCAACTGGTCGATGCGGGCGACGATGCGGTGTTGTTCGGGGAGGGGTGGGATTGCTATAGCTAGTTCGTAAGCTTCATTGCGATTTAGACCTGGCTTGATTCCCTTTCCAAGAGAGTCAAGTTTCAGGATATGAAGAAGCTTGAAACAAAAATTTAAATCAATTCCTTCTGGTGGAACACAGTAGTACGCCACGTCTGTAACACAGCAACCTTCAGAAAGACATAGGTTCAATGCGCCCGCTGAGCCCTTTCTGCCAACTACAATGCATGGTTCATTAACAAATGCTTCTTTGTGAGTACCTACAATTCCGTTTGATCCATATACGGGAAACTCTCCAGAATTAGATCGTTTATTCGCAGGCAGGTTATCGCCGTATTCAAAACTCAGAACATCTCCCAACCGCACCCACTCCCACCCCTGGGGCAGTTGGTAGGGCACTTCCTCCGGCTTGATCGGCGGCAGGGGCCTGGGCTTTTTGATTTTTCCTTCCTTCACCAGCCGCTGTTTTTCGACCTCGATCTCCTTCAACAGTTCCGAAGCCGGCGGATCACTCGGGTCCTGCGCCACCAGCTTGCCCTGCATGGCAAGCGTCAAAATCAGCTCACGCAGCTTGGCGATGCCGTCTGGCGCGGCAAAGGCGGTGTCGAAGTGCTGTTCCAGCAGATTGCGGGTGGCGTCGGTCA
Source organism: Desulfovibrionales bacterium (assembly GCA_012729655.1). Taxonomy (GTDB): domain Bacteria; phylum Desulfobacterota; class Desulfovibrionia; order Desulfovibrionales; family Desulfomicrobiaceae; genus Desulfomicrobium. The sequence goes on along the minus strand of JAAYCS010000032.1, from coordinate 6,502 downwards.
TCCCGTTATTCATCGCCACCCTCCAGTTCCTTCTCGATCTCTTCGATACTGGGTAGTGAGCCCTTGAGGTCATCCGGCAGGCTTCGGGTGAGCTGGCTTTCCCACTGCGCAACGCCCATGGGGCGGCGGTAGCCGTCCAGGGCATATTCCACGACCAGATCGTCTTTGCTTTTGCAGAGCAGCAAGCCGATGGTCGGTTTATCGTCGGGATGGCGCAAGAGGTCATCGACGGCGGACAGATAGAGGTTGAGCGTTCCGGTAAAGCCGGGATCAAAGGGGACGGCTTTGAGTTCGATCACCACATAGCAACGCAGCTTCAGGTGGTAGAAGAGCAGGTCCAGCCGGAAATCCCGATCTCCAACCTCCAGCAGAACCTGTCGGCCAACAAAGGCGAATCCGGCCCCAAGTTCCAACAGAAATTTCTGGACATGATCGATCAGCGCCTGCTCGACTTCGCGTTCTTTTCGGGTGTCGGCGGTGCCAAGAAAGTCGAAAAGGTAGGGGTCTTTGAAGACCTGCGCAGCCATGTCTGAATCTTTCGGCGGCAAGGTGAGGGCAAAATTATTGGGCGCTTTGCCCTGTCGCTCATGAAGCCGTCTTTCGATCTGCAAGGCGAGAATGTCTTTTGACCAACCATTCTCAATGGTCTGTTTGGCATACCACAGGCGGGTTTCGCTATCGTTGAGCTTGTGCAGAAGCGCCAAATTACTACGCCATGGAATTTGTGCAACGGTGCGTTGCACTATTTCGCGATCCGGCCACTCTTGGGCGAATGTCCGCATATATTTGAGGTTTCGCGGAGAGAATCCGTTCATTTCCGGAAACGCTTCTTTCAGGTCTTCTGAGAGGCGATCAATGATTTTGGCACCCCAGCCTTGCTGGTCTTGTCGGTTCAGGATGGTTTGTCCGATATCCCAGTAGAGTAAAACCATCGCGGCATTGGCAGAAAGTGTTACCCGCAGCCGCTCGTTCGCAATACGTTCTTTGAGGTTAGTCAGGGTGGATTGGTAATTCACGGGTACATCCAGCTTATTTCCGGCTACCGGAAAGGACGCTTCTGGCTTTTGACGGCCCCTTGACTGTCGAGGATCTTTGCTCATGCCTTGCCCCCCAGGCAGGCCATCAACTCGGCTTTCAAGGCTGCCTGCGCCGCTTCGAGCTGGTGGACGATCTGCTGGTACTCGGCCATCAGCTCTTCCGGATCGCGGTGGTTGACCTCCACCTCGTGGGGGTTCTTGCAGTCCAGGTTGTAGTTGCGTTCGGCCAGCTCCTTGGCCGAGACCTTCCAGGCCTGCTCGGTGGTCTTACGCCCCTTGCGCTCGGCTCCGCCCCACCAGGTCTTTTCGAGATCGAACTCGGCGATGGTCAGAGGCTTGGAGCGGGAGTAGGACTTGTAGCCCTCGGGATACGTGTGTTCGAAGAACCAGACCTCCTTGGTCGGCCCGCCCTTCTCGAAAAAGAGGATGTTGGTGGCGATACTGGTGTAGGGGCTGAACACGCCTTTGGGCAGACGCACGATGGTGTGCAGGTTGAACCCTTCCAGGAGTTCGCGCTTGAGGTTGGTCTTGGTGCCCTCGCCGAACAGAAAGCCATCGGGCAACACCACGGCCGCCTTGCCGGTGTCGTGTTTCAAGAGGTGCATGATCAGCGCCATGAAGAGGTCGGCGGTCTCACGGGTCTGGTACTTGCGCGGAAAGTTGTTCTCGATGCCGTCTTCTTCCATACCACCGAAGGGCGGATTGGTGATGATCAAGTCCACCCGGTCGCGGGGGCCGTAATCCTTCAGCGGGCGACTCAGGGTGTTGTCGTGGCGGACGTTGGTGGGCACGTCGATGCCGTGCAGCATCATGTTGGTCATGGCCAGCATGTGCGGCAGGGGTTTCTTCTCCACGCCGTGAATAGACTCCTGCAGGCGCTTGCGGTCGTCGGCGGTTTTGACCTGCTTGTTCAGGTGCTCGATGGCGCAGGTGAGAAATCCGCCGGTGCCGCAGGCCGGGTCGAGAATGGTTTGCCCAAGCTGGGGGTCGAGCATATCGACCATGAACCGGGTGACGGCGCGGGGGGTGTAGTATTCGCCCGCGTTCCCGGCCGATTGCAGGTCAGCGAGAATCTTTTCGTAGATGTCGTTGAACAGGTGACGGTCACCGGATTTGTTGAAGTCCACATCCTCTTCGATGGCGTTGATCACCTGACGCAGCAAGGTACCGGACTTCATGTAGTTGTAGGCGTCCTCGAAGACCGAACCGACCACCTTGCCGAGGGGCGAAACACCGGCGGCGGTAGCCAGTTTCTTGAGCGCCGGGAAGAGGTCATTATTGACAAAGTCGATCAGCTCCTCACCGGTCATCCCCTCGGGGTTCTTGGCCCAGCTGGACCAGCGGAAACGGCTGGGCAACGGCGATTTGTAATTGGAGATGGTGAGCTGCCACTCCTGTTCCTTGTCGTCGAAGATCTTCAGGAAAATAAGCCAGACCATCTGGCTGATGCGCTGAGCGTCGCCATCGACGCCGACATCCTTGCGCATGATGTCCTGAATGGCTTTGATCAGGGTGGTGAGTGACATAGCGGTTTTTTTCTCCAGTTCTATTTGTCAGGCGCTATAGAGGGCCTGTTCCAGTTCGCCCACAGCCTGCTGATACTGAGCCAGCCCGCCAAAGGCGCGGATGATTTCCAGCGGGGTGCCGAATTCGGTAAAGGGGGCAATGGTGAGAATCTGCGTCTCTTCGATGTGGGCCACGCCTTCATCGGCGTACTTGTCGAGCAGGGCTTCCAGCACCCGACGGGCCTGCTCTCCGTAGCGGGTGAAGTAGTTGCGTTTCTTCACCTGTTCCGCCCGCTCCTTGCGGGTGAGCGGCGGCATATCCCAGGCGACATGGCAGACCAGATCGAAGGGGTCGAAGGCTTTGCCGGATTGCCGCCCGATCTCTTCGGCAAGGGCATCGAAGAACACACCCTGTTCCGAAAGTTCGTCGATGATGGCCTGCTTCTTCTCGGTGCTGCTCCAACGGCGGAGGAAATCGTCGAGGCTGGCGTACTCCCTGGCCAGGGCTTTGCGGGTGTAGTCCTTGAGGGATTCGGTGATCAGCTTGCCGCCCGCGTCGAAATACTGGACGCGTTCGGCGGCGACCTTGACCTCGACATTGGCCACGACGTAACGGCGAATGCCGCCTTCCTCGCCTGGGCCGGGTTCGGCAACGCCGGTCCAGACTTGGTCCTCTCCGGGTTCCGGATAAGTGACGCCACTGCCAACTTCGAGATCAACGGGAACATCCGGCGGCACCGGCGACTGATCCCCGCTGGGTTCGTAGATCTGCACCGGGTCACCGTCGAAATCAGGGTCGGCAAACAGCTCGGTGGCCTTCTTGAAGTCGATGATGGTGAAGTAATACTTGCCGTAATCTTCGTTGATGCGGGTGCCACGCCCGATGATCTGCTTGAACTCGGTCATGGACTGAATGCGCTGGTCGAGCACGATGAGTTTGCAGGTCTGCGCATCCACGCCGGTGGTCATCAGTTTGGAGGTGGTGGCAATGACCGGGTATTTGCTCTCCGGAAAGATGAAGTTGTCCAGCTCGGCCTTGCCTTCCTCGTTGTCGCCGGTGATGCGCATGACGTATTTGCTGTTCTGCGCCACCAGGTCGGCGTTTTCATTGACCAGGGCCTGACGCATGCGTTCGGCATGGTCTATGTTTTCACAGAAGACGATGGCTTTGTCGAAACGGCTGGTCTGCCTGAGAAATTCGGTGATCTTGTTTGCCACCAACTGGGTGCGCTGTTCAAGAACCAGGGTCTTGTCGAAATCCTTCTGGTTGTAGATACGGTCTTCGATTTCGTTGCCGTACTTGTCGATCATGCCCTTGTCGGGCCGCCAACCGGTCAAATCCCGGTCGAGATCGATGCGCACGACCTTGTAGGGGGCAAGGAAGCCGTCGTCGATGCCCTGCCGGAGGCTGTAGGTATAAATGGGGTCGCCAAAGTAGTCGATATTGGAGACTTCTTTGGTCTCCTTGGGCGTGGCGGTCAGGCCTATCTGGGTGGCGGAGGTGAAGTATTCAAGGATTTCGCGCCAGGTCGAATCGGCGGCCGCGCTGCCCCGATGGCATTCATCAATGATGATGAGGTCGAAAAAATCGGGGCTGAACTGACGGTAGATGTTTTTCTCTTCTTCGTTGCCCGTGACGGCCTGATAGAGGGAAAGGTAAATCTCGTAGGACTTGTTGGCCTGCCGCTTCTGGATCTTGGTCATGGCCGAACCGAACGGCTTGAAGTCGTTGGTCATGGTCTGGTCGACCAGGATGTTACGGTCGGCAAGAAACAGGATGCGTTTCTTCGCCTTGGACTTCCACAGCCGCCAGATAATCTGGAAGGCGGTGAAGGTCTTGCCGGTACCGGTAGCCATCACCAGCAGAATGCGATTCTGGCCCCGCGCTATCGCCTCGATGGTCTTGTTGATGGCCAGCAGCTGGTAATAGCGCGGACTTTTGTCGCTGCCGTCGCTGAAATAATCCTGCGTGACCAGTGCATTCTGCTGATCGTTCAGGCCACGGTGCTGCGCCCACCATTGCCACAGCGTTTCCGCAGCAGGGAATTCGTGGAGAGCAAGCTCACGCTCGACAATGCCGTCCAGGGCAATTTTGTTGTGGAACAGAAAACCGTCGCCATTGGAGCTGAATACATAAGGCACTTGCAGCATTTCGGCGTAGCCCAACGCCTGTTGCATGCCGTCGCCAACCGTGTGGTTGTTGTCCTTGGCCTCGATAATGGCAATGGGGATGTTCGGCTTGTAAAACAGGACATAATCGGCGCGCTTGTGCTTGGCACGGGTATGCAGCTTGCCACGCACGATGATGCGGCCCTTGGTAAGAGGAAACTCTTCACGGACCTGGGTCGTGACATCCCAGCCCGCCTTCTCCAGGGCAGGGGTGATGTACTTTGTGCAGATATCGCGCTCGGAAAGTTGTTTTTTATTCATCAGGCCAACTTCCCTTGTTTTTTCATCCGCTCACAAAAAGCTTCGAATTGCCTTCTCGCCAGCTTGAAGGGTACCGTTTTGCTGTTTTCCCAGCGGTTGATCGTGGAAAAGCTCACGTCCAGTTCATGGGCCAGCTCTTCCTGGCTCAGCCCCAGTTGCTGGCGGACTTCTTTGACCGTCTCCGCAAAATTTTCCGGTGCCTTTGCCATATCGGTTTGCCTCAATTCCTGATGCGCCACCAATTCACGGGCGGCAAGCGAACATTATTTGCCCAAAGTACAATGACGGACATCAATATAGCAGGTGACAACGCATGTGAAAAGCTGGAAGTTGGCGAATATTTCAGAGTTCTCCGTCTCTCCGGTAAGTAAGGGCAGAACCCACAACGTAGAGCGAGCGACCATGGACATCAACGATCTCTTTGACGGAATCATGAAGAGTATCAACCAGTTTGCCTTTGATCCCGCCGAGCAGCGGTTGCAGGAAAAAATGCAGGACACCGGACGAGGTCCGGAGAATGGGGGTAAGAATGCGGAGAATTTCGAGGCGAAAGAGAAGCGGGATATGACAAGTTTCCCGAAAAGGGAGTGATCAGGGCGGCAGCGCCGACACCCTAAAAGCGGCGTAACTCGCTGACAATACGCAGAAAAAGAAAACCCGCCTTTCAACCGGAAGTGGTTGGTGGGCGGGTTGATCTTTTTCGATTGGTGGGCCGGGGACAATCACATGTTCGTAATAAAATAATTTAATTCAGTATATTATGTAAAAGCCTGAGTAATTTGTAGCGAAGTTATCCTGAAAGTTACCCAGGCAACTGTTTGTCTACATAAATTTGTGATTATTGTCAGAAATGGCAAAGTTGTCATTTTCTTATATCCAGAAAAGATCTAATGTGCTCACAATAACACTTTGGCTAAAAAATAACTTGATTTATGGCTATAATAAGAAATATGATTCCTCAGTATTTTCAGATTTCTGAAATGGTTTAACTTTTAATCGGAATTGGTTGCTGTCATGAGAACAACAATCTTAATACTTGTGATTTTTAATGCTCTATTTTTGAACAAAGCAATTTCATCGTCTGTTGAAGATGTTTATAACGAAAAGCATCAGAAAATTTATGGCCAATTAATGACTATGAGATACAATGAGCTGATGACAGATGGTTTGCTTAAATTAGCGATGGAATTTCAAATGAAAGCTGACATCAAAAAAGATACTGCTGATTTATCTAGAATACGTGAAAATATAAACAAATTGGAGAATGAAGCTATTGATTTAAAACTAGATACTGCAAAATTTTACAAGGGAAATGTTCCCAAAACTCTAGCCAAAAAAATTCAGGATAGAGAAAATAAATACAAAAATTTTATGGAAAATGAGTATGTCCAGTTATTAGATGAAAAGAGGGTGTCCGAAATTTTGTGTAAACGGCAGTGTTAGAGGTTGATCATCCTGTCTTCGAATTGGATGCTGAATCTGGTCAGCGCAGCTTTCCAATCTCGAATCGGCATAGTCCATTTCCGGCTG
>JAAYCS010000031.1 GCA_012729655.1 Desulfovibrionales bacterium | reverse complement strand
CCGGGTATGTCCTGACCCTGCAGGCCAGGGAGCAGCACATCCGCCGCGAAAAGGCCACCTCGAACATCTGCTCCAACCAGGCCCTGTGCGCCCTGCGCGCCCTCATGTACGTCAGCCTGCTGGGGCCCCAGGGCCTGAAGAAAACAGCCCAGCTGAGCATCGAACGCGCCCATTACGCAGCCAACCGACTGGAGAGGCTGCCCGGAGTGCGCGTCGTCAACCAGCCCTTCGGAAACGAATTCACCGTGCAATTGCCAGTGCGCGCCTACGAGATCATCGGCCAGCTCCTGGACAAAAAATTCGTGCCCGGATTTCCCCTGGGCCGGTACTATCAGGGCATGGACAACCATCTCCTGGTGGCCTGCACCGAAAAAACAACCAAGCAGAGCGTCGGCATCCTGGCCGAGATCATCGGAGGTGCGCTGTGAAAACCCTTTTCTCCAATTCCTCCGCTGGCAGAACCGGCGTATGGCCCAAGGCACCCAGGGGAAACACGGCGGCGGACATTCCGGCCCACCTGTTGCGGGACACCGCCCCGAAGCTGCCCGAACTGTCCGAGATCGATGTCATCCGCCATTTCACCAGACTCTCGCGCCTGAACTACAGCGTGGACAGCAACTTTTATCCGTTGGGGTCGTGCACCATGAAGTACAACCCCAAATTCACCGAGGTCATCGCCTCTCACCCGGGGTTCACCAGCCTGCACCCCCTCATCCCGCAGCTCAAGGGCGCCGGATATCTGACCCAGGGCGCACTCGAGATCCTGTATGAAACCGAGCAGCTCCTGGCCGAGATCACCGGCATGCACGCGTTCACCTTGCAGCCCATGGCCGGGGCCCACGGCGAGCTGACGGGCGTCATGCTCATGGCCGCCTACCACCACGACAAGGGCAACACCAAGACCAAGATCATCGTGCCCGATTCGGCCCACGGCACCAATCCGGCCTCGGCAGCCATCGCCGGCTACGAAGTGGTGTCCATCGAATCCAAAAACGGCATGATCGACCCCGACGAGCTGGAAAAAGTCCTGGATGACAAAGTGGCCGGGGTCATGATGACCTGCCCCAACACACTGGGCCTGTTCGAATGCAACCTGCAGCGCATTGTCGAACTGGTGCACAGCGTGGACGGCCTGCTCTACTACGACGGCGCCAACCTGAATGCCATCATGGGCAAGATGCGGGTGGGCGACGTGGGCTTCGATGTCGTGCACCTGAACCTGCACAAGACCTTCGCCACCCCCCACGGGGGCGGCGGGCCCGGGGCCGGACCGGTCGGGGTCAGCCAGCGCCTGGTGGAGTACCTGCCCATTTCCCGGGTGGTCAAACTGGAGGACGGCCAGTACTTCCTGGACTACGACTATCCCAAGTCCATCGGCTACATCGCCCCCTTTTACGGCAATTTTGGAGTCATCCTCAAGGCCTATGCCTACATCCTGCGCCTGGGCAGGGAAGGCATTGTCCGGGCCTCGGAAAACGCCGTGCTGGCCGCCAACTATCTGCGCAAGCGGCTGCAAAACCATCTGGAAATCCCCCACGACCGCATCTGCATGCACGAGTTCGTGGCCTCGGCCGTGCGCCAGGTCCACCAAGGCGTACGCGCCCTGGACATCGCCAAGGCCCTGCTGGAGAAAGGGCACTACGCGCCGACCATCTACTTCCCCCTCATTGTCAAGGAATGCCTGATGTTCGAGCCCACAGAAACCGAAAGCAAGGAAACCCTGGACCAGTTCGTGGACGATCTGATCGAGATCCTGGAACGGGTGGAGAGCGACCCCCAGTCCATTCTTGAGGCCCCGCGCAACCTTCCGGTCCAGCGCCTGGACGAAGTCCATGCGGCCCGGGCCATGGAACTGGTGGACAACGCAGGGCTGTAAACAGTTGAACGCATGAAAACATCTCCAGAAGTTTTCATGCGTTCTGCTTTGCCTCCCAACAACTGTTCCAACGCAGTTCGCTCAGCGTGAGGTCGCCGTGTCCTCCATTCTTGCACTCATCGCCTTTCTGGCCTGCCTCGTGGGCATCTGCTGGATTGCGTCCAGAAAACCCAAACTGGAATCCCTTGTGGGCGAGGACCGCAACCCAGTTAAAATCGATCTGGCCGACAACCCCACCAAGGTCCTTTCAGAATGGGAGGCGGTGCTGCTCTCCGCCCTGGAACACATCTATGGCGGATCCCCTTCCACAACGGACCAGCAGATGACCCATGTCTTCGCCACTCCGCCGGCCCTGGTCACTGCGGCCATCACCGATCTGGTCAATGCCTTCAGAAAAGTGGGCACGCTGCACTCCCAGCTGTCCATCATGGGCGACCCCGGCATCAGCATGAAAGAACTGGGCAACATCGTCACCAGGGATCCTGTTCTTTCGGCCCGCGTGCTGAAGACGGTCAATTCCCCGTTTTTCCGCACCGCCATCCCTGTCAAATCCATTCACACCGGAGTGAACATCCTTGGCCTGACCCACCTCAAGAACCTGATCGCCTTCGGCACCGTGCCCTACGGCCTGTTCAAGAACCCCGGCCAGCAGGCCATGTTCAAATCCATCTGGCAGCACATGAACTCCACGGCCATCACGGCTTCCTTCATGGCCAGGGCCAGCCGGGACATGGACAGCGGCGCTCTGTACACGGCGGGACTCATGCACGACATCGGCAAGCTCGTGCTCATCCTCCTGATCAGGAATCCGGACGAGACGGAAGCGTATCCGCAGTGCCTGGGCCGCGAATTCGAACGTTTGGCTGTCACCCATCTGCAGGCCGCCCAGATCATGGCCAGGTCGGGCATCATCCCTGATCAGCTCCACGCCCTGGTTCTCGATCACCATCTCCCTGCCCTGCTCCCCGTCACACAGTTGGAGTGCAGTGCAGAGCACGCCAAAAATCTGTGCATCCTCTTCCTGGCCAACCAGGTCGCCAAGCTCGTTTCTCCCGATGGCACGCTGCTGGACGATGTGAGGCGGCTCGACCAGTTCGACCCCAGCTACCGGGAAATCATTTCCAAGGCCGAAGCCCGCCAAATCCTCCTCAGCCCCGGCCTGGTCCGTGACGTGCTCAGCAACGTCCATGTCGTGCAGGCCATGCTCAACTAGCTCCGGGCATCAATATCGGGTAGGAGGCGGGGTCACGCCAGCCGTCCTCCCCCACCACCGTACGTAACAGCCGGGGCGACATCCTTCCTGACGAAGGCCTGCGGCACGTCCAGGACGGGGCGGACGTAATCCGGGCCGGCCGTGCAGCCAGCCACGAGGAGCATCAGGGCGAGGGTCGCCAGGGCGCGCATGTCACTGCACCTCCGTCTGGTCCTGCGCGTCGGCCGCGTCGGGGGCCGTCGCAGCGGTCGTCCACCCGGCCTCGGAGCGTTCGGCGAAGCGGTCGAAGAGGTAGAACAGCAGCGGCACGTAGAGCATGGCCAGCGTGGTCTCGCCGATCATGCCGCCGATGATGCCCGTACCGATGGAGTGGCGGGCATTGGCCCCGGCGCCCCTGGCCATGGCCAGGGGCAGCACGCCGAAGGCGAAGGCCAGGGAGGTCATGATGATGGGCCGCAGGCGCTGTTCGCCGGCCTGGATGGTGGCCTCCATGATGGACCGGCCCGCGCTCTGCCCATGGAAGGAAGCCGTTCCACCGTCCCCGACCAACAGCAGACGCCGACCATGGAAGAACAGAAAGGGACAGGCCCAAGCTGCGGCAAGGAAATACCCCATCCCGTCCTGCATCGGTACATCTCCTGCCATGGCGTGTGTTGCGTGCAGTGCGACGGCTCCGAGTCCGGGGTACGCTGGCCCAAGTGCGGACAGATCGGCCGCATGGTCCTGGATCAAAGCAAAGGTCTTGTCTCGGGCTTCCTTCCCGCCACACCTCGCGGTAACGCAGTTGCCCCCGCGACTCGTGGTTCCGCACGTCTCGACCCGCAGGAGGCTGCCAACCCATAACTGAAGCGCCATGCCCGGCGCACAAAAAATACCCGGCAGGACGCGCCTGCCGGGTACGATTATCGGTATGGGGGCTGCGGCCCTACCTGTTCACGATTTCCGAACCGATCCCTCCCTGGGTGAACATCTCCAGGAGGATGACGTTCTCCACCCGGCCGTCCAGGATGTGGGCCTTACCCACGCCGCCGTCCACGGCCTCCAGGCAGCACTTGATCTTGGGGATCATCCCGCCCGTGACCACCCCTCGCTCCAAGGCGTGGATGGCCTGATGCATGGTCATGGAGGAGATGAGCCTGCCCTCCTTGTCCAGCACCCCGGACACGTCGGTCAGCAGGATCAGCTTCTTGGCGCCCACGGCCACGGCCACGGCGCTGGCCACGGAATCGGCGTTGATGTTGTAGGTATTGCCCTCCTCGTCCACGCCCACGGGGGCGATGACCGGCACGAATCCAGACCGCTGCAGGGAATCGATGAGCTTGGTGTCCACGGCCACGACCTCGCCCACCTTGCCCAGGTCGATGATCTCGGGCGGGGCGTCTGCCCGCTCCACGGCCATTTCCAGCTTCTGGGCCCGGATCAGCCCGCCGTCCTTGCCCGACAGGCCAACGGCCCGGCCGCCCTGGACATTGATCAGATTGACGATCTCCTTGTTGACCTTGCCCACCAGAACCATCTCCACCACGTCCATGGTCGCGTCGTCGGTCACGCGCAGACCCTGCCGGAATTCAGAGGTGATGCCCAGCTGCTTGAGCATGATACCGATCTGGGGCCCGCCGCCGTGCACAATGACGGGGTTGACGCCGATGTAGCGCAGCAGCTGGATGTTGAGGGCGAACCCGCGGCGCAGTGACTCGTCCTTCATGGCGTGGCCGCCGTACTTGATGACAATGGTCTGGCCGTAGAATTCTCGGATATAGGGCAGCGCCTCCAGCAGAATGGAGGCTTTAAGGGCGTCGTCGGTCATGATTCCCCCGTGGGCTTGATGGTGCGGAAAGGGGCCGGGATAACGGCGTGATGGGTACTTTGGCAAGGCGAGGGTGAAAATTCAAGGATAATTCAGGGATCATGGTCCATTCGGATGTCCGCGTTCGGACCGCGGAAAAGGTGGATTGCCACGCTGCGCGCGCAATGATGCATTGCACTCCCCGTCATCGCTGGGAGTCTTCGACGCGGCCATGTCAGGCGCAGCGTGAAATCCATCTTCGGCTCTGTCCTGAAATGGTCGGATTTTCCGGCCCCTACAGGATGTACCGCGTCAGGTCCCGGTTCTCCTGCACGTCCTGCAGGGCCCTGGCCACGTAGTCGCGGTCGATGGTCACGGTCGCGCCGTCCATGTCCGGCGCCTCGAAGGACAGGTCGGCGACGATCTTTTCCATGATGGTGTACAGCCTTCTGGCCCCGATGTTTTCGGTCTCCTCGTTGATCTTCTGGGCGAAGCGGGCGATCTCGTTCAGGGCCTCGTCCGTGTACTCGATATCCACGCTTTCCGTGCCCAGAAGGGCCTTGTACTGTACGGTCAGAGCGTTCTGGGGTTCGGTCAGGATGCGGTAGAAGTCGTCCCTGGTCAGGGCCGAGAGTTCCACCCGCAAAGGGAAGCGTCCCTGCAGCTCCGGCACCAGGTCCGAGGGCTTGGACATATGGAAGGCCCCGGCAGCGATGAACAGGATGTGGTCCGTGCGGACCATGCCGTATTTGGTGCCCACCGTGGACCCCTCGACAATGGGCAGCAGGTCTCGCTGCACGCCCTCGCGGGACACGTCGGCCTTGCCGCTGCCGCCCCCCCCACCGCAGATCTTGTCGATCTCGTCCAGAAAGACGATGCCCGACTCCTGCACCCGCTCACGGGCGGTCTCGTGCACCTTGTCCATGTCGATGAGACGCTCGCATTCGGACTGGATAAGGATCTCGTAGGCGTTCCTGACCCGCACCTTCTTGGTCTTCTTGCGCTTGGGAAAGACCTTGGAAAACATGTCCTGCATCTGCATTTCCATGCCTTCCATGCCCGGGATGCTCATGACCTGCACGTTGGCCCCGGAGGCGCTGACCTCCACCTCCACCATGCGTTCGTCCAGCTTGCCCGCCCGCCACAGCTGGCGCAGTTTCTCGCGGGTGGTGTCGGGCGTGGCCGGTTCGGGGCCGATGTACTCCATGCTGCCCGACTCCAGGGGTTTGGTGGGCAGGAGGATGTCCAGCAGGCGCTCCTCGGCCGAGGCCTCGGCCTTGATCCGCACGCTGGCTTCCTCCTCCTGGCGGACCAGGTTGACCCCGATCTCCATCAGGTCGCGGACGATGGATTCCACGTCCCGGCCCACATAGCCCACTTCCGTGAACTTGGTGGCCTCCACCTTGATGAAGGGTGAGCCGGCCAATTTGGCCAGCCGCCGGGCGATCTCGGTCTTGCCCACGCCTGTGGGTCCGATCATGAGGATGTTCTTGGGCGCGATCTCCTCGGCCAGTTCCGGATCCAGCTGGCGGCGGCGCCAGCGGTTGCGCAGGGCGATGGCAACCATGCGCTTGGCCTGGGTCTGGCCGACAATGTATTTGTCCAGCTCGGACACGATTTCTCTGGGGGTCAGGGTGTTCATCAGGCGTTCCTGGGGGCTGTTTCAAAGACCACGTGGTCGTTGGTGAAGACACAGATCTCGGCCACGATGGCCATGGATTTGCGCACGATGTCCTCGGCGCTGAGGTCCGTATGCCGGCGCAGGGCCCTGGCCGCGGCCACGGCATAGGCCCCGCCCGATCCGATGGCGGCCACGCCGTCGTCGGGCTCGATGACGTCCCCCGTGCCGCTGAGCATGAGGATGGTTTCGGCGTCGGCCACCAGCAGCATGGCCTCCAGTCGGCGCAGATACTTGTCGCCCCGCCAGTCCTTGGCCAGCTCCACGCTGGCCCGGACCAGATTCCCTCCAAATTCCTCAAGCTTTGCTTCAAATTTTTCATACAGGGTGAACGCATCGGCCGTGGACCCGGCAAAGCCGCAAATGATCCTGTCCCGGTACAGACGCCGGACCTTGCGCGCACCGTGCTTGATGGCGATGGCCTGCCCAAGGGTGACCTGGCCGTCCCCGGCGATGGCCACGCCGTGGTCGTCCTTCACGGCCAGGATGGTTGTTCCGCGCATATCGTGCATTGGTTTGTCCTTGGTTGAAGCGCATGGGCGCATGTGAAAGAAAATCAAACAATGGACACTTCCCCCCCCTTGTCAAGGGAAAGGTGGTGAAATTCCTGGCCAGAGGCCCAGGCCGAAATAATTTCCGAAAACTGCTTGACGACAAGGGCACATGCACATAGAAAGCGACTTCTCGACGCGCCCGTAGCTCAGTTGGATAGAGTGCCTGACTACGAATCAGTAGGTCGCAAGTTCGAATCTTGCCGGGCGCACCACTCGAAAATGAAGGAGCAAACCAGGTTTGCTCCTTTTTTTTCATCCCTTGCCTTTTGCCGAAACATTCTTATTGTATTGGTCACGTTCTTTGAAAAGGGGCCGCCCTGGTTTCGACGGGGATGATGAGGCCAAAGTCGCAGGTCGAGGCGCTGGGAGGTCCTCGTTAAAACCCAGCACACACATAATTGCCAACGACAATTATGACTACGCAATGGCCGCCTAGTCTCTAGGCAACCCTTGCATGACGACACAGATCGTCACATCCGTGCGGTGGATGTCTGATAAGCCGTATCCGGGTGTCAAACCCCATCAGGCTGGCGAAAAGCCGCTGTCTGGACAGCCGATCGCGAGACATCATCCAGGCTGGCGTCACGGAAGCCCGTTCAGGGGCTACCCGTGGAGCGAGAAGCAGAACCTGAACTAAACCTGTAGAAGCTTTGCGCGGAGCGTTCTCGGACGGGAGTTCGATTCTCCCCGGCTCCACCATTTAGAAAAGACAAACCCGTCTCTCTGGGGTCATTCTCCGGGGTGACGGGTTTTCTTTTTTCCCTTGTTTCTAAAGGGTTTGCGCCCGTTTCACATCTTTCCAAAGCACCTCTCCGCACCATCGATTCTCCCCATCCACCCGCCTTTCTTTCTCTGTTTGGCCCCTGATTCTCTGTTTTCTCCGGACCAAGTCCGAAGCTCGTCCGGAAAGCTACATCCTTGATTGATATGGG
>JAAYCS010000030.1 GCA_012729655.1 Desulfovibrionales bacterium | reverse complement strand
AGCCAGGCAGAACGCATACTGCTTGAGGCTTTCCAAGAAGGAATGCGTAGTTTGGGGCGTAATTTCGATCATATTTTCAATGAACAAAGGTTGTTAGCTGCTAATGGCTAACCCCGAAAGTCGAGTGCTTACTTTGAAAGACAAATTCGGTCAATATGTATTGTCGAAAAGGATATGGTGTATTGTCGAATGGGAACACGGAGTTGCATTGGAGAAATCCATACAGCATGCAGTGTTATTTTTTTTGAATCGGTATTTTCGCGGACCCCCCAATCCAGGCAGGGTCGCACCCGCATCAACACATGGGCGGATGGTTCAGCACGAGGAGATTCCGGACCAAGAGAAGATGCAAGCTCCTGTTGTGATGGCAGGGGATGAGGTTTATGGTCCGTGCACAGCCAGCTGATCTGATCGGGAGCATGAAATCCCAGAGAAAGGGGCTCAAAAATCATCTGCGTTCCGTGCCGGGGGCATGCTTCGGGTCAGCGGCCGGAGTGGTCGCGAAGAGCAAGCCGGATATCGTGGCTGAGAAGGGACGATGCACGTGACAAAGCCTGTAGAGCAGTTTTCACCCCCGCACGGAAGACAGGGTGTTTCCGCCTGGTGGGCATGGGTCGTCTCGGTGACGCTTTCCCTTTTCCTGCACGGTGTCGTGCTGCGTGGGCTCGAGGTGCGTCCTGCTTTCCAGAGTCCGCAGCACCTGCTGGTCGTGGTCGATATCGTGCCCCCCGTTCCTGTCCGTGCTCAGGTCAGACCAGCCGGTGGCAGCCCGGAGCAGGCATCGGTATCCCGGCACCCCGAACAGACCCGGACACCATCGTCGAAGCCGCGGCCAAAGCCGCGCGCTGCCGTTTTCAAATCTCTCAAGGTCCCAGCCCTGGATGCTGGGGGGCAGCCGTCTCCCGCCACATCCATGCCTTCTGATGCCGCACCGCAGGAGGTTTGTGCCGAATCACCACGCTCTCCGGCCTCCGGGGGCAAGATCCTGGCCAATGAGTCCGGCCAGGACATCCTCAAGCACGGAGCCGAGGCGCGCTTCATGCACGGCTTGGCCACAGAGGAATTCGTGGAGGAGAACTATGTCGGGGAATATTCGTTGGGGGCAGGGGGACGGGTGTGGATCGAGGATGACAGGGCCATGAGCGGGCATCTCGTCCTGCATGCGGAGCACATGGGTCTCATCCGCCCGCTGTTTCGATTCAACCGGTTCATCTACGTGTACGGAGAAGATCCCGCTAACCCCGATCCGGTTCTGGGTTCTGTCACCTTTTTCTCGGACGGGTACATCATCCACCAGTTTCTCTGGCAGCACAATGCCACCCAGGCTTTCTACCCTACCAGAATCGTCAGGTGAGGTTTGTTTCGCCGCGCTGAGGTGCGATGGGTCCGATAGAAAAATCCGATCGAAGTCACGTTGACATTGTAAATTATTTTAAGATACTGCGCCTTCCGTAGAAGACCAATGTCTCTGCACGCTGTCATCGTAAGGAGGGGGGAATGAGTTTAAGCAGACGTGAGTTCGTCAAACTGTGTTCCGCGGGCGTGGCCGGGCTGGGAATTTCCCAGATATTCCATCCAGGAATCCTGCATGCCATGTCCGAAGGGGCCAAAAAAGCGCCCGTCATCTGGATTCAGGGCCAGGGATGCACGGGATGTTCTGTTTCCCTGCTCAACGCCGTGCACCCCAGAATCAAGGAGATTCTGCTGGATGTGATCAGTCTTGAGTTCCATCCCACGGTCATGGCCAGTGAAGGCGAGATTGCCGTGGAGCACATGTACGAGATCGCCGAGAAATTTCACGGGAGCTTTTTTCTTCTGGTCGAAGGGGCCATCCCCACAGCCAAGGAAGGCCGGTACTGCATTGTCGGTGAGACAAAGGACAGCCTGGGGCATCACAGGGAAATCACCATGATGGAGCTGGTCCGGGACCTGGCACCCAAGTCCCTGGCCACTGTGGGCATCGGGACCTGCTCGGCCTACGGCGGAATCCCGGCCGCTGCTGGCAATGTGACCGGTGCGAAAAGCGTGCGCGACTTCTTTGCCGAAGAAAATATCGACAAGCTGCTGGTCAACGTGCCTGGATGTCCGCCCCACCCGGACTGGATGGTCGGGACCTTGGTCGCCGCCTGGAGCCATGTCCTCAATCCCAAGGAACATCCGCTGCCAGAGCTGGACGAGAATGGCCGCCCCCTGCTCTTCTTCGGGGACAACATCCATGAAAACTGTCCGTACATTCATCTGTACGACAATTCCGAATTTGCGGAAACCTTCACCAGGCCTGGCTGCAAGGCAGAGCTTGGCTGCAAGGGGCCGTCAACCATGGCCGATTGCTACAAGCGCCGCTGGAACAACGGCATCAACTGGTGTGTCGAGAACGCGGTGTGCATCGGCTGTGTGGAACCGGACTTTCCCGATGGGAAGTCTCCTTTCTACGTAGCGGAATAATCAAGGAGGACATGCGTGTCACAAGCAGCTAACGCCGCGGCCGGCGAGGCCGTCGGACAGAAGATAAAAATCGCCATCGATCCGGTGACCAGGGTCGAAGGCCATCTCAAGATCGAGGTCGAGGTCAAGGACGGCAAGGTCGTCGATGCAAAATGCTACGGCGGCATGTTCCGTGGATTCGAGCAGATCCTCAAAGGCCGCGATCCCCGGGACTCCTCCCAGATCGTGCAGCGCATCTGCGGCGTCTGCCCCACGGCCCATTGCACTGCCTCGGTCATGGCCCAGGATGACGCATTCGGGGTCAAGGTGACCAGCAACGGGCGTATCACCCGTAACCTGATCTTCGGGGCCAACTACCTGCAGTCCCACATTCTGCATTTCTACCATTTGGCAGCCCTGGACTATGTCAAAGGTCCAGATGTCTCCCCGTTCGTGCCCCGCTACGACAACGCCGACCTGTTGACGGACCGCATCAAGGATCCGGCCAAGGCCGGAGCGACCAATGCCTTTGGCTTGAACCAGTACCTGAAGGCCCTGGAAATGCGTCGCATCTGCCACGAAATGGTGGCCATGTTCGGCGGACGCATGCCCCATGTGCAGGGCATGGTCGTGGGCGGGGCCACCCAAATTCCTACGGCCGAGAAGCTGGCCCAGTATGCCGTCCGGTTCAAGGAAGTGCAGAAGTTCGTGACCGAGGAGTACCTGCCCCTGGTGTATACATTGGGAGCCGTGTACACCGACCTGTTCGAAACCGGGGTCGGGTGGAAGAACGTCATCGCCTTCGGGGTCTTTCCCCAGGACGACGAATACACGACCTTCCTGCTCAAACCCGGTGTCTACATCGACGGCAAGGACGAGGAATTCGATCCCAAGCTGGTCAAGGAATACGTAGGTCACTCTTTCTTCGACCAGTCGACTGTTGGTGGCCTGCACTACAGCCAGGGTGAAACCAATCCCAATCCGGACAAGTCGGGGGCGTACAGCTTTATCAAGTCCCCCCGATACAAGGACAAACCCTGTGAAGTCGGTCCTCTGGCCCGCATGTGGGTTGAGAATCCGGAATTGAGCCCCGTGGGCCAGAAGATGCTCAAAAACCTTTATGGCATCGAAGCCACGAAGTTCCGTGACCTGGGAGACAAGGCCTTCTCCATCATGGGCCGCCACGTGGCCCGCGCAGAGGAAACCTGGCTGACCGCTGTGGGCATCGAGAAATGGCTCAAGCAGGTGCAGCCCGGGGCCGAGACCTATGTCAAGGCAGAGATACCGGAGGAGGCCGAAGGTACGGGTTTCACCGAGGCCCCGCGGGGCGCGCTGCTGCACTATCTGAAGATCAAGGGCAAGAAGATCGACAATTATCAGGTTGTATCCGCCACGCTCTGGAACGCAAACCCCATGGACGACATGGGCCAGCGTGGCCCCATCGAGCAGGCTCTCATTGGCGTGCCCGTTCCGGACATCAAGAATCCCGTCAATGTGGGGCGGCTCATCCGATCCTATGACCCGTGACTGGGCTGTGCCGTGCACGTGCTGCACGCTGAGACCGGTGAAGAACACATTGTCAGCGTTGACTGACGCCCATTTCCAGAATCAGAGAGGGCCGGGTGACCGGCCCTTTTGTTTAGGACTGACGGAGAGCGCATGAAGCGACTGTTGGTGCTCGGTGTGGGGAATCTGCTGCTGACGGACGAGGGCGTGGGCGTACACGCAGTCAATGCTCTGGGGCAGGAAAGCCACTGGGATTTCCGGCAGGTGGATTTTCTGGACGGGGCTACCTTTACCCAGGATATTTTTCATATTTTCCAGGAATATGAATGTGTCCTGGTCCTGGATGCAGTCAAGGCCGGAGGTGTTCCCGGCACCATATACCGCTTCACCGAGGCCAATCTGCGCGAAAACGAGGAGCAGCGCTTGTCCCTGCACGACATTGACCTGCTCGATTCCCTCAGGATGGCAGAGCTCCTGGGCAACAAGCCGGACCTCGTAGTTGTGGGGATCGAGCCCCTGACCATCAACCAGTGGAGCATGGAGCTATCCGCTCCGCTTCAGGCCGCGTATCCCAAATTTCTCGAAGCAGCCCGGCGTGAGATCCGCCTCCTGCTGTCCTGAGGCCATGAAAAAGCTCCGCCGGCAGAACCGGCGGAGCTGTGAACGCCAAAGGTGCAAAGACGTTATTTCTTGGTGTCCGTTTTCCCGGCATCGGGTGCAGGAGTGGCCGGCGCTGCAGGCGGGGCGAATTCCTTGCGCATTTCCTCGGTCAGACCTTCAAGCTTGGGCACAACATTCTGCATGTAGGTGCGGGCCACGGTCAGGCTCTGCTGCATGAGTTCGGGCATCTTGGCGGTGACTTTTTTGCCCAGGTCGGACTTGTAGAAGTCGACCAGACCTTTGGTTTCCTCTTCAGTGAATACCGAGGTGTAGAGGTCCACGTACTGGGTCTTGACCTTGTCCCAGGCCATGTCCTCCTTCACGATGGCGTCAAAGCGCTTGGTGAACTTTTCAAGCTTGGGCTTGTCCGCCTCCTGCACATTCATCTGTGCGGTGATCTGCTGGAAAATCATGGTCACCTGGGCCTTCATTCTCTCCATGACCGTGTCGCCGTCAGTGATCCTGATCAATTCCTCGGCCAGGGCGCGATGCTCTTTTTCTGCGCCGTAGGCCGTGGCGCAGCTGAGGAGGAGACACAACATCAAAACCAATCTTTTCAACATGGTTGCTCCTTGGCGGAAAAAGGCAGAGATCCGGTCGCGAAAAGGCCAGGGCCTTTGTTTGCAGCGGGACCTGCCGGAGTGGATTGCGGCGATATCGCCTGGACCGAAGACCTCTAGTGCAGGCCTGCCCAGAACACAAGAGAATCCTTGACCGTATCTCTGATCAGAGCGTGACTTTGACCGCGGCCGATGCGCGTATTGCCTTGTCCAGGGCCTTGTCCACGTTTTCATCCCGGGCCAGGGCCACGCCCATGCGCCGTTTGCCCGAGACTTCCGGCTTGCCGAACAGGCGCAGATCCGTGTCTGGCTCGGCCAGGGCCGTTTCCAGGTTGCCGAAAACAACCCGGTCGGATGTGCCTTGCACCAGGATGACGCTGGAGGCCGATGGTCCGTGCTGGCGGATAGCGGGCACGGGAAGGCCGAGGATGGCCCGGGCGTGCAGGTCGAATTCCGAAAGATCCTGGGAGATGAGGGTCACCAGCCCCGTGTCGTGGGGGCGGGGAGAGACCTCGCTGAAATATACCGTATCGCCCTTGACGAAAAGCTCCACCCCGAAGATGCCTCGTCCGCCCAGGGCTTCCGTGATGGCCCCGGCCACGCGCCGGGCCTCGCTCAAGGCGGTCTCGCTCATGGGCTGGGGCTGCCAGGACTGTTGGTAGTCACCGTCCTTCTGGTAGTGGCCGATGGGAGCGCAAAAGGTGGTTCCCCCGGTGTGACGGACCGTGAGCAGGGTGATTTCGTAGTCGAAGTCGACAAACCCCTCGACAATGACCTTGCCTTTGCCTGTCCGTCCGCCTTCCTGGGCGTATGTCCAGGATTTTTCTGCGTCTGCAGCAGTCCTGACCACGGACTGCCCCTTTCCGGAGGAACTCATGATGGGCTTGACCACACATGGCGTGCCCAGTGCTGCGATGGCGGCCAGATACTGCTCGAAGCTTTCGGCAAAACGGTAGGCGGATGTCCGCAAGCCCAGCTCCTCTGCGGCCAGGCGGCGGATGCCTTCGCGGTTCATTGTCAGTTTCGCGGCCCGGGCCGTGGGGATGACCGTGTAGCCCTCGGCTTCCAGCTCCACCAGGGTGTCCGTGGCGATGGCTTCAATTTCCGGGACGATGAAGTCCGGCTTTTCGGATTCGATGATCCGGCGCAGGGCCTGTCCGTCCAGCATGGAAAAAGCGTGTGCGCGATGGGCGACCTGCATGGCCGGGGCATTGGGGTAGCGGTCCACGGCCACGACCTCCACGCCCAGGCGTTGCAGTGCAATGACCACTTCCTTGCCCAGTTCGCCCGCGCCGAGCATGAGAACCTTGGTGGCTGCCGGGGAGAGGGGGGTTCCTATCTGTGTCATGGCGACCTCGATGCTGACATGATGAAATGTTGTGATGGGCAGCCTCCCTAGCTCATCTCTCCGCGAATGGCCACCATGGGATGGGGCTTGACGCACCGCGTCGCCCCACGCAATAGAACAGAACTTTCTCGAACCGCGGAGGGCGCATGACAAAGTTTGTGCTGTCGGTCATCGGCCAGGACAAGCCGGGCATCCTGGCCAAAATATCGAGCATTCTGTTCAGGTATGGATGCAATATCGAAGACGTCAGTCAGACCATCCTGCAGACGGAATTCGCCTCGATTTTTATTGTAACCAACCCCAAAGCACATCCTCTGCAGGAAATCGGACAGGCCTTGAACCAGGCCTTGGGTTCTCTGCAACTGAGTGCCCACCTGCGGCCCATGACCGCCCAGGCCAGCCCCACGGCAGTGACGACCCAGCCTTTTGTGATCACCACCAGGGGGGTGGACAAGCCCGGCACCATTGCCGCCGTGACGACGGCCATCGCTTCCCTGGAGTGCAACGTGACAAATTTCCGGGCCATTATCACCCAGGAGTCGGGAGTGGACGAGATGATCATGATATTCGAGGTCGATGTGCCCATGGGCGTGGAACACCGCCGGCTGCGCCAGATCGTCGGCGGTGCCTGCGTTGCGCACGGGTTGGATTCCTCGGTCCAGCATCGCGACATCTTTGAAACTCTTCATCGCATTTAGGAGCACCGGCATGTTGAACGACCGCGAGGTTCTTTCCACCCTGTCCATGATCAAGAACGAGAATCTGGACGTGCGCACCGTGACCCTGGGCATCAGCCTCCTGGATTGCGCATCCCATGACCTGTCCCGTTTCATCGACACTGTTTACAAGCGCATCACGGTTCTGGCCAAGGATCTTGTCACGGTGTGCGACGAGGTAGGGGACCGTTTCGGGATTCCCGTGGTGAACAAGCGCATTTCGGTCAGCCCCATTGCCGTGGCTGCGGCGCCTTTTGGCAGCCGAGGCATGGTCGAGGTGGCCAAGACTCTGGATCAGGCCGCCAGCGACGTGAAGGTCGATTTCATAGGTGGATTCGGAGCCCTGGTTGAAAAGGGCATGGCCAAGGGGGATCTGGCCCTCATCGATGCCATTCCGGAAGCCCTGGACGTGACCCAACGTCTGTGCTCGTCCGTCAACGTGGCCACAACCAGGGCCGGTATCAACATGGATGCCGTGGCCCTCATGGGCCGGACCATCAAGGCAACAGCCGAACGCACCAGGGACCGCGACGGGCTGGGATGTGCCAAGCTGGTCGTCTTCGCCAACATCCCCGAGGATGTGCCGTTCATGGCCGGCGCCTACCTGGGCGTGGGCGAGGCCAGTTCGGTCATCAATGTCGGGGTCAGCGGTCCCGGAGTGGTCAAAAAAGCCCTGGATCGCGCCCTGTTGGACAATCCCGGCGCCCATCTGGGTGAACTTTCGGAAGTCATCAAGCGCACGGCATTCAAGGTCACCCGCGTGGGGGAGATCATCGGGCGCGAGGTGGCCAGGCTCCTGGGTGTTGAATTCGGCATCGTGGATCTGTCCCTGGCCCCGACCCCCCATGTCGGCGACAGCGTAGGCGAGATCTTCCAATCCCTGGGCCTTGGGGCCATCGGCGTGCCAGGGTCCACCGCCGCCCTGGCCATGATCAACGACGCGGTCAAAAAAGGGGGAGCCTTTGCCAGTTCACGGGTCGGAGGTCTGAGCGGCGCATTCATCCCGGTCAGCGAGGACCTCAATATCGCTGCCGCCGTTTCCGGCGGCCAACTCTGCCTCGAAAAGCTCGAAGCCATGACCGCTGTCTGTTCCGTGGGTCTGGACATGGTCGCCCTGCCAGGAGAGACCACGGCGGAAACCTTGTCCGGGATCATCGCCGACGAAATGGCCATCGGGATGATCAACAAGAAGACCACAGCAGCCCGCCTCATCCCGGTGCCGGGCAAAAAGGCAGGGGACAAGGTCTTTTTCGGCGGTCTCCTGGGCGAGGCGGAGATCATGTCCGTGCGCAGCAACGGTGTGTCCGGGGGCTTTGTCAGCCGGGGTGGATCCATCCCCGCCCCGCTGCAGGCGCTCATAAACTAGGGAGGCTTGAGTCCGCACTGTTTTTCCAGTACAAATTGCAGGGCATTTTCCGCAGGAGAACGTATGATTTCCAAAGAAGTGTTCAGTCGGGACAGACTTGCCGTGGGTCTTGCGGTCTGCACCCTGCTTCTGCTCCTCGTTTTTTTCTACGGGTTGCACCAGAACGTCGCCGGGTTGGGCCAGGAAATCGAGGAGCTCAAGAGCCTGAACAGCGCAGTGTTGATGCTTGAATCCCGGCACACCATGCTGGACAGCAAGGTCACCGAGCTGAACACCCTTCCGCGCAAGACCACGGTCATGACCATGGAGAACCAGGTCAGGTCCATGGCCCATGCCGCCGACGATCTGGAGCAGCGCCTGGGTGGCCGGCATCGGGACAAGCTGTCTGTCATACGTACCCTGCTGCAGGAGATCGGCCAGGACCTGCATGACTCGAAATAAACGGCGCACAATAACAGAAAAGCCCGGTGGCGCAAGCTTCCGGGCTTTTGAGTATCCGTGCGCCCGGTTTGCTATGCGTTGCCGCCAATCCCGGAAAATTTTCGTTCGGGTCATCTCAGTATGATTGTGTTTTGCAGGTGTGGCGCGGCTGCCGAAGGGCCATGGTCGGGGACCAGACATCGAACAGGGCGACGCGCTGCGCATCTGGTTCGTTTTGGACAAGATTGTGTTTTCAGTGATTTGCGCATGTGACACTTGGGGTCTGGGTAGGGGGTGCATGCCGTCATATCCTGCAATAATTCAGAGCAAACTGGTTGAGTTTTCAAATCGTTCCAGATTTGGGTTTACAAAAAATCGATAATTGAATAGGGACTCCGAAAGGCTTTTTTAGATTGGAAAAGGCTGAACGCCATGATCTATTCTTTTGGTAATAGGCGCTTGATGCAAGCGTCTTGTCTGTAGTTGCGTCTAACCGTAGCACAAGGACACTGCCTTGAAAAATCGTTACGTTTCCATCATCATCGTCTGTGGTATGTTGGCGATTCTGGCCATCGGCGGGCTATTCGCGCCGGCACCATCTGAGCAACTGCCTGTACGTCTTCGACTGGACAATAAGGGCGGTGATGTAGTCTTCACACATTCCCGTCACGTGGAATACGTCAAGAAAGACGGCGGAGACTGCGTCAAATGCCATCATGAAAGCGAGAAGCCGAACCTGAACCCCGTTCCCTGCGGTTCATGTCACGCAACCGAATTCGACGCGAAGTTTTCTGCGGACCATCAGAAAAACCTGCCTGCGGAAACCTGTATCAACTGCCATCACGCGGAGCTGGGCAAGCTGACCTGGAGTCATCAGGACCACATCGATCAGTATGCTTCAGCCTGCACGGACTGCCACCATGGTACGGACATCGAGGCCGAGCCGGGTGCGTGCAATCAATGTCATGGCGAGAAGGCCGAGGGGAACACCCTGGCCCTGCGAGATGCTGTGCA
This sequence comes from Desulfovibrionales bacterium, assembly GCA_012729655.1. Taxonomy (GTDB): domain Bacteria; phylum Desulfobacterota; class Desulfovibrionia; order Desulfovibrionales; family Desulfomicrobiaceae; genus Desulfomicrobium. The sequence goes on along the minus strand of JAAYCS010000030.1, from coordinate 4,048 downwards.
CAACAAGTGCCAGAACTGTCACGCCGAGATGTATGACAAGAAATTGGAAGGCTGCAAGGAGTGCCACCAGCTTCTTCCCGGCAAAGGTGCCGGCGAGCAGCCTGCGTGCAATTCCTGCCACTTCGATACGGATGCGACCCCCTTGCCGCACCGTATGGACTCGTTCCACGACCAATGCATGACGTGTCACGAACAGGCCGGGAAAGGGCCTTTCGGCGAAAAATCCTGCAAACGCTGTCACACGAGGTGAGACCATCATGATGAAAACTAGTCTGAAAACTTCGGTCGAACTCAAAGGGACTTTGCAGGATGCACCGGTGCCCGCATTGGTGCGTATTCCGATCCAGAAAAACCAGAAGCCCGTGGTCAAGAAGAAGCAGATCGTGGGCCGCGGGCAGGTAGTCGCGGAAACCAAGTGCATCAGTGCATTCTGCACCGGGTATGTTCACGCGACCATCGACGGGATGGTGGAAGATATTCTCCCCAACGCCATTGTCGTCGGTCCTCTTCCTGCGCCCAAGGAAGGCGAAGATCCACAGATGCCAGTGCGACCCGAACCGTGTGCGGAACTCGACAGCCTGAGCGGAGAGGATCTGTGTCGCAAACTGCTGGAGCTGGGTATTGATACGAACAAATTTCATCCATCGCGTACATTGATTATCAATGGCTTGAACCCGGAACCAGGCGTGGTTGTCAGCGAACAGCTGCTCAAGGATGCCCAAAAGACACTAGAAGTGGGAGTGCGGATTCTGGAGCGGGCTGTAAAGCCTGGGACAGTCAAGATCGTGGTGGCAGAAGGCAAAAATATCACCTTGTATGGCTGTACCACCGTGCATGCCAGCGATGTCTATCCGGCGACCATCGACCCGCTTGTGGTCTTGACCGCAACAGGGGTCGAGCGGCCCGACAACGTGGACATCATTTCCGTCTCTGACCTGTACCGTGTTGGCAGGGTTGGCGAGACCAAGCTGCCTTTGCTGGATGCGGTCGTCGGGGTTGGAGAATCGGTATATCGGGTGTTGACCGGTACGCCGGTGCAGGATCTCTTGAACGTGGCGGGCGTCCCATACGGCGCAGATTGGAAAATCGCACTGGATGGCCCCATGCGCGGAGAGGCGATCTGTGATCTGACTGTCGGGATACCTGAGAATTGCACCGCCATAACCCTCGTACCTGCAGATCAGTTCCCTGAAGTTCAGCCCAATCCCTGCATCAACTGCGGTGAATGTGTGCTGGCATGCCCGGCTCGCGTTCAGCCCGGAATGCTTTCTCGTTACGCCGAGTTTACTTTATTTGAAGCCACCCGCTCCAGGCATGTCGATGCCTGCATGGAATGCGGCATGTGCACATTCGTATGCCCAGTAAACCGTCCGGTGATGCAATTCCTGAAGCTGGCCAAGCAACATCTGGCTGCGCAGGATGAATTCACGGCTTCTTGCAGATTGCAGAGCTGATGCTTTCCGCATCGTTCTTCATCAATTAGTCTCGAACAAGGAAGGATAACAGCACATGGCAAGCCAGGAAATCTCGAAAAGCATGTACACAGTGACCTCGGCTCCGCTTTGGCATTGCGGGAAGACGCTTCAAAAGACCATGCTTCATACCTTGCTGGCTCTTTTGCCGGCTGCGGCCATGGCCGTGTACCGCTTCGGGTACGACGCTGTGGAAGTCATGGCCTGGGCAGGTCTTGCGGCAGTCATCACGGAAGCTGCAGTTCAGAAGCTCATGGACCAGGCCCCGACCTCGGACGACTTCAGCGCCCTGGTGGACGGCCTTCTGTTCGCCTTTCTGCTTCCAGCCACAGCCCCCTGGTGGATGGTGATTGTTGGGGCGGCGCTCACCATCATCCTTGGGCGCATGGTGTTCGGGGGATACGGTGGGAGTCCGGTCTGCGCTCCTGCTGTGGGATGGGCGGTTTTGTCCATTTCCTGGCCTGATTTCATGGATCTGAACGGGATGCTCCTGAACTGGGATCTCGTGGAACCCTTGAGCGAACTGAAATACTTCGGCACTGCGGCCATTGCCGATATCAAACCCGTGAGCTTGCTTCTGGGTGAAAATCTCGGGGCACTGGGTGCCTCGCAGGGCCTGATGATTCTGATCGGCGGCTTGTATCTGCTCGGCCGTGGGCAATTGCGCTGGTTCATCCCCGTGTCCTTCCTGGTAGGCGTGTTTCTCACCGCGCTGCTCTACAATCTCATTGATCCGCAGCTTTACGCTTCTCCCGTGTTTCACCTCCTGTCAGGCAGCACCCTTATGGCGGCATTCTTTCTCATGCCATATTCCTCCTCTTCACCTGTCTGGCGGGTACCCATGCTGATCTATGGATTGTTGGGCGGGGCGCTGATGATCATTATCCGGACCTATGGCGTGTATCCTGATGGCGCGCCTTTCGCCGTTCTTTTGCTCAATCTGTGCACTCCCCTGATTGACCTCATTCAACCCAAGCCCTTTGGGGGGAGGTAGGCGCCATGATGGAAATTATTCGCATGATCGTTGTGCTTTCCGCGATCACCGGCCTTTCGGGTTTTGTACTCTCCGGTCTCAAAGTCTGGACCACCCCCATCATCGAAGAGCAGATCCTCAAGAATGTGCAAGGGCCTGCTCTGAAACAGATTTTTCTGCAAGGGACCAACGATCCGATTGTCGACCGCAAGGCCATGCCCAAGCCGGGCAGCGAAGGGGAGTCAGTCGTAGTTTTTCCGTCCATCAAGGACGGCAAGCTGTTGGCCGTGGCCATGGAGGCGGGTGGAAAGGGTTATGGCGGGGACGTTAATGTTCTGGTTGGCTTCGATGTGGTCAAGGACGCACTGCTCGGAATCAGCATCACAACCCACAAGGAAACCCCGGGTATTGGATCCAGAATCGGTGAGCCTGCATTCACCAAGCAATTCAAGGGGATGGCGCTGGAAAAGGCCGCTCTGAAGAAGGACGGAGGAGGGATTGACGCCATTTCAGGGGCAACCTTCTCGTCGATCGGGGCCGCCGAGGCGGTCAAGAAAACCGCTGGGTGGTATTCAACCCTCAAAGACTCCATCAAAACTTCCTGGTAACAGAAGATTCTTTCAAGGAGAAAGAAATGGCCAGCTTGGTGCAAGAATTTACCAAAGGACTGTGGAAGGAAATTCCGCCCTTCCGTCTGGTATTGGGTCTGTGTCCCACCCTGGCGGTCAGCAACACCGCCAATAACGGTCTTGGCATGGGTGCGGCGGTTATTTTTGTCCTCGCCCTGTCCAATGTGATCATTTCCCTGGTGCGTAATATCATTCCCAAGAAGGTCCGTATCGCCTGCTTCATCGCCATTGCCGCCTCCCTGGTTGTGGCTGTGGAAATGCTCATGCAGGCGTTTGCCTATCCCCTGTATGAGCAGCTTGGAATTTTCGTTCCGCTCATCGTTGTCAACTGCATCATCCTGGGCCGGGCCGAGGCCTTTGCCGGGAAGAATCCTCCTCTCGCATCCCTGGCTGACGGATTGGGCATGGGCATCGGTTTTACCATCTCCCTGACTTTTCTGGGGGCCATCCGCGAATCCTTTGGGTCGGGAACCTTGTTCGGAGTCCCCCTGTTCGGTCCCGACTTTCATCCATTCACCTTCATGGTCCAGGCCCCCGGCGCCTTTGTCTGTTTGGGCCTGATCCTGGCGGGGATGAATTTTTTGAACGTCTGGCAGGCCAAGCGTAAAGGCGTCGATCTGGATCCCAATTTCGACGCAGGTTGTTCAGGCTGCGGCGCGTGCAAGATGATGGACAAGATTGCGGCCCAGCAGAAGCTGGAGCGTCCGGAACCATCCAAGGGCTAATTAAGGAGTATGGCGTATGGATATTTTCCTCCTTTTCATCTCGGCTATCTTCGTCAACAACATTCTCCTTGCTCAATACTTGGGAAACTGTCCCTATCTGGGCTGTTCCAAGGAGAAAGGTGTTGCCTTTGGCATGGGCGCGGCGGTTCTCTTTGTCATCGTTCTGGCCACAGTCATATGCTTCCTGATCCAGAAGTACGTTCTCAATGTTCTTCATCTCGAATATTTACAGACCATTGTCTTTATTCT
>JAAYCS010000029.1 GCA_012729655.1 Desulfovibrionales bacterium | reverse complement strand
CGGAGTGACCGTTCAGACGCACGTCGGCCATCCGTCCGGCTATGCCCTGGTGCAGCCTGTCCCGCAGATCCACCATGCGGTCCATGGTATCCGGGAGGCCCCTGGCCGCGACCTCGCACGCCTTGCCCAGGCCGACGATCCCGGTCACGTTTTCCGTGCCGGCCCGCCAGCCCTTTTCCTGGCCGGCCCCGTGGCAGAATTTCTCCGGGGCGAGGCCCTGCCGCACGTACAGGGCCCCGACTCCCTTGGGCGCGTAGAGCTTGTGCCCGGCGATGGAGAGGAGATCGGCCCCCAGATCCGAGACCTTGACCGGGATCTTGCCCAGGGACTGGGCCGCGTCGGTGTGCACGGCAATCCCGCGGGCCCTGGCCAGCCCGGCGATGTCCGCGACAGGCTGCACGGTGCCCACTTCGTTGTTGGCATGCATGACCGTGACCAGGACCGTGTCGGACCGCAGGGCCCGCTGCACCTGTCCGGGATCGACCATGCCCCGGGCATCCACCGCCACCCGGGTGGTTTCGAACCCTTCTTTTTCCAGGTGCCGGCACACCTCCAGAACCGCCGGGTGTTCGATGCTGCTGGTGACGATGTGCCGGCCTTTGCCCTGCAGAGCCCGGGCCATGCCCTTGATGGCGTGGTTGTTGGATTCGGTCCCGCCGGAGGTGAAAAAGACCTCCCCTGGTTCGCAGCCGATCAGCCCGGCCACCTGCTGGCGGGCCGCCTCCACGGCCCGGCGCGGCGCGATGCCGTACCAGTGGGCGCTGGACGGGTTGCCGAACTCGACCTCCAGATACGGCCGCATGGCTGCGATCACCTCGGGGTCGTGGGGGGTGGTGCCGTTGTAATCGAGATAGATGGGGTTTTGCACGATGGAACCTCCCGTAGGAAAAAGGATGCCCTGAACTGAACATCAGTCCGGCCTCGAAGGCAAGGGCCGCGGCGGGACAGGGCTCGATTTTTCCGCTCGCGTGGCCCCGGCCCGGGGGAGAGGATCATGCCCGCACGCCAAGCCACATCCTGACAACCGGCGATGCGTAACGACTCTGGGCATGGGCAATATCTATTATGAAATTGCACGGTTTCGGTATAGTCATGATTGCAGAGACGAGGAACTCGACGCGATTGGCCATGGACAGCGGAGTTGCGTGATGAGGGACTGGAAGCTGGCCGCCCTGGGGGCAGCCATTCTGCTTGCGGTGGGACTTTTTTTCGGACTGGGCCTGCATGAACACCTGACCTTCGAGGCCATCAAAACCTCGCAAACCCGGTTCCAGGAGCTCTACCATGCATCCCCGCTGCAGGTCGTGGCCGCCTTCCTGGCCACCTACCTGCTGGTCGTCATCCTGAACCTCCCCGGTGCAGCCGTTCTCGGACTCCTGGCCGGGGCCATGTTCGGAACCATGACCGGCACGGTCCTCGTCTCCTTCGCCAGTTCCACGGGCGCCACCCTGGCCTGCCTGCTGTCCAGGCTCTTTCTGCGCGACTGGGTGCGGGGCCGCTTCCCGCAGGCCGCGGCCAAGGTGGACCACGGCATCGAGAGCGAAGGCGCGTTCTACCTCTTCTCCCTGCGCCTGATTCCGGCCATCCCCTTCTTCATGATCAATCTGGTCATGGGGCTGACCGCCATGCCCCTGCGCACCTTTTACTGGGTTTCCCAGGTCGGCATGCTCCCGGGCACCTTTGTCTACGTCCATGCCGGCAGCGAGCTGGGACGACTGAGCTCTGCGGCGGGCATCCTTTCCCCCCGGCTGCTGGCCGCCTTTGCCCTGCTCGGGTTGTTCCCCCTGGCGGCCAGAAAGGTCCTGGCCCTGTACCGGACAAGATCCGGGGGCAGGGATGCCGGGCCGAAGCCTGTGGCCGGGGAGGCAAACCTGGAGGCATCCCCTGTCCCGCATGAATCAGCCGCAGCGGCACTGGCCCGCCAGGCCGGCCACGTCGGCGAGGGCTGCACGCAGTGCAAAGCCTGCGTCAGGCAGTGCGCTTTTCTGGCCAGATACGGAACGCCGGGACAAATCGCACTGGCCACCCTGTCCGGACAGGACGGGGCCGATCCCTATGCGTGCAGCCTGTGCGGTCTGTGCGGGGCGGTCTGTCCCGAGAAACTGTCCCCCGCAGCCCTGTTTCTGGCCATGCGCCGCCACTCCGTGGACCGCGGCCAGACGGACCTCGCCCGCTACGCGGCCATCACCGCCTACGAGCGGCGGGGCCACTCGGCACTCTTCTCCTGGTACCCCCCCGGGGGATGCAGGAAGGTCTTCTTCCCGGGGTGCACCCTGCCCGGGACCAGACCGCAGATCACCTGGCGGTTTTTCCAGGCCCTGCGGCAGGACATACCGGACCTGGGCGTGGTCCTGGACTGCTGCCACAAACCCTCCCACGATCTGGGCCGGCAGGACTATTTCCTGGAGCGGTTCGGGGCCATCACCCGGCGTCTTGCCGGCCTGGGCGTTGAAGAGGTGCTTGTGGCCTGTCCCAACTGCTACAAAATTTTTGCCGCATACGGAGGTCCCCTCAAGGTGACCACGATTTACGAGGCGCTTGCCCGCATCGAGGCCGACCCCGGTCCCGGCACCTGCCGGGTGACGGTGCACGACCCCTGCCCGCTGCGCCACGAGCCAGGAATCCAGGACGCGGTGCGCGTCCTGCTGGCCTCCCGGGGGGTGGGCGTGCGGGAGATGCAGAATGCCGGGAGAAGCACCCTGTGCTGCGGTGAAGGCGGATCCGTGGGGTTTCACAACCCGGCCTTGGCCAAGGCCTGGGGCGAGAAACGCAAAGGCCAGGCCCGGGGAGACTGCATCGTCACCTACTGCGCCGGGTGTGCGGAGTTCCTGGGGCGGCTGACCCGGGTCAGCCACCTGGGCGAGATCCTGTTCGAGCCGGAAAAGGCCCTGGCCGGAAAATGCAGGGCCGCCAAGGCGCCGGTGACCTACCTGCACCGCCTGCTGCTCAAAAGGAGGCTGGAAAAACTTTTCCGTTCCGCGCAGCAGGGAAAAAAGGGCTGACCGGAAATGGCGGCACGCACAAGAACACATTGATCTCCAGATGAAAAAGGAGGAAGGAAGGGTGCAGGCCGCACCGGCACGCGTGGCGATCTGCACGCCGGGCCGCGGCCAGGACACAACACCCGACAACGAGGCGCAAGCTGACAACGACATACTGCCCGGCCATGGATCAAACACTCCTGTGCCAGGGGCGGAAGCACGCCCCTGCCCCGTTGCGGAGAGTTCTGTTCTCGCGGGACCTCTTCAGGCATGGGCTCCGACCAGCACCGAAATTCAACCCCTTGCAATGACGTTCTTTTTTGTCATCCTGATCATTTTCGTTGCCGGAATCGTCCAGGGCCTGACCGGGTTCGGCGCAGCGCTGGTGGCCCTCCCGCTGCTGGCCCTGGTCCTGCCCATGATCCAGGCCGTCCCTCTCATCTGCCTGGTGGGTTTCTGCATGACCCTGCAGATGATCCCCGAACTGCGCGGCAGTGTGCTCTGGAAACCGGCCGCTCTGCTTATGGCAGCCTCCATGCCGGGCCTGGCCCTGGGCACCCACGCCCTGCGCACCGTCTCCCCGTCGCTGTTGAGCGGGCTGCTCGGGGCCATGACCCTGGCCTTCTCCCTGTTTTCCCTGCGCCGCAAGGGCCGCGTCCTGCCCCTGGGCACAATCAGCTGCATCGCAGCCGGGTTCATGGCCGGCTGGCTGAACGGGGCCATCAGTGCGGGCGGCCCCCCGGTCATCGCCTACGCCTCGCTCCAGCCGTGGTCCAAGGACGAGATCAAGGCCACCCTGCTCGCTTTTTTTGTCGTGGCCAGTGTGAGCACCGTCATCTCCTACGTCATGGCAGGCCTCTACTCGGCTTCGACCTTGCAGTATTTCGGGGCCTCGGTGCCCGGTCTGGTCTTCGGGGTGTGGATCGGCAGGCGCTGGTACGGCGGCATGAGTTCCGAGTCCTACCGCAAAATAGTGTGCTACATGCTCATGCT
>JAAYCS010000028.1 GCA_012729655.1 Desulfovibrionales bacterium | reverse complement strand
CCTCCTCCATGGCCTTGAAGGTGGCCTCCTTGGGCGAGAGGCCGTGCTCGATGTGGTGCTCCACCGCCTCGACCACGACGATGGCGTCGTCCACGACCAGGCCGATGGCCAGGACCAGGCCGAAGAGGGAGAGGGTGTTGATGGAAAACCCCAGCAGCGGGAAGAGCATGAACGTGCCGACCAGGGACACGGGCACGGCCAGGAGCGGAATGAGCGTCGCCCGCCAGCCCTGCAGGAAGATGAAGACCACGATGATGACCAGGGCCAGGGCCTCGAACAGGGTGTGCTGGATCTCCTTGATGCCCTCGGTCACGGCCAGGGTGGTGTCCAGGGAGACGACGTAGTCCAGGTCCGCCGGGAAGCGCTCCTTGAGCGTGGCCATGAGGGCCTTGGCCCCGTCGGCAGCCTCGACCGCGTTGGTGCCCGGCATCTGGTACAGGGCGATCAGCGCGGCGGGCTTGCCCTGCAGGCGGCCCTCCAGGCTGTAGGTCTGGGCACCCAGTTCGATGCGCGCCACGTCCCTGACGCGCACCACGGACCCGTCCGGGTTGGCGCGCAGGATGATGGCCCCGAATTCCTCCTCGGACTGCAGGCGTCCCTGGGCCCGGACCGTGTAGGTGAACTCCTGTCCCGCCGGAACCGGCTCGGACCCCACCTGCCCGGCGGGGTTGACCGTGTTCTGGGCCTTGATGGCGTTCATGATCTCGGGGATGGTGATGTTCAGCTTGGCCAGCTGGTCGGGCTTGACCCACAGTCGCATGGCGTACTGCCCCGCGCCGAAGACGGTGACGCTGGCGATGCCCTTGATGCGGGTCATCTGGTCGTTGATGTTGATGTAGCAGTAGTTGGCCAGGAAGATGTTGTCGTAGGTGCCGTTCGGCGAAAAGAGGCCGAACATGATGAGCGGCGAGGAGGTCGACTTCTCGACCTTCACGCCGTACTCGCGCACTTCCGACGGCAGCTTGGCCTCGGCCTGCCCTTTGCGCATCTGGGCCAGGAGCTGGTCGGTGTTGGGGTCGGTCTTGACGTCGAAGTTGACGGTCAGCTTCGTTTCGCCGTTGTTGGCGTTGGTGGAGTACATGTAGTTCATGTTGTCCACGCCCGACATCTCCTGCTCGATGGGCGTGGCCACCGCTTGCTCTAGGGTCAGGGCGTCGGCGCCGGTGTAGGTGGCCGAAACCTTGATCTCGGGCGGGACGATGTTCGGGAACTGCGCCGTGGGCAGCCCGAGCATGGCCACGATGCCGACGATGAGCATCAGGATGGAGATGACCATGGCCACGATGGGCCGGTTGATGAAGAATCGTGCCATGGCGCCTACCCCTTGCTGGCGGGCGCCGGGGCCGCGGGTTCGAAGGGCTTGGGCGTCACGCTCATCCCCGGCCTGACTTTCTGGGTGCCCTCGGCGACCACCGCCTCTCCGGGATTGAGCCCCTTCTCGATGACCCAGCCCGAATCGATCTTCTGGCCAACCTGGACCGGACGGACATCGACCTTGTTGTCCGCGGCGACCACGGCCACGAGGTATCTGCCCTGCATTTCCGTCACCGCGCGCTGCGGCACGATCAAGGCGCCGGACTTGGTCTGCAGGACGGCCCTGACCTTGCCGAACATGCCGGGCCGCAGGAGGTTTTCCGGGTTGGCGAAGACGGTGCCGATCTTCAGGGTGCCCGTGGCCGGGTCGACCTGGCGGTCCGCCAGGGCCATCCTGCCCTGGTGCGGATAGACGCTGCCGTCGGCCAGTACCAGCTGCAGGGGGGCGTCCGTCGCCCTGTTTTCAGCCGTCCTGGCCCGCAGGTACTCCTGCTCGCTGACGTTGATGTAGGCCTTGATGGGGTCCAGGGCGGAGACGGAGGTCAACTCCTCCTGCATGCTGGGGCTGACCAGGTTGCCCAGCTGGGCCTTGGCGATGCCCGCCACGCCGTCCACGGGCGAGGTGATCCTGGTGAAGCCCAGCTCCAGCTGGGCCTTTTCCAGGTTGGCCTGGGCCACGGCGATGCCGGCCTTGGCGGTCACCACCGCGGCCTTGGTCACCAGGTCGCGCCCGATGGCGTAGTCGAGATCCTTCTGGGACACGGCGTTCTTGGCGGCCAGCGGCTTTATCCTGGCCAGGTCGGCCCGGGCCGTGGCGGCGGAGGCCTCCTGCGCGGCCAACTCGCCCTTGGCCTGTTCCAGGGCGGCCTGGGCCTGCTTGACCTCGGCCTGGAAGGTGCGCGGGTCAATCTCGAAGAGGACCTGCCCTTTCCTGACGATGTCGCCTTCGACGTAGTTCTGTTTGACCAGATACCCCGTGACCTGCGGGCGGATGACCGCGTTGATGGACCCGTCCAGGACGCCGATCCATTCGCTGAAGATCGGCACGTCCTGCTGGACGACCTTCACCACCTCCACCACCGGAACCGGTGGAGGCCCGGCCTGCTCCTTCTGCTGACACCCCCCCGCAACGATCAGGACCGACAGGAAGGAGGCGGCAACACCCATGTGTGCCATACACCTGATCGTCTGGGAAAAGCGCGTCGAGTCGAAAACTCTCCCGATTCTGGCCATGTACGTCTCCTTGCTAGGGAATCAATCCCGTTTCCGAAGTGCCATCCGCCTTTGCCGGGCGACGGCGACGCCTGTTTCGCGAGCCCTGTCCCGCACATCGATGCAGCGGGCACGCGAAACTTCGCGCGCCCGTCCGGGAAGGAGGAAAGACTGGCGGCGCATCGTATCCTGCGCCGCCAGTGTGTTAAATACCAGTTCCGTTTCGTGGCCGTCCACTATCTCGCCGAAGGTCAGGAGGGTGCCGACATCTGGCGGTCCCGGTCCATCACCCGGACGACGCACCCGGCGGACAGGAACCTCTCCTTCCACGTTGCGGACCGGAACCCGAATCGCAAAACGTCCCGGCGGGGCAATGCCGCCTGCGACGACTTGACGGCCAACGAACACCTATTTCGTCCACAGAACGTCGATGCGCTCCTTGAGCAGGGCGGCCCATTCGTTCATGGCCTCCTCGGTCTGGCCGGTCTTGGTGAACCCGGAGGAACTGTACTTCTTGCCGACCTTGGTGTCGGCGAAGAGAACCAGATTCTTGCCGGTCATGGCATCGACGAACTTGACCTCCACGGCGCACTTGCCCACGCCCATGGCCTGACCCGTGGCCACCTGCTTGCCCGCGGACAGGAGGATGCCGACGGGAATGACGGAGGTCAGGGCGTTGGACACGGGGCTGCTGGCCTCGACCTCGACCACCGCCGCCTGCACGGCGATGACGCCGGGGCCCGGCTGGGCGGCCAATTGCAGCTTCTGCCCGTCAGGCACGCGCGTCAGCACGTCATGGAAATACGTGGCCAGCAGATTCAGGTCGTCCATCTTCAGGCCCGAATCCTTGACCATGTTCTCGGCGTTCCACAGCTTCACCGGCTCGATGTACATGGCCGTGTAGTCCTTGGCTTTGAACTCGGGGCTCCGCCAGCCGAGCCCGCCCTTCAGTTCCGGGACGGCCTGCAGCTTGGCGTAGTCGGCGCCGAGGAAGTGGTCGGCTGGGTTGAAATCCGTGGTGGACTGTTTCCCGCTCGTGGCGCAGGCGCACAGGGACAGCATGACGGCGAGGATGAGCATCTTCTTCATATGGACTCCTTGTTGGGTTGAAATGAACATACGACGTGTTTCCTCCGCCGGATCAAAGCCCGGCCATCGTCCCCGTCCGCGCCCGCTCGATGAACTCCATCCCGCCGGCCTCGGTGACGGTGAAAAACTCGACGATTGGGCGCTTGCGCGAGAACTCCATGGCCTCCAGCATCCGCGAGAAAATGGCCGAACGCAGATGGTTCTCATGGGCCTCCTGCGACAACCATATCTCCGTATAGACAATGGCCCCGTCCTCCCCGGTCTCGAAGGCGACGGAGCAGTCCTTGCAGTCCGCGGCGGCCCCGAGAGCGGCTTTCATGGACTCGAGCACATCGATGATGGCCGGGGCATAACCGGCCGCTGGGTAGATCTTGATGACGGCGAGGTTCATGTCAGCAATCCTTTCAAAATGTGCACCAAGAAAGACTATGGGGAAATTTCCAACTCCAGATCCAGGAACGAAAAACTATTCTGGACCTTAAGCTACCCTGGGAGATCGCTCGCTTTGAGGCAAAAACTCCCAGATAGCCTGTGATGTCAGCAAAGAACGTGCACAATGCGTCATCACGCGTATTCGACACGCAACAGGCTGAATTCATGAAAACATGATGATGATTCGGAAGAGTCCTGACAGGAGCGGCGCAGAGAGCGAGACGATATGAAATACAGAGGACGAAATGCCGTCCTCCCGATCATGTTCGTTCAAGAATAATGCCCAGCTTGCGCATGCGGGAATAGAGGGTCGATGGCTTCATCTGCAGCACCTCCGCCGCTCCCCGGGGCCCCTTGATCCTGTTCCGGGTGCTCTTCAGGACGGAGAGGATGTACTGGCGTTCCACATCCTCCAGGGATCGCCCCCTTTCGATCGTGAGGTGGCTGCTCGCCAGGCGCTGCAGTTGGAGGGTTTCCCCGGAGCTGACGATGAGGGAATGTTCGATGACGTTGCGCAGCTCGCGCACGTTGCCGGGCCAGGCGTAGGTTTGCAGGATCTCCATGTCCCGGCTGGTGATGCGGCGGATCTTCTTCCCCATGCGTTCGCCGAACTCACTGACGAACTCCCAGACCAGCTGAGGGATGTCCTCGGGGCGCTCCCGCAACGGCGGGACCGTGATGGGGAAGATGCTCAGCCGGTAGTAGAGGTCGCGCCGGAACCTGCCGTGCTCGATCTCCTCCTCCAGGTTGCGGTTGGTGGCCGCGACGACCCGCACGTCGACCTTGATGGTCTGGGGGCTGCCCAGGCGCTCGAACTCGCCGTCCTGCAGGACGCGCAGGAGCTTGGCTTGGGTCTCCAGCGACATCTCGGTGATCTCGTCGAGGAAGAGCGTGGAGCCATGGGCCAGCTCGAACCTCCCGCGCTGTTTGCTCAAGGCGCCGGTGAAAGCCCCCTTCTCGCGTCCGAACAGCTCGCTCTCCACCAAGGCGCCGGGCAGGGCCGCGCAGTTGACCTTGACCATGGGGCGGTTGCCCCGGTCGCTCAGGCGGTGGATGGTCTGGGCGATGAGCCCCTTGCCCGTGCCGGTCTCGCCCTGCAGCAGGACGGTGCTCCCGGTCCGGGCCACCTGGACGATCTGGGTCATGACCTCGCGCATCTTCGCGCTCGAGCCCAGCACCTCCCCCTGCTCGATGATGACCCCGGCCTCCTTGCGCAGAAATTCGTTCTCCCGCTCCAGCTGCCGCTTGAGCTCCTCGATCTCGCGGACCTTGTCCTGCAGCCTCTGCTCCATCTCCATGCTCTGGGTGATATCCAGGGTCACGCCCACGAGCAGCTTCTTCCGCTCGGGGCCGACCTCGGCGACCCGCCCCCTGGAGATGAGCCAGCGAATACCGTTGCCGTTATTCCTGAGCCGGTACTTGAAGGTGATTTCCTCCCCCGTTCTACGGGCCTCCTCGATCTGCGCGAGCACCGGTAAGTGGTCGACGGGGTCGATCCGGGCCAAGACCTCCTTCATGGTTACCGGTTGGTCCGGCGCGAATCCAAAATGGCCGCGAACTGTCGGAGTGATCCAGAACACGCCGCTCTCAAAATCGAGTTCCCACATCCCACACCCTGCGGATCGTGCCGCCAGTTCCAACCGATCCCTGGTGTCCTTGAGGATGAGCTCGGACTCGCGGCGCTGCAGGGCGCTGACGAATATCTCGCCAATGAGCCGGATCTGGGCGACGACCTCCTCCAGCCAATATTGTTCCGTCTTCACGGCGTGCAAAACCAGAATGTGGTGAACGCGTTGGCCGATCATCAAGGGTACGCTCAGGATGGACCTGGTGCCGATGGCTTCGTGGGAGCGTTTGTCGATTTCCGCCTCGGGCGGGAAATCCGAGAGACTCGTGATGGACACGATGCGCTGCTGGACCACCATCGTCTGATAGGCCCAGGGAAAGTGCTCAACCAGATTGATGTCCCGGGCAACCTCCTTGATCCCGTCCGCGTAACAGACATGTGCGACGTGCGCGAGGGGGGAACCGTTGCCGACCGAGACCAGTCCGCCACGATCGGCGTTCAGGGCGGGGATCACCTCGGCCAGGGACTGCGTGATGTCCTCGTCCAGGGACTCGGCTGTCGATCGGACCAGACGGGCCGAAATTTCGGCGGTCAGCTTATGAAGGTCTATCAGGATGCTCATGAATGATTACTGCGTTTGGTTATTCCATTTGCGCAGCCGAGGCTGCGGAGTGCGAGATCCATGCAGGGGGCTCGAAAAGAAGCCGGGCGCACCCGGTTCAACATCGTGAGAACACATTTCAATATGAGTTTTCAATGACATGAAATCGATTCACGAGCAAGGGACCGCAGGAGAAAACGGCTTGCGTCATACGCAGGGAGCGGTCGGCCGCAACGCGCCGTCGCTGGTAAGACAATTCGGCATACCTGTGCCTGCCTGCTGCATGGCGCAGACAAACCATCGGGACTCGAATACCTTCCCTCGCAGCCGCAACGCGAACAAGACGTCGACGCTGCCCGCACGCCCTGGGGAGTGCATGTGGGAGTGCATGGGCTGTCAAACACCGACACGTGTCGGAAGATCTCCTACTTGTTGGCCTTCTGGCCGGCGTTGTAGCCGCTCTGGTAAGAGGCTTCCTTGGACTTCTGGTTCTGGTCGTAGATGTAGCCGCCAGCGGCTCCTGCGGCCGCGCCGACCGCCGCGCCCATGACCGTGTGCCCGCTCACGGCGCCGATCAGGGCGCCTGCGCTGGCGCCGATGGCGCCGCCGGTGACGGTGCGCTGCTGGGTGTCCGACATCCCTGAGCAGCCGGACAGGCCGAGACCGATGGCCAGTATGAGGACAAGAATGATCCGTTTCATGGTTATCTCCTTGGAGCTGTGCATGAAATCATGCCGTTTGTTCATGGGTTTCCCGTCTCGCACGCCGTCACTTGCAGGGCCAGGTCTCGATCAGGAACCGGAACTCAGTTTCCACGGGCTTCTCCCCCATGAACTGGGGATGCGCCTTGGCCCACTCGATGAACTTCCCGATGGCCTCGTTGCGGGTCGGGGGAGCCTCGGGGAAGCAGACGAGCTTGACCCCGTCGGGACCGGCCGCTGCGGCCACATAGTACTGATAGGCCCCGACCAGGAACCCGTGGCAGAAGTTCACCGCCTGGTTGTAGAGGGGGTCTTTGGGGGAAACGGTGCACAGATCGATCAGGTTCTGCGTCGTCTTGACCTCGAAATCCTTCTCCGTGACCGCCCCGGCCAGGGCCGGAAGCATCAGGAGCACCGCCAGGGCCACCATCATCGCCTTGCCTTTCATGATTGCCTCTCCTTGGTTGGATGTTCCGCAACTCGGGACCGAGAGCCGCGCCGCCGGTCGCCGCGGGCGTGGCTGTCTTCAGTCCATATCAAATTGCATACCACGTCGGTCGGAACGGTATCCGTCTCCGACATGGCCCGCAGCGCACCATTTTTCGTCAGTGCGGGCCACAGGGCACCGGAACCCCTTCAACCCAGGGACGAAATAACGTCCCGCACGTTTGACGATCGAGAAGATGTGACGCGCCGACGGCCCGCGAGATGTGACTGGTGAAAAACGCTCGACTGTCGAATGGTCTTGTCCCTTGTCACTGAATTGGTGTATGAGGTGATAAAGTCGTTCACCTCCGCCCCCCTCCCGCACACGCCACACAAAATGCATGCTTTTTGCTACACCCTCGCAGAACGACAGGAGCACTTTCGTCGACCCGGCCCCGGACAATCCGCGGCAGCGGTCGCAACCCACCTGCAGGCAGGGCCTGCGGGAAGGAGTTTTTGTCATGACATCCGAACAGAGGCGACTTGAGGAGGCCCGGGACGGACAAGCCCCGTGGAAGCACTGGGGGCCGTACCTGAGCGAGCGGCAATGGGGCACGGTGCGCGAGGACTACAGCGAGGGAGGCGACGCCTGGAACTTCTTCGTCCACGACCACGCCCGCTCCCGCGCCTACCGCTGGGGCGAGGACGGCATCGCCGGGATTTCCGACGACAGGCAGCAGCTCTGCTTCGCCCTGGCCCTGTGGAACGGCCGGGACCCCATCCTCAAGGAGCGGCTCTTCGGGCTGACCAACAGCGAGGGGAATCACGGCGAGGACGTCAAGGAGTACTACTTCTACCTGGACAGCACGCCGACCCACTCCTACATGAAATGCCTCTACAAGTACCCGCAGGCCCCTTTCCCCTATGAAGACCTGATCCGTACGAACGCGCGCCGGTCGAGGGACGAGATGGAGTACGAGCTGCTCGATACCGGCGTCTTCGACGGGGACCGTTATTTCGACGTCTTCGTGGAATACGCCAAGGCCGGGCCCGAGGACATCCTGGTGCGCATCACGGCCCACAACCGCGGACCCGACGCGGCCGAACTGCACCTGCTGCCGACCCTGTGGTTCCGCAACGACTGGGCGTCCTGGATCACCGAGATCAACCGGGCCCCCGAAAAGCCGAGCCTCAGGCAGATCGATGCGCCGGATGGTGAGAGCTCCCTCGTGGCGACGCACCGGCTGCTGGGCGAATTCGTCCTGTCCTGCGACGGCGGCGCGCCGCTCCTCTTCACCGACAATTCCACGAACAACGACCGCCTCTTTCCGGGCCGACCCAACGCCGGGCCGTACGTCAAGGACGGCATCAACGACTGCGTGGTGAAGGGTCGGGCTGACGCCGTGAACCCCGCCAAGGAGGGCACCAAGGCATCGGCGCATTACCGCTCGTCGGTCGCCGCCGGAGGGGCCGTCACGGTCCGGCTGCGGCTGCGCAAGAAAACCGCTGACGGGCTCTGCGCGCCCTTCGGTGATGACTTCGAGGGGATCTTCTCCGCCCGGCTGCGCGAAGCGGATGAATTCTTCGCGGCCATGACCCCGCCGGCAGTGGGCCAGGACGCGGCGAACGTCATGCGCCAGGCCATGGCCGGCATGCTGTGGAGCAAGCAGTTCTACTTCTTCGACGGGGACAGCTGGCTGGAGGAGCACAACTCCCATCCCCTGCATTCGGGGTATCACAGCGCCCGGAACTCCGAATGGTTCCACATGGTCAACGAGGACGTCATCTCCATGCCCGACAAGTGGGAGTACCCCTGGTACGCGGCCTGGGACCTGGCCTTCCACGCCCTGCCCTTGGCCATGGCGGACCCGGATTTCGCCAAGGATCAGCTGCAGCTCATGCTGCGCGGCGTCTATCTGCACCCCAGCGGCCAGATGCCCGCCTACGAGTGGAACTTCAGCGACGTGAACCCCCCGGTCCACGCCTGGGCCACGCTCTTCCTGCACCGCACCGAGCAGGCCATGCGCGGAGAGGCGGACATGGAATACCTCAAGACGACCTTCAACAAGCTCGTCCTCAACTTCACCTGGTGGGTCAACCGCAAGGACCGCTTCGGCAAGAATCTGTTCGAGGGCGGCTTCCTGGGCCTCGACAACATCGGCGTCTTCGACCGCAGCGCCCCGCTGCCCACGGGCGGTTACCTGGAACAGGCCGACGGCACGGCCTGGATGGCGCTCTTCACCCAGAACATGAGCGAACTGGCGATCGAACTCGCCGCCTTCGATTCCGACTACGAGGACATGGTTCTCAAGTTCGTCGAGCACTTCTGCTTTATCGCCGCGGCCATGAACCGGCCCGGCGGGGAAGGGATGTGGGACGAGGAGGACGGCTTCTATTACGACCTGCTGCGGCTGCCTGACGGCAGCTCCCAGCGGCTCAAGGTGCGCTCCATGGTCGGCCTGCTGCCCCTGTGCGCCACGACCGTGGTCGAAAAGTGGCAGCGGGAGAGCATTCCCGGAGCCCTGTCCCAGATCATGCGGCGGCTGAAGCGGATGCCGGAACTCCTCGACTCGATCCACAAGACGGGCCCCGGCCACCTGGGCGTGGCCGAGCGGGGAATCCTGGCCCTGGTCAGCGAGGAACGCCTGCGGCGCATCCTCTCGAAGATGCTCGACGAGAACGAGTTCCTGAGCCCCTACGGCATTCGCTCCCTGTCGAAGTTCCACCAGACCAACCCGTTCGTCTTCCATGTCCACGGACAGGAGCACCGGGTCGACTATCTGCCCGCCGAGTCGGACACGGGCATGTTCGGCGGCAACTCCAACTGGCGCGGCCCGGTCTGGATGCCGGTCAACATCATCATCCTGCGCGCCCTGCTGAACTACTACCTTTACTACGGCGACAGCTTCAGGATCGAGTGTCCCACGGGCTCGGGCCGGCTCATGAACCTCTTCGAAGTCAGCAAGGAGATCGCGGACCGGCTGGCCCGGATCTTCACCAGGGGCGAGGACGGCCGCAGGCCCGTCTATGGCGGCACGGAGAAATTCCAGTCCGACCCGCACTGGCGGGACCACCTCCTCTTCTACGAATACTTCCACGGCGACAACGGCGCCGGCCTCGGCGCCAGCCACCAGACCGGCTGGACCGGCCTCGTGGCCAAGACCATCCAGCTTTTCGGACTGCTGGACCCGGAACATGCCCTCCGGGAAGGCAAGCAGGTGGCGTTCCGGCAGGACGCCAACTCGCGCAAGGGGGGCCGGAAATGAAACACTTGGAAAACAACCCTGTCATCTACGAGATCAACACCTGGGTCTGGTTGCGGGAGCTGGCGCAAAAACACCGGCAGCCGGTGGACCTCGGCACTATCCCCGCACGGGAGTGGGACGACATCGCGTCCCTGGGCTTCGACGCCGTCTGGCTCATGGGCGTCTGGGAGCGCAGCCCGGCGGGCATCGAGGTCTCCATGCGCAACGCCGGCCTGCTGGAGGACTTCCGCCGCGCCCTGCCCGGCTTCGACGCCGCCGACAACGTCGGCTCGCCCTACTGCATCCGCCGCTACGTCGCGGACGCGCACCTCGGCGGCCCGCAAGGGCTGGCCGCGGCGCGCGCGGCCCTGGCCGAGCGGGGCATGGGCCTGATTCTCGACTTCGTGCCCAACCACGTGGCCCCGGACCACCCCTGGACGCGGGAGCACCCCGAGTACTTCATCCAGGGCAGCGCTAAAGATCTGGTCTGCGACCCGTCGTCCTTCATCGAGATCGGCGGGCGCGTCTTCGCCTGCGGCCGTGACCCCTACTTCCCGGCCTGGCCCGACGTGCTCCAATTGAACGCCTTCGACCCCGGCCTGCGCCGGGCCGCCATCGACACCCTGACGGACATCGCCGGGCAGTGCGACGGAGCGCGCTGCGACATGGCCATGCTCCTGCTGAACGACGTGTTCGAAAGGACCTGGAAAAAACGTGCCGGCGAACGGCCGGAGGCCGACTACTGGCGGGAGGTCGTCCCGGC
The DNA here is from genome assembly GCA_012729655.1 of Desulfovibrionales bacterium. GTDB lineage: Bacteria > Desulfobacterota > Desulfovibrionia > Desulfovibrionales > Desulfomicrobiaceae > Desulfomicrobium. The sequence continues at coordinate 39,034 of JAAYCS010000028.1, read as the reverse complement.
CGTGCGACGGGCCGCACCAGGCTTCGTCTTCATGGCCGAAGCCTACTGGGACCTGGAGTGGGAGCTGCAGCAGCAGGGCTTCGACTTCTGCTACGACAAGCGTCTCTACGACCGGCTCGAACATGACGCCCCGGCAGCCATCCGCTCCCACCTCAAGGCCGGACTCGACTATCAGCAGCGCCTTGTCCGCTTCATCGAAAACCATGACGAGCCCCGAACCGCCTCGGTCTTCGGCCGGGGGGCGGACCGCGCCGCCGCGGTCGTCGCCCTGACCCTGCCCGGCGCGGCCCTGGTCCACGAGGGACAGCTCGACGGACGCCGCGTGCGCCTGCCCGTGTTCCTGGCCCGCCGCCCGGACGAGGAACCCGACGGGGAACTCTTCGCCTTCTATCGCGGCCTGCTCGCCCGCCTGCGCGAGAACGGCTGCAGACGCGGCCGGTGGCGTCTGCTGGAATGCCGCGGCTGGCCCGACAACATGACCTGCGAGAACCTGCTGGCCTGGATCTGGGAAACGGACGAGGCCCGTTGCCTGGTGGTCGTCAACTTCTCCCCGGCTCCGGCGCAGGCCCTGGTCGCTGGTTTCGGGAATGACGTCGCCGGCGCGGCATGGCGTCTGGTGGATCTGGACGGAAGCGCTTACGTCCGCGACGGCGGAGAGATGAGCGACCGGGGCCTTTATGTCGATCTGCCCGGCTGGGGCTTTCACGTCATGGACTGGAGTCGGGAACACGCATGACAAAGGCCCCGCTCTCTTGACCGTGAGGGAGGGAAAGGCCCAATTTCCCCATGTGGCGGACTGCCGCGTCAGAATTTGCAGGCGAGACCGGTGGGGTAGGTGCCGAACAGCGTGGCGACCATCATGTCCAGCCTAGAGGAGGGGGACAGGGATGCGAACCAGCCGATGCCCTTAAAATCGGCGGAATCCAATAATCTGCGGCTCACCCGGTGGACGATCCGGTGTTCAGGGCTGGACCTTCTCCAGGGTGGAGATGGAATACCCGCCCTGCGTTACAGCTCGCCGTCACGCCCGGAAAACACGGACCTGCGTGTAGGCCCTGCCGGAGGCGCCGCGGCGGGGAAAACCCAGACCGACCGTAAAGATCATCGCTTTGAATGGCCGGGACGCGTCCCGGCAGGGGGGCGCCATGAAATTCTTCTCCAGGAACTCCACACGGACAGCCGATCCCGTCGTTGAGCGGCTCGTGCGGCGCATCGCCGAAGACAATGCCATCGACATCTCGGACACGAAATGTTCGGCCATGCTCGCCGAGGCGGTGCAGGCGGCCTGCGCCTACACCAGGGGCATGATCGACGCCCTGGGCGAACCCTTTGTCCTGGACCGCAAGCGGGCCACGGGCAGCACCCTGGGCCCCATTATCTTCGACAACCGCAAGGACGCCCTGGACGCTCTGCGCAGTTCGTCCAAAATCAGGCAGGTCTTCACCGACCCCAAGGTGCGCGAATGCGTCTTTCTCCTGACCATGCACCGCAGGGAATACGTCATCTTCGGGACGGAAATCGAAGGGGAGATGGTCCGCAGGGATGTCATGCAGGACGCGGTGGAATTCCTGGACCACAACTTCTCGGCCGCAGCCCCGTCGCTGGCCGAACTGCGGGATATCTTGACGGAGAATGTGGTCCTCTTCCTGGCCGACCTGGCGCCAGAGCTTCTGCGCCGGGATGAAACGATGCGGGGCGAACTCCACCGCTCCGAGGAACTGCTCAAGGCCCAGATGCAAACCCTGGGCTATGCCCTGAGGGAGAGCGGACCCTTTGCCGCGCCGCCTTCGCTGCACTCCAAGATTTCCCAGGGCTCGCAGGAGATGCGGAGTCTGCTGGACAGGCTCTCGTCCCTATCGGCCAAATGGGATCCGGCGAAATGTCTCCAGGAGATCTGCGACATCCTCCTGGCGCCGCAGAACCATGTCCGGCTGGAGCTCGTGGAAATGCACGTCGGAGATTTCGGCGTCAAATCCAAGGCCGGCAAGTTCATTCGCTTCCATGAGTGCGTACTCGGGGACAAAGAACGCCTGGCCGTCTTCATGGCCTCCATGGACCGCGACAACGCGCTCTATCTCTGGCCGGATCTGGAAGGCTGACGGACGGGAAAATCCTGTCCCTTCTCCGGTCGACAATGGAATGCTGGTTTCAGGGCTGGACCTTCTCCAGGGTGAAGGTGAAACTCCCGCCGCAGGAGAGATAGCCGTTGGACCAGCGCCAGACGGACTTCCCAACTCCCGTGGTCTCGCTCTTGAACTCGATGTCCACGGCTTCCGAGACGAACCCGCCGGTGGTCACGTACGAGCCGACCAGGTGCACGAACTGCGGCCGTTCGGGGTTGACGACGCCCCTGTACGGCCGTTTGACCGTGTTTTCCATGCCCACGACTTCTTCGCCCTTCTGGATGAAGGTCAGGGTGTATTCGCCAGGCTTGCCCTTGCCCAGGTCGTTCTTGCACTTGTTGGTCGATTCGGTGACCGTGCCGCGCCACTGCCCGGTGCAGTCCATGGCGTGGGACAGGACGGGGCTCAAGCACGCGACGCTCAGCAAGGCCACGAGAAAAATGAAACGTTTCATGATCGACGTCCTCTTGTTTGCTTTTTCGGGAGCCCCGCCTGCGCGGGGCGCTTTCCACCCGGCATTGAATTTTCGACCCCGGCCATCACTGTCCGACAACCCCCGAAGTCGGCACGGAAAGGCGTCGCACGTGCACAAAGAAGGCGACGGTGCAGACGATCGTCACGGCGATGCCGATGATGGTCGCGACGTTGATCGAGAGGTTGAATCCGATGGGCGAGTTGGCGATGAAACTGACCACCACCGCAGTCATGAACACCGCCGGGACCGTGGCGATCCAGTGCGCTTTTCCGATCCTGGCCAGGTAGACGGCGGCGGTCCAGAGCACGACTGCGGCCAGGGTCTGGTTGGCCCAGCCGAAATAGCGCCAGATCAGCCCGAAATCCGACAGCGAGATGAGAAAGCCGATGGCGAAAAGGGGCAAGGCGATGACAAGCCGCTTCCCCTGCTCCTTCTGGGAGAAATCGAGCATGTCGGCGACGATGAGGCGGGCGCTGCGGAACGCCGTGTCCCCGGAAGTGATGGGCAGCACAACCACGCCGATGATGGCGAATATCCCGCCGACCTTGCCCAGCAGGCTGATGGACACCTCGTTGACCACCAGACCGGGGCCGCCCTTGGCCAGAACGGCATTCAGCGCCTCGGGGGTGTGGAAGAAGGAGATGGCCAGGGTGGCCCAGATCAGCGCGATGACGCCCTCGGCGATCATGGAGCCGTAGAACACGCTGCGCCCGTATTTCTCGTTGGGCAGGCAGCGGGCCATCATCGGCGACTGGGTGGCGTGGAACCCGCTGACCGCGCCGCAGGCGATGGTGATGAACATCAGCGGCCACATGGGCAGGCCCTCGGGGTTGATGTTCTCGAAGGTCTTCTGGGGGAAGAATTCGTAGCCCTTGATGATGAGCATGGTGATTGTCCCCAGGGCCATGAAGATGAGGACCGCTCCGAAAACCGGGTAGATGCGCCCGATGATCTTGTCGATGGGCAGGATCGTGGCCAGGAAATAGTAGGCGATGATGATGCCGATGAGCACGTTGCGGTCGATGCCGGTCAGGCTCTCCAGCAGTTCGGCGGGCCCGAGGAAGAATACCACCCCGACGAGGATCAGGAGGACGATGGAGAACACGCGCATGAGCTGCTTGAAGGCGTTGCCGAGGTTCTGGCCGACGATGTCCGGTACGCCGCGGCCCTCGAAGCGCACGGACAGCATGCCCGAAAAGTAGTCGTGCACCGCCCCGCCGAAGATGCAGCCGAAGACGATCCAGATCAGGGCCACGGGCCCGTAGAGGGCGCCGAGGATGGGACCGTAGATGGGCCCCAGGCCGGCGATGTTCAGAAGCTGGATGAGGAAGATCTTCCAGTTCGGCATGACCATGTAGTCCACGCCGTCCGCCATGGTCACGGCCGGAGTCGGCCTGGACGGGTCGACGCCGAAGGCCCGGTCCACGATTGCGCCGTAGATGAAATAGCCGAGCAGCAAGAGCCCCACGCTGGAGAAAAAGAGTATCATGGTGCCATCCTTCCTGATTTGATTGAAACGGAACCCGCCCGTTCAGCGGTGGTCGCCTCCCGCGCTTCGAAGCGGACAGCTACGGGTGCGACCGGTCTGCCCTATGCATCCCTGGACACCGCTCAATAGCCCGGCGGGGGACCGCTGATCATGTAGACGACGTTGCCGCCCTGATACCCGCGGTTGTACCAGGTCGTCCCGCACTGGTAGTAGCTGACGCCGTTGACGATGACTTCGTTGCCGGCGCAGGGCAGGGCCGTGACATAGGTCACGTTGGTCACGTGCGTGACGTCCGGCTGCGACGCCGCCCCGGCGATGACCCCGACGGTCGCTCCGATGGCCGCGCCGACGACGAAGGCTCCGAGCTCGTCGTCATCGTCGTCCCAACCATCGTCATAATGATGGTGGTCCCAATCGTCCTCGGCGAAGTCCTGCCAATCCTCGCGGGAGTCGTCCATGTGCTCCTGCCAGTCTTCGCGGGCGTCGTCGCGGTTTTCCAGCCGCTGCTCCTGACCCTCGAGCCGGTCGTCGCGGGCCGCGTCGCGATTCTCGCCCCGCTGGGCCTGACGGTCCGTCGACGTCTCCTGGCGCTGGCCTTGCCGTTCCGAGGAGGCCTGCTGACGCGTCCCCTGCCGTTGGGTCGCGCCTTCCTGGCGAGTCGCCTGCCGCGTGGACGGGCTGGCGGCCTGCTGCCGGGTACCGGACTGGGTCACGCGTTGCGCCGGGCCGGCCTGACGGGTTTCAGGCCGGGCCTGTCGCTGCACCGATCCGGACTGCCGGGTCGACGGACGGGCGGCGCTTCTGGACCCGGAGGAAAATCCTCCTCCCCTGGCCGGGCTGGACCGCGTGAAATCGCTCCCGCCGCTGCGGCCTCCTCCGCTGCGTCCTCTGCCGCTTCGGGCTCCGCCCCGGGCTTCGACAAATCCCGTCATGGCCGTCGAAAGCAGAAACATGAGCGCCACGATGATGGCTGCCACTCGATTCAAGCCACTCATTGTGCACCCCCTTCCTGCATGGGGAGGGCCCCCTTCTTCCTGGCGGGAGCCAGAAGCGGGATCTTTTCGGCGCCCGCCGGAGGCGTGAAGGAAAAGCTCGCGTCCGTGACCGCGGGCGAAAGATCCCAATCGGACAGCTCGGCCCAGAACTGCGGCTGGCCCGGTTCCTTCTTGTAGGTGATGACGGCCCTGCGCGGCAGGGGCCGTTCGCCCTGGGCGACCCAGACCTGCAGATCGACATTTTCGGAACGGACCGCCAGATGATCCGTGGGAACGTCGAACAGGAAATTCTCCTCGACGAAACTGACCAAGGTGACCATCTTCTCCAGGCTGCCCCGGAAGCCGGTGTGGAACATCCTGGCCAGGGGCAAGGTCAGGCGAAGGTCCCGGACCATGTACACGAGCATCTCGTCGACGGTGGCATTCCTGTCCACCTGGGCAAAAACGTTGTCGTCGGCCTTGAAGGCGGTCAGCACCTTGCCGTCGAACAGGATCAGCCCCCGGTCGCCGTCGCTGCGTTCGGCCTCGACCCGCATGCGGTCGGGGCGCTGGAGCGTGACCCTGCGCTTCTCGCCGAACTCGATCCGCTGGCCGTCGGCCTGGATCGCGTCGTACCCGCTGCGGATGGTCACGCTGAAGGCCTGTGCGCCGCCGATGAGTCCGGCCATGTCCAGCAGGCGCGCCCTGAATTCCTGGTTTTGCACCGCGACGCCCTGAGCCGTCGCGTTCTCGGCGGACCAGGCCGCAGGGGTGAAGAACGTCGTCAGCGCCGCCATCAACGCAAGGCAAAATAAGAGAAAAATCCGCCATGCTCCGAAAATTTCCATGACTCCTCCTTCTTCCACATGAGCGCCCTTGGCCGAATCGTCCCTGCGCAAGGCGCCAAATACGACCAGCCGGAAAGCCTCCGTGCACGCATCGTGCGGGACAGGTTGACACGGTGCAGATCAAGAAACGCACCAACCCGTCTCGCAGCGACAGAAACACGTATCAGCAAGAATTGAATGATGATTTCTGGACCAGCCCAACAGCAGGCAAGCTGGCAGGTTGCAGAGGAGACGAAATAGGAATTGCGGGACGGCATTTCGCCCTCGGCGCTGCGCATCCCCGACGGCACTGGACAGGAATCGTGGCGGGCATCCCTGCCGGAGTGGTGTCCCGGAAGCTGATAGTTTCATGGCACCCCACCAGATCATCGTCCGTGCACGCTTCAAGTTTTTTGATTCGTCAGCGGATTGGGGACTGCGATTGGATCACCCTGAGTACAGCGGGATCGGCTGGCTTGCTGCCATGAATCATCCGTGCGGCGCAGAATTCAGGTCCGCCAAGTGTCCGGCCGCATTCCCGCCACATCGTCTGTTTGCGCATTTCCCCGGCATGGGAGGGCAGTGGCGTGCATCAGGGAGGTCTCCAGGGATGCGCTCTGTCCGGAAAAAATGTACTGGAATGCATCACTGCACCACATTCTCCCCAACATGGCAGGAACCCAGCACAGATACGGATGGCCCCACGCAAACGCACGTTTTTGTCCGGAGCACGCACCATGAGTTATGCAAGAAAAATTTCCTTGAAAACATTCGCCTATCGGATTCTGGTGGCCCGATTGGCCATGATGACGGTGGCCATAGCCCTGCTTCTGGCCGTGGCTGTCTACATGATGGAGCAGACTCGCCTGGAGCAGGCCTTTGTGGCGGAAACCAGGAAAGACCTGCTGCAGCTTGTGGCGCGCACCCAGATGATCCAGTCTGAACGCAAGGGGAATTTCTCTTCTGCATTCCACCAGGCCATCGAGGAGTCGGCCGCCCTGCGGCAGAAAGACGAACTGGGGGATGTCGTCTATATCCGGTTCTATCTCCCGGGGATACCCGGAGCCGAGGAATACACGGACTCCTCCCTTGGCTACCATGAAGCCGTTCGGAACCATATGCGCGCCCTTCCACGACCAGAGCCCGGGGCCAAGCAGCAGGTGTCGGAAACCATGAAAATCGACGGACATTTGCTCTTGCATGCCGTCCTGCCCATCACAAACATCAAACAGGACGTTTCTCTTTACACACAGGTTGTCTATGCTCCGTCAGAACCTGTTATCAAAAGCATGAACAAATCAGTATTGAGGGCAGCTTTAGGTGTCATTGCTGTGGTATTCATGACGACAATATTGCTTTACCCAGTCATAGTACGACTTGTGAACAGACTTACTGCATTTTCTCAAAATCTCATCACTGCGAATCTGGAGACTCTTTCTTTGCTCGGATGCGTCATTGCAAAGCGGGACAGCAGCACGGATGAACACAACTACCGGGTGACCCTCTATGCAGTGCGCATTGCCGAAAAACTGGGAATGGATGCAGGAGAAATGCGGTCCCTCGTGAAGGGGGCATTCCTGCATGACATCGGTAAAATCGCCATTCAAGACAATATCCTGCGCAAGAAGGACCAGCTCACGGCAGAAGAATTCGAAATCATGAAGACGCACGTCAACCATGGACTGGATGTGGTGACCCGCTCAACGTGGCTTCGCGACGCCGAGGCAGTCGTCGGTGGTCATCACGAAAAATACGACGGGAAAGGCTACCCGCAGGGGACTTCTGGAAAGGACATCCCTTTGCTGGCCCGGATCTTTGCCGTGGCCGATGTCTTCGATGCCCTGACATCGGTCCGGCCGTACAAGGAACCCATGGGCTGCGAAGCGGCCCTGGAGATCCTTCACCACCGCCGCAACACCCATTTCGACCCTGAAATCCTGGATGTCTTCATGGGTCAGGCAAAGTCGCTGTACCAGCGCTACGCCAACCGACTCAGCGACGAATTACGCTCCGAATTGCTGGATGTTGCCGGGCAGTATTTTCATGACGGCGCGGATGGTTTGACCTACTAGGCAGGGCGTTGACGGTCGTGATGGCCCCGGCCGGATTCGCCGGCGTGACCTTCTTTCCGGTCAGTTCCTCAACCTTGCCCATGTAGCGCAGCACCTCGGCCTTCCACATTTCCCGGTACCCTTTGCTTGTCACCACTTCCTCCGTGTCAAATTTTCCATTCTTGGCGGGAAAGCGGATCAGGAAGCAAATCAAAATATTGGATTCATCCTTCTTGAAGACATTGACTTTGCCGTTTCCAGTCACGGGGAACGGCCGGGGCCGAATATACAATCCGACGAATGCGATGGCCTGGATGAAATCGTCCGACAGATCGACAAAATTCATCTTTACTCGTTATTTCGTTCGGAATACTTTTCGATTCGGGGATGGAGTCCCCCTTGAACCGCGACAGCCGCCGATGACTCCTACTTTCGCAACAGCGATGGTAGGAATTTTGCGGTCAAATGAAACCACGCTCAGACGTGGTTTTTTTATTGGGCCGACTTGTCCGCCCCCAACCCAAGGAGAACAATATGGGATTCATATATGACACGTTTAAAGCTCGCGCGGCTCTGCCCGAGGAGGTCAAGCGCCTCGGCTGGGTCAGTTTCTTCATGGATGTGGCCTCGGAAATGGTCTATCCCGTGGTCCCGCTCTTCCTGACCTCCGTGCTCGGCGCTCCCGTGGCCGTGCTCGGCGCCATCGAAGGTCTGGCCGAGGTCATCGTCAGCGTGATGAAGGGCGCCTCCGGCTGGCACTGCGACAAGCTGGGCCGGCGTGTGCCGTACATCCGCTGGGGCTACGGACTGGGGGCCATATCCAAGCCGCTCATGGCCCTGGCCTTTTCCTGGCCCATGATCCTGCTGTCCCGGGCCATGGACCGCACCGGCAAGGGGTTGCGCACCACGGCCCGGGACGCCCTGATCGCCGACGCCGTGGACGCCTCCCAGGGCGGCCAGGCCTTCGGCTTCCACCGCATGATGGATACGGCCGGGGCCATGATCGGCGTGCTGCTGGCCACGATGCTCCTTTTTCTGCTTCCCGGCCACTACCGGACCAGCTTCCTCATCGCGACTGTGCCGGGCCTTGCCGCCGTGTGGCTGACCTTCCGTCTGCACGAAGCAGCCAAGACCCCGGCCTACGCGCCTTCCCAGGCCCGCGTCCCGTTGGCCGGCAAGCCCTGGTCCGGACTGCCCAAGGCCTTCTGGCTGACCCTGGCCCCGCTGCTGGTCTTCGCCTTCGCCAATTCCTCGGACACCTTCCTCATCCTGCGCGCCAAGGACCTTGGCCTGTCCGACACGCAGTCCATCATGGCCTACCTGCTCTTCAACCTCGTCTACGCGCTCAGCGCCTACCCCCTCGGGATCCTGAGCGACCGGGTGGGCCGCTGGCGGATGGTCCTCGGGGGCTGGATGCTGTACGGTTTCGTCTATCTCGGCGTGGCCAATGCGGGCATGGGCGACGTGTGGTGGCTTTTCGCCCTGTACGGGCTGTTCATGGGGCTGACCGAAGGCGTGGGCCGCGCGCTCATCCGCGACCGCATACCCGAGGACCGCAAGGGCACGGCCATGGGCATCTTCCACATGGGCGTGGGGCTCATGATGCTGGCCGGGAGCGTCACCGCCGGCCTGTGCTGGGACCTGATCGGTTCGCGCGCGCCGTTCGTGCTCGGCGGCACGGTTGCCTTCCTGGCCGTCATCGTCGCACTGGCGGTGCGCCCGAAAATCAGAGCCGCGACATAGCGGGAAGGGGGTGGAAACCTTGGGTACCATAGAGTTGCGGGAAATTACGGTCGAACTGCATTTTTCCGTGAACCGCAGGCGGGACGAAACGGCCGTAATCAGACTAGGAGGCAGAACAGGCCTTCCTTTTCTCGCGTCGAATAAGAAAAAGGTTGCGGAAGTAAATGATGAAACCGGTCGATTGGCCGACAATGAATACAATATCGCGGCGTAATATTGCATAAGCCAAAAGAAATACGCTTCCAATTAGGCTGAAATACCAAAAATTCGTTGGTATGACACTTTTTTTGTTTTTTTCAGAGACAATCCACTGCCAGAAAAAACGCATGAAGAAAAAGAATTGTCCGCAAAACCCTATCATGAGCAACAGCCACTGCGACGAATAATTCATGGGACTCCTTGAATCAGCTATTCTTAAAAATACGATTCTTTGCGGCAAAAAGGATAATCGCCGTTATTATATTGAGTAGAATGAACACAATGTGGTGCTTCAAAATAAATGGTCCGACATGTACGGTCAGGTTCATGTCCAACCATTCATGCACCTTGAAATGCGCCGAAGCGGGGATGATGCGCTCGGAAACCATGCCGGGTCCAACGGTCAGCCCCACGGCATGATGGAACTGCCTGCCTCGCGACTCGTGCAGCCGAGCGCCTCCCCCACCCGTGACAATGTACTCGACGTTGCCCAAGCTGGTCCGGTTGTAGCCGTGAAAGTCCGCGGCCAGGACGTAATCGATCCCGAGGGCTTCGAAAGCCCGTTCGAACTCCTTTTCGTCGGCCGTATGCCGCTCCTGGATGTCCGGGGAAACGCAGGGCGGAATGTGCATGAAGACGAAACGATTGCGGTATGCGGCGAGTTCCCTCTGATCGAAAGAACCCAGGTATTCCAGGGATTGGCGGTTTGAGAAGCGCTTGTCGAGATGGCTGATGAAAATGAACAGGTCGCCGTTGTGTGCAAAGGAAAAATTGCTCGGCCCGTACTCCTTCTCGAAATGTTCCAGGGGAAAGCCCTTCGGGTCCACGTCGTGGTTGCCCGGCGTGAAAAAAACTGGGCAGGCAAATCCGAAACCAGCCGCCCTCTGACGGTAATACGCATGCCAATCGCCGCTGGCCCCATCGACCCAATCCCCGAGGATGACGACAAAGGCCGGATGCGCCACGTGGATATCCCGCGCCAGGTCCTCGAATGTCCCGGGGCTGCGAGGATCGCCGACTACCACGAAGGTGTACGGCCTCCCGTCGCCGGAATTTTCAAGGACGGCGCGAACCTCTATGAAGTTCCCGAAATTCGGCGGAAATTCGGACATCCGCGCATGATGGGCCGACAAGCACGCGAAGATCTGCGCTCCCAGGACGAACGCGAACAAGGTCAGCGTCCCAACAAATATGTTTCGCTTGTTCATGATGCTCACGACTTGATTTCTTACGACTCCTCTACGCACTTCCTTCCTGATCCAAACCACGGCGAATCATTTCTCGTCACGGCGTTCGAGTTTGACCAGGTGTATGACGTCCCCGGACAAATCGGAGACGTGCAGGCTATTTTCCGACGTATAGCCATTCAGTGCATCCGGCATGACCAGATATTTTTTTCGCGAAACAAAACAAAGCGATTCTGGAAGTCCGTTTGCGCCGCAATCTGCCTGCGCGAGCGGTTTTTTCCCGATGATCCACGAATCCTGTAATTTCAGGAATCCGTCGGCAATAACCGGCCGCTCCGCCACGAAAGAGCGGATTTCGGTCAACGGCACGGACAAATTCCCGGCATTCGGGCGGACAAAGGCTGGCAATGCCAGGAGGCACAACCCAAGAATCACGAACTTGACCGCGAAAAGGGCGGTCAGACGCTGGCGGCGATGCAGCAGGAAGAGGACCGCAGCCCCAAGGGCGAACAATGTGGCCACAGCTGCAACCCCAGGGCCGTCCAGGGCAGGAAATCGCGGCCGCAGCCAGAGCAGCGCAGTCGGAATTCCAATGCACGCAAGCCCGAAAATCACGGTGTTCGCCTGAACGAGCACGCGCCCAAAGCGTCCGCCTTTTTCCGGATCGCGCAGCAAACCCGTCATGTACACGCCCATGAGCTGGCTCAGGGGGACAAGAACGGGCAGCAGATACCGGTCCTTCTTTTCCGGGACGAGCATGAGCAGCAGGACGCAGCCGAGGCTCCACAGCACAGGACGCCAGTACGGCATCAGCGGCTCGACCAGTGGACGCGCATGCCCCGGCCACAGCGCGGCGCACGCAAGCAGGGCCCAGATGCCCGTCATGAGCGGAAATTGCAGATAAAACCAGAAGGGCTTGGTGTGCTCCGTGAACCAGGCGCCCTGCTCCGTGACAAGCATGCGTGAGAAATCGTGCGGCATGGCCAGCCAAGCGGCCGCGAACCAGACGGATGACAGCGTGATTCCGATCCCCAGCGCCAGCCCCAGTTCCTTGCCGTGGGTCCGGACCCCTTTCCAGCCGCCTGTCGAGAGGAGGGATACGGCAAAGGGCAGCAGCAGGGCGTAATAGCCGACAGGCCCCTTGCTCAAGCCCGACAAACCGAGAAGCAGCCCTGTTCCCACGGCCAACTTCCTTCTGGGCGAGGAGGATTCGACGATCACCGCCAGCCCCCATATCGCGGCCAACATGAAAGCATGGCAATAAATGTCCCAACTGTTGCGTCGGGCCATGAGCACGAACATGTAGCTGGTGGTCAAAAAGGCCGTGGCCCACGCAGCGGCAGTCGTGCTTCTGGTCCAGAAACGGGTCAGCCCGAAGAGCGAAGCGGCGAGAAGCACGCCGGCCAGGGCCGAGGGGATGCGGTTCACCGTCAGATCCGTGTCCTGCCCGTGGTTGCCGATCAGCATGGCCGCCGCCGTGAGCCATGTCGGCAACGGCGGCTTGGCCAAGCGCGGCTCCCCGTGCAGAGTGGGCAGGAACCAGTGTCCCGTCTCGATCATTTCCCGGGCCGTGATGAGGTTGCGGGCCTCCATGATATCCACGCCGAGCACGCCGCGGTGCGCGAACACTGTGGCGTACAGCAGGATGGTCAGGCCGATCAGGCCTCCCAGCACAGGGAGGATTCGAGCGCGTCCGGAGATCATCAGCCCTCCTTGCGTGCCTGTGGCGGGGACATTGCTGTGACTGATGGTGACGCGTCTCCGTCGTCCCCCTTCAGCGGGGTCTCTGACGACCAGCGCAGGAGGCCATGCTGGAACATGTGGCTCGCGCCCTGATAGTAGGCGATGTCGCGGCGCACGAGGGCGTCACGGGCGCTGCCGGCCGACTCGTCGCTCAGGCCCAGGGCGTCGTCGTGGCGGCGCATCCCTTTTTTCGGACTCAGGATGGCGAGATCATGCCCGTCGAAGAGGCCCAGGTGCTGGAAGTTGCCGATGAGCGCCCGTCCCCCGGCCGCATCCTCGCGCAGCACGTCCCGGCCGAAGAAGGTCGAGGTGTAGTCGAGGTTCAGCAGTCCGAGCAGGGTCGGGGCCAAGTCGATCTGGCTTGCCAGCGTCGGCACTTCACGCGGTTCGACAATCCCTGGTGCGAAAATGAAAAGGGGAATGCGGTACTTCTCCACGGGCAGGTCCTCCTTGCCGGCGCTGTTCGCCGTGTGGTCCGCAACGATGACGAAAACCGTGGACCCGAACCAGGGCCTGCGCCGCGCCTCTTCCAGGAAAGCGCCGATGGCGTGGTCTGTGTATTTGACGGCCCCCTCCCGACCGTACCCCGACGGGATGACGATGCGGCCTTCGGGATAGGTGAAGGGACGGTGGTTGGATGTGGTCATGAGCTGGAGGAAAAACGGCTTGCCCACGGCGTGGTCGATGTCCGCCTGCCGCAGGGCCTGGGCGTAGAGGTCCTCGTCGCACATGCCCCAGACGTTCTTGAAGGTGATCTCCTCCTCGGGAACACTCGTCTGGTCGATGATGCGGTACCCGTTGCCGCCGAAGAACGCGTTCATGTTGTCGAAATAGCCGCGTCCGCCGTACAGGAAGACACTGTCGTAGCCCCGCGCCTCCAGCTGCCGGCCGAGGCTCGCGTACCCGGTTTCCCGGCCCAGGCGTTTGACGATGGACCGTCCGGGAGTCGGGGGCACGGACAGGGTGATGGCCTCCAAGCCCCGGTCCGTGCGCGTGCCTGTCGCGAAGAAATTGCTGAAAAAGAGGCTCTCGGGCTTCAGTCGGTCCAGATTCGGGGTCAGGTTGCGTGTATCGCCGAAACAGCCGAGATATTTCGCGCTCAAGCTCTCGATCGTGACGACGATGACGTTGAGCCGCCGAAAGGCACCCGGATTGTCGATTTCACGGCGGATGTCCTGGGGGTCGTCGCCGACGAAGCGGGCGCCGGGTTCGGCCACCTCCCGGCGAAGCAGCGCCCCGACTTCCTCACCTGGCAGCGTGGCGTAGAGCTGGGAGTAGTCGAGTTCGTTGTTGCGAAACGCCGCAAAGAACTGGAACGGGCCGTTGGCCGCGAGTTCGCGTTGCGTGGTGCTTCCGCCTGCGGCGAAGTCCTGCCCCGCGAAAACGGTCACGAGCAGGCTCGCCCCGGCCACGGCCGCGAAAAGCAGGCCGCGGCCGCGCCGCGACAGCAGGGGCGCCCCAATGGCCCGGTCCATGACCTTGCCCGACAGGGCGACCCCGGCCGCCGAGAGCACGACGAGCATGGCCAGGAGGGGATAGACGGGGTACGATTCCAGAATGTTGTTGATGACTTCGTTCGAATAGACGAGGTAGTCGACGGCGATGAAGTTGAAGCGGACGCCGAACTCGTCCCAGAACAGCCATTCCGAGACGGCCGTGAAGAGCATGACGAAGAGGCTGAGCCCCATCAGGCCTCGCAGCAGGCCCCGGTGCCACCCGGATTCCCAGGCCGATGCCGGGCACAGGGCGAAATGCAGGGCCACGGGCAGCGCCGCGTAGCTGAGAAAACTCAGGTCGTGGACCAGGCCGAGGCCGAAGATACCCAGCATGCCGAGCACGCCGGTATTGACATCGCCTAGGTGACTTGCCAGCAAGACGAGGCGTGTCAGAAAAAAAACGGCCAGCCAGGCGCCCAGGATGATGGCCAAACAGCGAACCTGGGCATATCGTGAAAGGGACATGTACATTCCTCCGTGGTGTTGTCCCGTGCTATGCCCCTGGCCGTGAGCCGAATGTCGTGCTGTCGTGAAAAATTCGTGAATCCCCAATCCAAGGTCCGCATCCATGCGCATCCTGATCGTTGAAGACAACCCCGACATCCTCGCCAACGTGCTCGATTACCTCCAGCTCAAGGGCTACACCGTCGACTGCGCCCAGGACGGGCTCGGAGGCCTGCACCTGGCCGTGACCCAGGCCTACGACCTGATCGTGCTGGACGTCATGCTGCCCGGCATCGACGGCTACCAGATCTGCAAACGTCTGCGCGAGGATGCCCGGCTCGACGTCCCGATCATCATGCTCACCGCCCGCGACACGCTGGACGACCGCATCCGCGGGTTCAGCACCGGCGCCGACGACTACCTCGTCAAACCCTTCGCCCTGTCAGAGCTCCACGCGCGCATCCAGGCCGTGCTGCGTCGGGCCAGGGGGGGACGGGGCCATGAATTGCGGGTCGGCGACCTTTCCTTCGACGTGGAGACCCTGCAGGTGCGGCGTGCGGACAGAACGCTCAAACCGCACCCTTTCGGGCTGAAGCTCCTGGAGATCCTGATGCGCAAAAGCCCGGCCGTGGTCCGCCGCGAGGAACTGGAGCGCGAACTCTGGGGCGACGATTGCCCGGACAGCGACAGCCTGCGCAGCCACATCCACCAGCTGCGCCAGGTCGTGGACAAGCCCTTCAATTCTCCGTTGCTGCACACGGTGCACGGCATCGGGTACCGTCTGGCGGAGAAGGCCGATGACCTCTAGACTCCCCTTCTCCCAGCGCATCGTCATCGCCTTCGTGCTCATGACGATGGTCGTCAGCGGCTCCTTTTCCCTGGGGATCGTGGCCGTCGTCCATTTTGTCGAAGATCAGCTCATCTCAAAAGAGCTGTACGGCAAACTGAACATGGTCCTCCACGAGGACATCAAGGCCGGCAGGGAGCCGCGGCTCGACGCCCGAACCCGCTTTTTTGCCTCGAACTCGGCCAGTCACCCCATCCCGGAGCGTTTCTCGGACTATCCCGATGGGTTCACGGAGATCGAGGAAGAGGACGAGGCTGCCTACATCTATGTCCTGGAGGTCAACGGTTCGCGGTACATGCTCCTGCAGGACCAGCGGGAGTTTGAAAACAGGGAGGAGATTCTTTTCTCGGTGGTTCTGGCGGGCTTTCTGCTCTGCATCGTCTGCGCCTGGGGGATCGGCGTGGTCATGGCCAGACAGGTCATGGAGCCGGTGGCACGGCTCGCCGGACAGGTCCGGCACCCCGACCAGCTCGCCACCCGCACTGCCCCCCTGGCCCCGGGCTATGCGGACGACGAGATCGGGCATCTGGCCGCCGCCTTCGACACGACCCTCGGCCAGCTCCGCAGGTCCATCGAACGCGAGCGCCTCTTCACCAGCGATGTCAGCCATGAGCTGCGCACACCGCTGATGGTCATCTCCACATCGTGCGAGCTGCTGCTCGAAAACCCGCTGCAGGTCGCCCAGCGCGGGCAGGTCGAACGCATCGCCCGGGCCGCGCGGGACATGAACGACCTGGTCCGGACGTTTCTGCTCCTCGCGCGGTCAGGCCCGGCCGAAACCGCCGAGACGACCACGCTGGCCGAGGTCGCGCGGGAACAGGCCGAACTGTGGGGGCCGTCGATCCGCGCCAAGGGGCTCGCTTTCGAGTTGATTGACGAAGGGGCTGGCACGGCCGGCCACAACCCGACGTTCCTGCGCACGGCCATGGCCAACCTGTTGCGCAACGCGCTGCACTACACGGCCAGTGGAACGGTGCGCGTCATCCTGGAGCGGGACGGGTTCCGGGTCGAAGACACGGGCATGGGCATTCCCGCCCACGAGCGGGACCACATCTTCGAGCCCTTTGTGCGCGGTACGGCCACCAGGGGGCTGGGACTGGGGCTCGGACTGTCACTGGTGAAACGCATCTGCGAGCGCAACGGCTGGACGATTACCGCCTCTGAAATGCAGCCGAAAGGGAGCTGTTTCAAGGTTTCGTTCTCGGCGTAGAGCTGATATGTGGAATATGGCGGCTGACATCCTTCCCTGCGACGACTGACTTGGGTCGGCAAAACGTTCAGCCCGCCGGGCCGGCTCCATTGGACGCCCCGGCGTTAGACATCTATCCAACCTCGACCTGCAACCCGCATCAGGGAGATACAGTCATGTTTGTTGTCATTGTCGATGTCCTGGTCAGAGCCCAATTCGTGAACCAATTCCGCGAAGCGGTCATCCGTCAGGGCGAGAACTCCCTGGCCCTCGAGCCCGGCTGCCTGGGCTTTGACATCCTGCAGGACCCTGACAACCCTGCGCTCTTCACCCTGGTGGAAACGTATGAAGACGCGCCGGCGTTCTACGAAACGCACCGCCGCACGCCGCATTTTCAGGCCTACGCCACAACCACGGCCCCCTGGGTGGAAACGAAAAACCTGCGCCCCTTGGCCAGAATCTGGCCAAGTCTGAAGAAATGAGAACATGGCAGGAGGTTCGGAGCGCGGAGGCCCGATACCCGAGGTAGGCCTTATTTGAGATACTTGATGGCGAAAAAACCCAGAATGGCGAGCAGGACCAGGGCTGAGGCCGCCAACTCGAAGTGCTTGTCCAGAAAGGGCCTGATCCTGGCTCCGAACAGACGGATGAGGCCGGCCACGAGAAAAAACCGGAAGCCCCTGCCCAGCACCGAAGCCAGCAGAAAAGGGGCCACATCAAAACGCATCATGCCAGAGGCGATGGTGAATACCTTGTAGGGGATGGGAGTCACGGCCGCGATGAGTACGCCCCAGAAACCGTAGTCCCGGTACCAGACCCGGACGGCTTCGACCACGGACTCGCCGTGGTAGAAACGGACAATGGCTTGCCCCACGACATCCCACAGGCCCCAGCCGATGGAGTAGCCCAGCACCCCTCCGGCTACCGAGGCCACGGTGCACCACAGCGCCAGACGGAACCACCGCGTGGGCGTGGAAAAACAGAGGGCAATGAGCAGCACATCCGGGGGGACCGGGAAAAAAGAGCTCTCGGCGAAGGACAGAACCACCAGGGCGGGCAGGGCATAGGGCGTGGCGGCCCAATGCAGGGTCCAGTAGTAGAGTTTACGCAGGGGATTTCGTGTGCCGCGGGCCTGCGCATCCAGGCCTTCCTCGACCGGAATCTCAAAAGGTGCTTGGTGTGTCATGACGCCGGCAGACCAGCACAAATCCGAGCGGATCACAACAGAAAAGTCATGTCTCGGCATCAACGAGCCCCAATGTTGTCTCCTTAACCTCATGGGCAGTCGTCCACATCCAAACCAACCATGCCCCAGCCAAATGCGAAAACTGTTCCCTCCCCTGCACAGGCGTTCAAAACCGAACCCCCTGGCGCCATGTTCTGGCCTGTACCAGCACTTCTGGCCTGGGTGGGAGCCTGGGGGATTTTTTCTGGTCTGTACATCCTGGGCGCCCCTGTCTGGCTTTGCGCCATTCTGGCCACTGGATTTGGACTGGGGACAGGCCGGAGGGGTACCACACCCTGGAGACGACTCTGCGTTGCCGGAGGCTTTCCCCTCTCCTTCTGCGCCACGCAGATTGGTTCCCAAATGCCGGCCTGGGTCTGGCTCGTGGCCATGGTTTTTTTGATTCTCTGCTATCCATTAAATATATGGAAGGATGCGCCCCTTTTCCCCACGCCCAAAGGCATTCTGGACGGAATCCAAACCTTCGCACCCTTGCCCCGCGGGGCACGCATTCTCGACGCCGGATGCGGCCTGGGAGACGGTCTTCGCGAGTTGCACCGAATCTTCCCCGAGGCACGGCTCATCGGGTGGGAATGGAGCTGAGCTCTGCGTCTTCTGTGCGGGATACGTTGCCCCTTCGCCACGGTGCGCAGGGCGGATATGTGGAGCGGGGACTGGAGCGATTTCGAGATGGTCTATATGTTCCAGCGGCCTGAGAGCATGGAGCGGGCGGCCCGCAAGGCCCAGGCTGAACTCCGCCCCGGGGCGCTCCTGCTCAGTCTTGAATTCCAGGCTGTCGGCCTCACGCCCGTGGCAGTGTTGAAAAACCGGATCGACAAGCCGGTTTGGATCTACCGCATGACAGATGAACTCTCGGGCCAACGGCATGGGGCAGGAAATTCTGGCCCATGCACTCAGGAAACCGGCTGACAACGCGGGGAAAAAGATCCCCGCGCATGGCAAGTTATTTTTTTATCCATATTTACGGAGCATTGGAGCAGAATCCAGCATACGGGGCGAAATGCTCCTGTGGGGAAAAACACCCCAGCCCAACTCAATTTTTTTTCCGGATTTGACATCGTCCGGCCCCCTGCCCTGACCCGCCAAAAATTCTATATTTATTTTTATACATAAAATCAAATAGTTAAAAAATACCATCCGCACGTATGCGAGACGATTCCGCCACGCAGTCCTGCTCTGTTGGCACGGGCGTTGCTTTTGAGGTCCGGAGTCCGAGAGCCCGGGGTGTATGACCGAGGGGGATCGGCCTCAGGCCAGATCGTCAAGGAGGATGGAGTGTGACCGACGCCAATATTTTGCTGGTCGATGACGATGCGCAGTTCATCGACGTCATGAAGAAACGCCTGACCATGCGCCAGATGGAGGTGTTTCACGCAAGCAGTGGCGAGGAGGCCATGCATAAGCTTGCGATGCACGGCGAAATCGAGGTGGTCATCCTTGACGTGAAGCTTCCCGGTCAGAGCGGTATCGAGATTTTGCGGATCATCAAGCAGCAGCATCCCCTGGTGGAGGTCATCATGCTCACCGGGCACGGCACCCTTGAGTCCGCCATAGACGGAATGCGCCTGGGTGCAGCAGACTATCTGATGAAACCCTGTAACATCGATGTGCTGGTGGAAAAGGTCAAGGAAGCAGTGGAGAAAAAGCGTCGGCATGAAGAAAAAATCGTCGACGCGCGCGTTCGCGAATTCGCCAGCCGCAGAGGCTGACAGGGTTGGCCAGATGAGCGCGGGCACAATCAGGGTTCTTCTTGTCGATGACGAAACCCAGTTTGCGGCGATCCTGGCCAAGCGACTGCGCAGAAAAGGGTTTGTGGTGACGATGGCAGGCAGCGGCCCGGAAGGTTTGGGCCAGCTCGAAACCGATCCGGTCGATGTGGTGGTCCTGGACGTGAACATGCCCGGCATGGATGGAATTCAGGTCCTGCGCGAGATCAGAATGCGCCATCCTCTGGTCCAGATTCTCATGCTGACGGGCCATGCGGACATGGAATCGGCCATCTCGGGCATGGCCATGGGAGCCTACGACTACTTGATGAAGCCAGCGGACCTGGAAGACCTGGTCCGCAAGCTCCGCGATGCTGGCGATCGGAGCAGACAATTGGATGAGGAAAGCGGGTTGGATGTGCCACCTGCATGAATTCTTAAGGACTTGAGAAAAAGAGGAGGCGGTAACACGTATGGGATTCTTCAAACAATGGGGTTCATTCATGGTAGAGGGCTCTCGGTCCTTTGCCCGGTGGGAAGTGGAAAACGCCCGCGTGATTCTAGGCGATAAACGGCGGATCTGGCTGCTCGCCCTGCTGCTCATCCCCTGTGTCCTGGGCGGATGGGCCTTTGCGGATGAAATCGGCAAAGCCCTGCCCAGCGCCATTGGCGGCAAGGAAGCCTACAGCCCGTCCTACTACAGCATGTTCATCTTTCTGGTGTCCATCTTCGTCGGCGTCGGCGCGGGACTGATCTCCGGCTGCATCGGTGCGGGCGGCGGCTTCATCATCGCCCCGGCCCTTATGAGCGCCGGCGTCAAGGGTATTCTGGCCGTCGGCACGGACCTCTTCCATATCTTCGCCAAGGCTATCATGGGTTCGGTCCTGCACCGCAAGATGGGCAACGTCTCGGTGCCTCTGGCCTTCGTCTTCCTGATCGGCGCCATCGTCGGCACGACGGTGGGCGCAGGCATCAACCGTTTTCTGTACAACGTCAACCCGGTGCTGAGCGACACATTCATTACCGTCGTGTACACGATCATGCTCGGCTTTCTGGGTTTCTATGGCATGTATGACTATTTCAGCGCCAAGAAGGCCGGGGTCAAGGGTGGCGCCCACGACGCCAAAGAAGGCGCGTCCATGACGGGCATCGCCCAGAAACTGCAGAGCATCACCCTGCCGCCCATGGTCACCTTCGACCAGGGCCTTATCCCGGGCGGCCGCAAGATTTCCTGGCTGTTCCTGGTCCTGTCCGGCGCCCTGGTCGGCATGGCCGCGGGCATCATGGGTGTGGGCGGGGGCTTTCTGACCTTCCCCATCTTCGTCTATATCCTGGGCGTGTCCTCCCTGACCACCGTCGGCACGGACATCTTCCAGATCGTGTTCACCGCCGGCTACGGGGCCATCACCCAGTACGCCATCTACGGATTCATCTTCTACACCCTGGCCATGGGCATGCTGCTCGGGTCCCTGGTTGGCATCCAGATCGGGGCACTGGTGACCAAGGTCGTGCCAGGTATCACCATTCGCGGCTTCTTCGCCGTCTCGGTCATGGCTGGCTTCGTGAACCGGTTCTTCGCCCTGCCCAAGAAACTGGTCAGCATGGAAATCCTGCCTGCCTCCTGGGCTGGCCTGGCCAAGGGCATGGACACCGTTGGCATGTACCTGTTCTTCATCGTCATCGCCCTGTTCGGCATCTGGGTGTTTAGTGCGTTTTTCAAGAATATCAAGACACTGAAGTATAAGGATTGATCATATGATTCATAACAAGAAGGAATTCAACCTGGGCATTGCCCTCCTTGTGCTCTTCTTCATCGTCCTCTTCGCCATGTTCCAGCCGCTTTTCGACGGGCATAACGCCATGGCCTATCTGGACAACCTGTACAACTCCATCTCCAAGGGGTCGGCCCACTACGTGGATGCCCTGAAGGAGGAGGCCAAGACACTGGCTGGCTACAATGTCAAGGTAACCATGAACATGGAAGATGAAGCCCAGGCCGCCGACAGCGTGGCCCTCATCACTGCCGCCGGAGGGACGGCCTCGGCCCAGGGCAAGGCACTGACCATCAACGGCGACTATGTTGCCATCCTCAACGCATGTCTGAATGATGCGGACAAGCTGTACAACAACGACAGCGCGGCCCTGAAGGCCAAGTATCCGGCATTGGCGGGCAAGGACGACAGGCAGGCCGTGTACAACTGGTACAAGATCCTCGGCGGCTTCGACAAGGAATTGAAAAAACAGGAGGCCTTTGCCCAGGCCAAAGTCGCCTTCAATGTCAATTCCAAGGTGGTGGAAACGGCCTACAACTATTACAAGGTCGTGCCGGAACAGATCAAAAACAAGATTGGCATCGTCATCTTTTCCCTGGTGTTCTATGTCATCTATACCATGTGGTATGGCTTCGCCATCCTGTTCGTCTTCGAAGGCTGGGGCCTGAAGATCAGCGGGCATTAGGCCACAGAAACCTGTTCCCCGTTTTGCAACGCGGTCCCCTTGGGGGCCGCGTTTTTTTGTTTGGACCCATGCACAAGCCTTTGCTAGGAAGGCCAGGAGCCTGGGGGGCACATGAACCTTTCCGAATACTACAATGCCGTGATGGAATTGAGCCACGGCATCGTCATCACCCTGGACGAAACCGGGCGGATCATCCACGGCAATTCCCGGTTCGAGGTGGTTTCCGGATACTTGACCAGCCAGATCGCCGGATTGGACTGGTTTGAAACCTGCGTAGATCAGAGACATCGGGCCAAGGCCAAGGCCGAATTCGCCGGCATTGCCGAACGGGGGCGCCTGTCCCTCATGAAGGGTTCTCTGCGGACCAAGGATGGCCGCACGGTCTATATCGACTGGAACATGAAGCCCTTGTTCGATTCCCAACGCCGACTGGTCAGCGTCCTGTGCGTAGGTCAGGACGTGACCGCCCACGTCGAACGCCAACGAAAGCTGATGCATGAACAGGACCGCCTCATGGCCCTGAACAAAGAGCTCTCCTGCCTGCACGCCATGAACAGGATCGTGGCCAACATGGACAGCGACCTGCCGGACATTCTGCACGAGATCCTGGCCCTCATCCCCCCCTCTTTCCAGTATCCCGAATTCACGGGAGTACGCCTGGTTTTGGACGGCCATTCCCTATTCAGCGGACAATACGCCCCCGAGGCCCATTCCCGCATGGAGCAGAGCGTGATGGTGCACAAGGTCAAACGGGGACATCTGAGCGTCAGCCTCCAAGGTGCCACCCAGGACGGGATTTCCCATGCCTTTCTGCCCACTGAATGTGAGCTCCTTTCAGCCCTGGCCAAGCACGTGGGCTGGATCATCACCAAGCGCGAGGCCATGGACACCAAAAGAAACCTGGAGCGCCAACTTCAGCATGCCGACCGTCTGGCCAAGATCGGCCAGTTTGCGGCGGGCGTGGCCCATGAACTGAACGAACCCCTGGCCAATATTTTGGGATTCGCGCAACTGGCCGCGCAGACCCCCGACCTGCCCTCCCAAGTGTCCAGGGATCTGGACAATATCGTCAAGTCCGCCCTGCACAGCCGGGAAATCATCAAGAAGCTGATGATCTTTGGCCGCCAGGTTCCGCTGCAGAAGAGCATGGTCGACATGAATCAGGTCATCCGGGACACCCTGTATTTCATCGAAACGGGTGCGGCGAGGAACAACATTGGCATCCATTTGGACCTGAGCGAGGACTTGCCGGACATTATGGGCGACCCCCAGCACCTGAAACAGGTCATGGTCAACCTCATGGTCAACGCCATTCATGCCATGCCCGACGGGGGAACCTTGACCATCCGCACTCTGTCCTTCAACCACGACGTCTATCTCCTGGTGGAAGACTCCGGCGTGGGCATGGAGACCGAGGTGCTGCGGCAGATCTTCAATCCCTTCTTCACCACCAAGGATTCTGACCAGGGAACCGGATTGGGTCTGGCCGTGGTGCACGGCATAGTCTCCGCCCATGGCGGGATCATCGACGTGGTCAGCGAACCGGGTCGGGGAACGCGGTTCGAGATCACGTTTCCCTGCGCCGATCCTGCCTCGGCGGCACAGGATTGAACGGGAAGAACACGACATGCAAGAACAAAGAATGACGATTCTGGCCGTGGATGACAGTCCGGCAACCCTGGAAGTCATCTCGCGTCATCTCAACGGAGCCGGCTATCAGATCCATACCTGCGGCAGCGTGGAGGAGGCCGGGGACTTCCTCGATGCCGTGAGCGTCGATCTGGTCATTACAGACTTCAAGATGCCAAAATCCAGCGGCCTGGACCTGATCAAATACGTGCGCGAGAACTTCAAGGATACGGAAATCATGATGATCACTGGCTATCCGTCCATTTCCGGAGCCGTGGAGGCCATGCGCGACGGGGCAGGTGAATATCTGGCAAAGCCCTTCACCGGGGAGGAACTCCTCGCCGTGGTGCGGCGGATCCTGGACAAGCAGGCCAGGCGACGGGCGGTGCACGCCGGAACACAGGAGATTGCCACCCACGGTATCATCGGGGAGTGTCCGGAAATGCGCACGGTCTTCGACCTGATCCGCAAGGCCTCCCAGACCAGCGCCAACGTCTTCATCTCCGGGGAGTCGGGCACGGGCAAGGAGCTGGTGGCCCGGGCCGTGCACTACAACAGCGACCGCCGAGCCTCGGCCTTCGTGCCTGTCAACTGCACGGCCATCCCGGACACGCTCCTGGAAAGCGAGCTCTTTGGCCACGTCAAGGGCGCCTTCACTGGCGCCAGGGACAGCCGGGCCGGATTTTTCGAGATCGCCAACGGAGGGACCATTTTTCTGGACGAGATCGGGGATGCCAGCCCCAGTCTGCAGGCCAAGCTGCTGCGGGTCATGCAGAGCAAGGAGTTCTGCATGGTCGGATCGTCGCGGACCCGCACCGTGGATACCCGCATCATTGCGGCCACGCACCAGAATCTGCGCCAGCTGGTCCAGCAGGGTCTGTTCCGGGAAGATCTCTTCTACCGCATTCATGTCATCGAAATCCGCCTGCCATCCCTGGCTGAGCGTGGGAACGACATCCTGCTCCTGGCCAATCATTTTCTGAATAAATTCGCTTCGGACATGGGCCGGCCCGCACCGCGCCTGACCGACGAAGCCCTGACGGCCCTTATGCACTACCCCTGGCCGGGAAACGTGCGGGAACTGGAAAATCTGCTGCAACGGCTTGTCATCATCGGGGAAGGGGATGACATCGACATCACCGACCTGCCGGAAACCATGCGCTTCACCATCAGCCGACACCGCTTCGGGGAAAAGACCCTGGCCGAAGTGGAGGCCGAACATATCCGCTGCGTCCTGGCCGGAACAGGGGACAACAAGACCCGCGCCGCCGAGATCCTGGGTATCGACCGCAAGACCCTGCGCGAAAAGCTCAAGCGCCTGGGGTTGGGCTGACCCCACTCCCACACGCTTTTTTATCTGGCTTCACTCCGACTCAACCCAAAAAACCGTTCATGGGAAGTGATTCGAACCGCGGTCGGGTATACAGGTCCTCCACATCCACGGACGTGGCATATGGGAAAACAAGAGATCCGATCATGGCTGGACGTGCTGACCATGATCGGATCTCCTTCATCCACCGTTGGCGGTCGAATGGGCCGGCCCATGAAAGATCGACCCCCTGATCAATATGCCGAAAGGCCTCCTTTCTCCTCCCAGCCTCCGCCCAGGGCAGCGAAGAGCTCCACCAGGGTGAACTTCCGGGCCAGACGGACGGACAGCAGGTCCTGGCGGGCCGCAAACAGGGTCCGTTCGGCGTCATGCACCGCAAAAGCGCTTTCGAGTCCCGCCTGATAGCGCTGATCAACCAGGATTCTGCTCTGCCCGGCGCTGTGCACGCGCCGGGCTTGGGCCTCGACCTGTCCCGCGTACCCCTGATTTTTGGCCAGGGCATCGGCCACTTCCCGGAACGCGTTTTGAATGATTTGCTCGTACCGGGCAATGCGGATCTTCTGTTCCGCCTTGGCTGCGTCCAGCCTGGCCCTGTTCCGCCCCGCGTCAAAGATGGGCATGGTCACACTTGGCACGAAAGCCCAGGTCCGTTGGGCCGAGTCAAAGAGATCTGTCAGCTCCAGACTGACCAGGCCGGCCGTGGTGGTCAGACCGATGCGCGGGAAAAAAGCGGCCCTGGCCGCCCCGATCTCGGCCCCGGCGGCCCAGAGCAGATGTTCTGTTTCCAGAATGTCCGGCCGTCGGGTCAGCAGATCCGAGGGCAGACCAGGGGCGATGGATTCCCTGACGGCCACGTCGTCGATGACCTGGGCCGGCAGCTTCAGACCCGATACCGGAACCCCGACCAGGACGGCCAGGGCGTTTTCATCCATGGCCACCTGGGCCTTCAGACGGGCGACCTCGGCTTGGGCCACGGCCACGACTTCCTCCGCCTGATGGCGTTCCAGTTCCGTGGCCAGACCGTTGGCCAGCTTGGCCATGGTCAGGTCAAGGCTCGCCTGACGGCTTCTGAGGGTATCCCGGGACAAGGCCAGATTCTCGCGATCCCCGGCCAAGGCCAAATACACCCGGGCGATCTGCGATACCAGACTGATGTGTACCGCCCGTCGGGCTTCTTCCGTGGCCAGATACTGTTCCAGGGCCGACTCCTCCAGGTTCCTCACCCGCCCGAAGAAATCCAGTTCAAAGGACGTGACCCCCAGACCCACACTCCACTGCCGGTCGATACCCTCGATCCCGCTGCGCAAATCAGCAGGGAACCGGGTCGTCGATGTCCGGCCCGAAGCGTCCACGTTTGGAATACGGTCGGCGCGGGCGATTCCGAACTGGGCCATGGCCTTGTCCATGGCCAGGGCAGCCTGCCTGAGGCTTCTGTTCTCGTTCAGGGCAGTGCTGATGAGTTCCTGCAGGGCCGGGTCCAGGAAAACGTCACGCCAGCCCAGTTGCCCCACGTCACTCCCGGTGGCGTTGAATTGGGCCCGCTCGAGCCAGTCACCAGGCACCGGCATGTCCGGACGCTCCCGCTCAGGGGCCAAACTGGCGCAACCAGTCAGAATCATGAGCATAAGGATCAGAATCAGTCTTCTTCGCATGGGTGGCCTCCCGGAATGATGGCTCGGCATGTGGTGTTTTTCGGATTCCTGCGGGAGATGCCCAGCCGGGCCACAATGACAAAGAAGACCGGAATGAGCAGGGAACCGACGATGGTGGAGGCGATGGTGCCGCCGATGACACCCGTCCCGATGGAGTTCTGCCCTCCGGATCCCGCCCCGGAACTGAGGGCCAGGGGCAGCACGCCCAGAGCAAAGGCCAGGGAGGTCATGAGAATGGGCCGCAGGCGCTGCCGGGCCGCCTCGACCACGGCCTGCATGAGCTCCATGCCGGATTCGGTCAGGCTTTTGGCGAACTCGACGATGAGGATGGCGTTTTTGGCCGCCAAGCCCATGGTCGTCAGCAGTCCGACCTGGAAGTACACGTCGTTGGTCAGACCGCGCAGGCTGACGGCCGCCAGGGCGCCGAGCACGCCGATGGGTATGACCAGGATGACCGACGCGGGCAGACTCCAGCTTTCGTACAGAGCCGCCAGACACAAGAAGACCACCACGATGGAGAGCGTGTAGAGCATGAGTGTTTGCGATCCGGCCTGGCGTTCCTGAAAGGACAGGCCGGTCCAGGAATAGCCGATGCCCTCGGGTAGCTGTTCGGCCAGACTCTCCATGGTCGCCATGGCCTGGCCCGAGCTCTTGCCCGGAGCTGGCATGCCGAGGATCTGCATGGCCGGAACGCCGTTGTAGCGTTCCAGACGGGGCGAGCCTGATGTCCAGTGGGCCGTGGCAAAGCTGGACATGGGCACCATCTGGCCTTCACGACCGCGCACGTGCCAGCGGCCAAGATCCTCCGGCATCATGCGGTAGGGCGCCTCGCCCTGCATGATGACTTTTTTCACGCGGCCCTTGTCCAGAAAATCGTTCACATAGGAACTGCCCCAGGCCGTGGCGATGACGCTGGTTACGTCGGACACGGCCAGACCCAGGGCGCTGGCCTTGTCCCAGTCGATATCGATGCGGTACTGCGGCGTGTCGTCCAGGCCGTTGGGCCGGACCATGGCCAGATCTGGATGCTGGCTGGCCATGCCCAGGAGTTGGTTGCGGGCGGCCGTGAGCTTTTCATGGCCCAGGCCCGCCCTGTCCTGCAGTTCGAAATCGAAACCCTGTGCGTTGCCAAGTTCCAGGACAGCGGGTGGTGAAAACGCGAAAACTTGTGCGTCACGGAACTGTGAGAATACGGCCATAGCCCGCCCTGCAACGGCTTTGACCCTGAGACCGGGGCTCTTGCGCTGGCTCCAGTCCTTGAGACGAACAAAACACATGGCCGTGTTCTGGCCGCTGCCTGCAAAACTGAAGCCGGCCACGGCCATGAGTGATTCGATGGCATCCTTTTCACTTTCCAGGAAGTGATGTTCAATGCGCTCCAACACATCCAGGGTGCGCTCCTGGGTCGAACCGATGGGCAACTGGACCTGCACGAAGAGGATGCCTTGATCCTCGTCGGGCAAAAATCCCGTGGGCAGGCGCTGAAAAAGGAAGATCATGCCGCCCAGGATGAGGGCGAACAGAACCAGGGATCGTCCCCAATTCCGGGTCATACCGCCGACCAGTCCCTGATAGCCTTTGGCCGTGCGGTCAAAACCACGGTTGAACCACCCGAAAAAGCCGCGCTTGCCTTGTCCGGACTTGGCCGGCTTGAGCATGGTCGCGCACAGGGCCGGGGTCAGGATCAAGGCCACCAGAACCGAAAGCACCATGGCCGAGACGATGGTGATGGAAAACTGCCTGTAAATCACGCCGGTAGAGCCGCCGAAGAAGGCCATGGGCACGAAGACTGCCGAGAGCACCAGGGCGATGCCCACCAGGGCCCCGGAGATCTGGGTCATGGACAGGTGGGTTGCGTCCCTGGCCGAGAGGCCGTCCTCGTGCATGATGCGCTCCACGTTCTCGACCACGACGATGGCGTCGTCCACCAGCAGGCCGATGGCCAGGACCATGGCGAACATGGTCAGGGTGTTGATGGAGAAGCCGAAGGCCGCCAGCACCCCGAAGGTGCCCAGGAGCACCACGGGCACGGCGATGGTCGGAATGAGGGTGGCGCGCAAGTTCTGCAGGAAGAGGTACATGACCAGAAAGACCAGGGCCACGGCTTCGAGCAGGGTGCGCACCACCTCCTCGATGGAGATGCGTACGAAGGGTGTGGTGTCGAAGGCAACCACCGCCTTCATGCCGACCGGGAAGGTCGGACTGATACTTTTAATATAGTTGTCAACGGCTTGCACGGTTTTGAGGGCGTTGGCCCCGGTGGCCAGCTTGATGGCCGTGGCTGCAGCCGGCTGGCCGCTGAATCGGGACACGACTTGGGAGTTTTCGGCTCCCAGCTCCACCTTGGCCACGTCGCCCAGCCGCACGGTGGATCCGTCTGTGTTCACCTTCAGCAGAATGTCCCGGAACTGCTCCGGGGTCTGCAGGCGGTCCTGGACGCTGACCGTGAAGTTGATGCGCTGGTCCTCCACCGAGGGCAGGCCGCCCAGCTGCCCGGCCGAGACCTGGGCGTTCTGGGCCCTGATGGCCGCGGCCACGTCGGTTGGGGTCAGGCTGTAGGTGTGCAGTTTGTCGGGGTTGAGCCAGATGCGCATGGCGTGCTGGGACCCGAACAGGGTGACCTCGCCCACGCCCTCGACGCGACTCAGGCCGTCCAGGACATTGGCGGCCACGTAGTCGGCCAGCTGCGCCCTGGACATGGACCCGTCCTCGGACACGAAGCCCAGGACCTGCACGAAGTTCTTGACCGCCTTGGTGACCTGCACGCCCTGGGCCTGCACTTCCTGGGGCAGCAGGGCCATGGCCAGCTGCAGCTTGTTCTGCACCTGGACCTGGGCGATGTCGGGGTTGGTGCCGGCCTTGAAGGTCAGGGTGATGGTGGCCTGGCCCGAAGATTCGCTGGTCGAGGACATGTAGTCGAGGTTGTCGATGCCCTTCATCTTCTGCTCGATGACCTGGGTCACCGCGTCTTCGAGCGTCTTGGCCGACGCGCCGGGATAGGTCGCGCTGATGGCCACGGACGGCGGGGCGATGGGCGGGTACTGCGAGATGGGCAGGCCGAAGATGGACAGGACGCCGGCCAGCATGGTGGTGATGGCCAGAACCCAGGCGAAGACCGGCCGGTTGATGAAAAAATGAGCCATGATATCTCCTTCTCTTTCCGGCTGGGGGCGCGGAATCCGTTCCCGTCCCGGCTGGGCCGGGGCAACGGGGAGCGGGTTCAGTAGCCTGAAGTAAAACTAGTTGGCGGACTGGCGAATACGGACCTGGGTGCCCGGACGGGCCTTCTGCAGACCCTCGACCACCACGCGGTCGCCGGCGGCCAGGCCCTGACGCACGATCCAGTCACCGCCCACGGCGCGGTCCAGCTGCAGGGGGCGGGCGGCGATGATATCCCCGGCGTCCACGACCATGGCCATGGCCTGACCCTGGGCGTTGCGGACCACGGCCTGCTGCGGGATGAGCATGGCTGCGGACAGCACACCCTCCTCGACAATGGCCCGCACGTACATGCCGGGCAGCAGGTCCCGCTTGGGGTTGGGAAAAACGGCCCGCAGGGTTACGGATCCGGTCCCCTGATCCACGCTGGCCTCGGCCAGCTGCAGGGTGCCATCATGCGCATAGTCCGTGCCGTCCTCGAGGATGAGGCGGACCTTTGTTGCCGACGTCCCGGAGGCCTGTACAGCTCCGGATTCCAGAGCCCTCTTCAGGCGTAAGAGTTCCACGTTGGATTGGGTCAGGTCGACATAGATGGGGTCGAGCTGCTGTACCGTGGCCAGGGCCTGAGCCTGATTGGCGGTGACCAGGGCCCCGGGGGTCACGGCTGAACGGCCGATGCGTCCACTGATGGGCGAGACCACCTTGGTCCGCTGCAGATCGATGCGGGTTGCTTCCAGTTCGGCTTGGGCCGAGGAGACATTGGCCTTGGCCAGGGCCAGGGCGGCCTGGACCTCGTCATGGTCCTGCTGGCTGACGGCTTTGGTCCGGATCAGTTCGGCATAGCGGACAGCCTTGAGGCGGGCAGGCTCCAGTTCGGCCTTGGCCTTGGCCACCGCGGCCGTGGCCCGGGCCACGGCCACCTCGTAGGTGTCGGGATCGATCTGGTACAGGAGTTGTCCGCTTTTGACTTCCGTGCCCTCGGCGAAGACCCGCTTCTGGATGATGCCGCCGACCTGGGGCCGGATTTCAGCCACCTGGTACACAGCCGTGCGTCCAGGCAGTTCAGACGTCAGCCGGACCTCCCGCTCCTGCATGGTCACCACGACCACCTCGGGGACTGGTTTGGCCGCGGCCGGGGTGGGCTGATCGGCCTGGGATGGTTTGTTCCAGGCCAGATATCCAAGGGAGACGACTGCCAGCACGGCAACGGAGACAAGTATCTTTTTCATTCTTTCCTTCCTGCGCTGATTGCTGCGAACGATGTGCGCACAACTTCACTTCTGGTCAAAAAAATCAGGGAGAAACGGCCCGGAGGAACATTTTCCAGTTGGCCTCGGCCTGGGTCTTGGGGTCTATCATGTCTCCCCTCCGGCTGAAGAGGATGGCAATGGTCAGGAACTGACCCAGAAATTGGATGAAAATCTGGTCAGCGTCGATGTCACGACGGATTTCCCCGTCCTCCTGCCCTTGCCGGATGATTGCGGAAACCTGCGCCTGGTGCAGCATGTGGTCGGACTGCAATCTCTCCCGCAGGTGTGGCTCCTCAATCCACAACGAGTCGGAAAGGAGCAGGTTGGGCAATGCCCGATATCGCTGGATGACGCTGACATGCAGATCATAGCAGCGCCGCAATTTGGTCAACGCCGAACCCGGTTCCTTGATGGCCATGCCTATGGCCTTGGTTTTGACGTCATCCAGCAGATCCAGGACACTGGCCAGGATATCGGCCTTCCCCCCGGAAAAATGCCTGTACAGAGCCGGGGGTGTCAGGCCAACGGACCTGGCCACGTTCCGCGCGGTGAGAGCGCCGACGCCCTGCTCCGCCACCAGTGCGAGAGCTGCCTCGGCAATCTGTTCACGCCGAATTGTCGTTGTCATACGTTTTGCCATGGCGCGCTAGTTAACGATCGTTCACTTTGTCGTCAAGACAATTTATCCACTTTTTCTGCTGGAATTTGCAGGCCTGCCTGCAGGGGATGGCCCGATGTGCTGGTGCGTGGAGTTGGAAAAATGGGAATTCCATTTTTCCGGGAATGATTTTTGTGGTGCTGTGATCGGAGGCGATGGGGACGGGGAAAAGCCAGGGTTTTCTCTTGCAAGGTCTGAAAAATTCTTTTATTAGTTAAGAATAATTCCTAATAAATAATAAAAGGAGAACATTGATGAGTAAGACAACCGACAATCTGAAGACTGCCTTTGCCGGAGAATCCCAGGCCAACCGCAAATATCTCGCCTTTGCCAGGAAGGCTGAAGAGGACGGGCTGTCCCAGGTTGCCAAACTGTTCCGCGCCGCGGCAGAGGCGGAAACCATCCATGCCCATGCCCATTTGCGGCTCATGAAGGGGATCGGTACCACGGCCGAGAACCTGAAAGAGGCCGTGGCCGGGGAAACCTACGAATTCAAATCCATGTATCCGGAAATGATCGCCGACGCCCAGGCCGAAGGCGAAAAAGCCGCCGAGCGCTATTTCGTCTTTGCCAACAAGGCCGAGGAGTGCCACGCCACCCTGTACGCCAAGGCGGCCAAGATGCTGGGGGACCTCCCGGCTGTGGACTACTATGTCTGCAGCGTGTGCGGCCATATTCACGAGGGTCAGCCCGCGGACAAATGCCCCATCTGCGGAGCTGCGCCCAAGGCGTACAACAAGGTGGCCTAGATACAGGCCTTTCCTCGGGCATTGGGTTCTGTCGCCGCATCCCGGATCCGGGATGCGGCGTTTTTCATGGATCGCCCAGAAAAATGCCCGGCCCGCTCAGGTGTGCTGCTCTTTTCTGACCGGAGGGGCGGTGGGTCTTCCCTTGGCCTTGGTGAAGACGAGGCCGCCGTCCTTGCCTCTGCGGTTGAACATGGAAAGCACCTTCTCCGCCTCCTGGAACGGCAGCGAGACAAAGGCGAACGTCTCCATGATCTGGATGTCCCAGACCTTGCGGGACGGAATATGACAGTTCTCGTCCAGGAAGGTCAGCAGGCGTTTGGGGGTCAGACCATCCTTGCGTCCCTGGGCCACGAAGAGCCTGGTCTTGCCCTTCTTGTCCACCACGAAGGCGTCTTCGATCTCCTTGTAGTTGGACTCGTCCAGCTCCTCCTGGAACATGTACTGCAACAGCGCGGCCAGGGTTTCGCGCGGCTTGCTCTGCTCCAGCAGCTCCTGGGCCATACCCAGAAATTCCAGCTCAGGCTCGGTGGCCACGATGGCCCTGAGTTCCGTCCTGATGCGATCCTTCTTCATCTTGATGACATCGCTGACCTTGGGCAGACGCGCCTTGCGGATGTCGGTCTTGGCCTGCTTGCTGATGAACTGCAGGCGCCTGTATTCCGACGGCGTGATGAAGGTGATGGCGATGCCCTCCTTCCCCGCCCTCCCCGTGCGACCCACGCGGTGCACATAGGATTCCGGATCATGGGGCAGGTCAAAGTTGATGACGTGGGTCAGGTCATGCACGTCGATGCCCCTGGCGGCCACGTCCGTGGCCACCAGGATGGTCACCAGCCGCTTCTTGAACTTGCCGAGAATTTTTTCGCGCAGGCTTTGGGAAATGTCCCCGTGCAGGGCGTCGGCGTCATAGCCCCGTTCCATCAGACGCTGGGCCACCGCATCGGCGTCGATCTTGGTCCGGGCGAAGACCAGCCCGTAGAAGTCCTCTTCCATGTCGATGATCCGGCAAAGGGCCTCGAACTTGTCGCTGGCGGAAACCTCAAAATAGATCTGGTCGGTCTGGTCGGCCGTGAGCTGCTCGGACACGGCCCGGATGACCTGGTACTCGCCCATGTACTTTTTGGCGATGCGCAGGATCTCGGGCGGCATGGTGGCGGAGAAGAGCATGGTCCGCTTGTCGGCATTGGTCTGCTCCATGATCTCGCGCACGTCGTCGAGAAACCCCATGTTCAGCATTTCGTCTGCCTCGTCCAGGATCAAAAAGCGAATGCCTGAAAGATCCAGGCTGCCCCGGCGCAAATGGTCGAGCACCCGGCCCGGAGTGCCCACGACCACGGACACACCCCTTTTGAGGTTGCGGAGCTGGATCTCCATGGACTGCCCCCCATAGATGGGGGCGATGTGCACGGCCCGCCCGCCGCGCAGGGAATTGACTTCCTCGGCCACCTGGATGGCCAACTCGCGGGTCGGGGTCAGGACAAGGGCCTGCACGCTGCGCAGGCCTTCATCCAGAAGTTCCAGCAGCGGCAAACCGAAGGCGGCTGTCTTGCCCGTCCCGGTCTGAGCCTGGGCCACGATGTCATTGACCCCGGCCAATACGGCCGGAATGGTCTTGATCTGAATGGGGGTGGGCTCTTCGAACCCCTTGCGGGACAGAGCCTGGATGGTCAGGTCGGACAGACCCAAATCGGAAAAACTGGTCATGATGCTTCCTCGCGAGCCGTGGGCCTCGCAGTCAGAATTGCCCGGCTCTGGAACCGGGCCCTCACCATGAGGCCGACTGTCCAAGACGGGAGATGCATTTCGGAAAAAACCGGATCTGGGGGCGAAAGCGCGTAAAAGACGGGTCGCAGAGGGGTAAAGCCCTTTGGGAAATGCCCAGGGCACATACGCGATGAACAGGGGCTTGGCAAGGTCAAAAAAACGGACGAATGGTCAGCGCTGCCAGGCGATAACGGCCAGACTCTCCAATTCCTCGGACAGGCCCAGGGCCTGGGTCATGGTTTCGCCCCAGCAGACCAAGCCGTGGTTGTCCATGAACACGGCCCCGAATTCCCGGCTGGCCAGGCCCACTGCCCTCCCCAGCTCGGACGTGCCGGGGGCGAACGCCGGGATGCGGGTCAACTTGGCGGCGAAAACATGACCCTCGAAAAGCGGCAGGTTCAGCAACGGACCGTCCCCGCGCAGGGACAGCCCGATGAGCCTTGGGGGATGGGTATGCACAACCGCCTGGGCCTTGGGCTGGTTCCGGTACACTTCAAGATGCACTGCCAACTCCGAAGAGGGGCGGGCCGAGGACAGCGTCTTTCCGCTGTCCAGGTCGGCCACGGCCAGGTCCCGGGTTCCGAGATGCCCCTTGGCGCTGCCCGCGGCCGTGATGACCACGCGGCTTCCCTGGCGCATGCTGATGTTGCCGTTGAACCCTGCGAACAGGCCGCGCATCCAGCCGTCCCGCCCGGCCTGCAGGATGGCCTGTCCCATGTCCGGATTGACCAGGGCCGGAAAATCGCTCTGCCCTGGCCCACAGGCATTGTCCGGCTTGATGTCGATGACGGGCGTACCGTCGATGACCTCCAGGGGGTGGACCTGCAGGCGCAGACCCTCGCGGCCGGTGATGCGTACCGAGTGCAGCCCGATGGGCGTAGGCCGATCCGGGGAGCGGGTCGAGAAGATGCCGCGCAGGGGCAGGTCGCGGTTGCCCTTGGGATGACAGCGCAGGACGCTCTGGTCGGCCTGATGCATCCAGGTCAGGACCAGGATCGCATCCCCGACCTGCAGATCCGTGGCGGCGGGTTCGAATTCGGGTCGCAGCTCGACCCACACCGGAGGCAACCCTGCCTCCCCGTATTTGGGGCATTCCTCCCGGGTCAGGAGGTGGGAACGGACGGTGCCGATAATGTGCGGGGTCATGAGGGGTCCTTGGTTCGCTGTTCTGCCCGAATCTGAACTTTACACGTATCCCCCGCGATTTTCTTCGTCAAACCCAGACCATGCCGCCGCGGCCGTGGAGTGCGGTCTTCCGGTCCAGGACGGTGTTCAGGCCCCTTGTGCATTCCGGTGCAACCCTTGAATTGACATCCAGCCGGTGCTAGCGTTGCCCAACATCACAACCCTCAACGCCGGAACGCACATGGACAGATTTTCCACCAGCCTCCTGGGAGAGGCCAAGACCCTGCTCCTGTCCACGGACGGGTCCCGCTTCAGCGACGGAGCTTTGCAGGAAGCCATTTTCTTCGGCCAGTCCTGCTCCGCCCGCGTGGTTGTTCTGCATGTGGTCAAAATCGAGTCCGAATCCCTCAAATCAGCCAATTCCTTTGTCATCCGCAAGCAGCAGGAGATCACTCCGTATCTTGAGCAGATCCGGAAAATGGCCAGGGACAGCGGGGTGGAGTGCGATACCGTGGTGGTGGGTTCCTCTGTCCCCGAACACGCCATCATCGAGCAGGCCCGCTTGCGGGGGGCCGATGTCATTCTCATGGGCCGCCATGGCCGGGCCGGCCGTCTCTACCTGATGGTCGGCAGCATGACGGCCAAGGTCATCGGGCTGGGCTTCCCCATGGTTCTGGTGGTCCCCAGCGAGGCCCTCATCACCGGGAGCCACGTGCTCGTGGCTGTCGACGACTCCCCCAGCAGCCGATTGGCCGTCGAGGAGGCCATGAGCCTGGGAATGTGCTGCGTGACGCTGGA
Organism: Desulfovibrionales bacterium; assembly: GCA_012729655.1. Taxonomy (GTDB): domain Bacteria; phylum Desulfobacterota; class Desulfovibrionia; order Desulfovibrionales; family Desulfomicrobiaceae; genus Desulfomicrobium. Next base: position 2,725 of record JAAYCS010000028.1, on the reverse strand, counting down.
GCGGCTGACCTTCGTGGCTGTGGCCAAACGGCAAAGCGGGCTCGACGCGGCCCGGCGGATGGTCGGGGACATCTGCAGCCAGGGCCGGCAGAAATGGCCCCACCTCCACTTCGAGGCCGTGGCCGCCGTCGGCCACCCCTCGAATATCATCGTGCGCGCCGCCGAGGAGCGGGGTGTGGACATGATCATGATCGGGGGGGTGAACAGCAGCCCCCTGCCGAGGATGTTCACGGGCCGGGTGACCAAGGAGGTCTGCGGCTGGGCGCATTGCGCGGTGCTGGTGGTCACCGCCTAGGAGCCCTTCCAAAATCCGCTCTGGACTGCGTTGCTCGCCGGAACGAATTTTGAACAGGCTCCGTTTTCAACAGGATAGTTTTCAGAAGAGGTTTGCAGGTGCGTTTCAGGGGCCTGGCCTCTTCTTCGAATCATCTGGCAAGGAACAGTCTCATGTCGGTCAGGCTTCTGCGATTCTTTCCTTTTCTCGCTTGGTTTCCGCTCAGTGCGCTGACGCTGCGGGCCGACCTGATGGCCGGCGTCACCGGCGCCCTGGTCCTCGTGCCCAAGGCCATGGCCTATGCCCAGCTGTCGGGTCTGCCACTCTACTTCGGCCTGTACACGGCCTTCGTACCTGCCATCGTCGGGGCCCTGTGGGGATCTTCCAGACAGCTCGCCACGGGACCCGTGGCCATCGTTTCCCTCATGACCGCGGCAGCCGTCAGCCCCCTGGCCGTGTCCAACACCCCGGAGTACATCGGCCTGGCCTTGCTGCTGACCTTCCTGGTCGGGCTCATCCAGCTCCTGCTGGGCGTGCTCAAGCTGGGGACCATCGTCAATTTCGTTTCCCACCCGGTCATCCTCGGTTTCATGAACGCTGCCGCCATCATCATCGGCCTGTCCCAACTGGATCAGCTCCTGGGCATCCCCAAAGGCCGCAGCGATTTTTTTCTGAAAGACGTCTGGGATATGCTCTGGCTCCTCCCGCATACGCATCTGCCGACCCTGGGCATGAGCGTGCTGGGCCTGACGCTCCTGATCGGCATCAAAAAGATCCCTGCCCTGTCCAAGGCCAGCGTCCTCGTCGCCGTGGTCATCGCCACCCTGGTCAGCGGTCTCGTCGGCTACGACCAGCGAGGCACGGCGGAGCTGTCGGACATCGAAACGCCCCAGGCCCGCGAACTGGTCGCCCAGTACCAGGAGAGCCTGCAGAGGATGGAGTTGGTCGCGGCCGACATCTCCGCCCTTTCGTCGCTGCAGAGGCAGGCCGAGAAGCACGACCAGGCCTGGGTGGCCGCCGGGCTGCGGCACCGGGTCGAGCTGGCCCGCCTGGACATGCGCTCCCTGGAGAAACGGCACAACGAGCTCCTGCGCGGGGTGCGGCAATTGCGCTTCGTGCGCCCAGAAGGCGAGGAGGCGGGAAGGCTCTACCAGCTGGGGGCCGTCCCGGTCGACATGAAGACGGACAACCGGGCCTGGCACATCAAGGGCATCGAAGACGGGGTCATGAAGCTCACGGGCGGAGGCGAAGTGGTGGGCGTCGTCCCGGGGGGACTGCCTTCATTGCGCCTGCCGGCCATGAACCTCGATGCCGCCCTGCAGCTCATGTCCGCGGCCCTGATCATTGCCCTGGTGGCCTTCATGGAGTCCATTTCCATGGCCAAGGCCATGGCCAGCAAGGCCAGGCAGCACGTCGATCCCAACCAGGAACTCATCGGCCAGGGGCTGGCCAACATCGGGGGCTCCCTGTTCCAGTCCTACCCGGCCTGCGGATCCTTCACCGGGTCGGCCATCAATCTGCAGGCCGGGGCCAAAACCGGCCTGGCCATGGTTTTCAACGGCCTCTTCGTGGGCATCACCCTGCTCTTCTTCACGCCCTGGCTCTACCATCTGCCCAAGGCCGTGCTGGCTGTCATCATCGTCCTGGCCGTGACGGGCCTTCTCACCCCCCACGCCTTCATGCACAGCTGGAAGGCCAACCGCGGGGACGGGATCGTGGCTGCCGTGACTTTTGTCGTCACCCTGCTGGCCGCCCCGCACCTGGACCGCGGCATCATGGTCGGTGCGGCCCTGTCCATCGGCCTCTACCTCTACCGGACCATGGCCCCGCGCGTGGCCATCCTCGGCCGCTACGCCGACGGCACCCTGCGCGACGTGCACGTCCATCCCACACTGGCCACCTCGGACCTGGTCACCGTCATGCGCTTCGACGGGTCCCTCTATTTTGCCAACGTGGCGCACTTCGAGGACGCGGTACTCAAGGCCGTGGCCGACCACAAGGAAACCAAATTCCTGCTGGTGATCGGAGACGCCATCAATTTCCTGGATTCTTCCGGGGAAGAGATGCTGCAGAGCCTGGTCGGCCAGCTCAGGGAGGCTGGCGTGGAGCCCGTCTTTTCGGGCCTCAAGAAACAGGTCCTGGACGTCATGCGCGCCACCAGCCTGTACAAACGCATCGGTGACGAGAACATCTTCGCCACGGAATGCCAGGCTCTGAAAGCCATTCTGCACAGACTGGGGACGCAGGTCGAGGACGACGCCCTTTTCGCCCACGTCAAGGCCATGGTCTGCTGACCGGGAGAGGGCATTTTCACCGCATGAGAATGGGGCGCCGGCATGGCCGGGGCCCCTTTTTCATTCCAGCTCGACGAAATCCTCGATGATGAGTTTCAGGCCGAAGCCGGGGAAGTTGATCTTGTACTTGTTGGGTTCCACCCGCGAGACGACCTTG
>JAAYCS010000027.1 GCA_012729655.1 Desulfovibrionales bacterium | reverse complement strand
TGAGGAGCGCTTCTCCCGTGCCGGCCACCCATCCGGTTATCCCTTTGCCTTTGGGGAGCTTTTTTCCCCGCAGTACGTCACCTCTTTCCCCGGCTACGTGGGAGAAGATCAGGTCCCCGGTTTCAGGTTCAAGCAGAAGGATGGCCATATGTCTGGCTGAAAAGCATTTCTGAAGATGGGCGCAGATTTCCTCCAGCGTCTCGTGGATGCTGGTCTGATGTGTGAGGCGTCGTGCGATATCCAGGAGCAGACCCAGGCATGATGACGAGTGAAAAGCATCCATGGCAGATCCCGGTGTTGAAGTGCTTCTTTCACGATAGTCCATTTCGTGATCAAAAAGATCTATCTTGTCAAATATCTTGTATCTTGCAGATGTCGATGCGCATGTCTCGGGTTCTGGTCCAGGTTTCCAGTGCTTTCAGCGTGGCGGGATAGGGGTGGCCAATGGCGACTGCCAGACCGGTGCGGCGAGCCAGGGATTCGGCCTTTTGGAGTTGCAGGAGGATGGAATTCTCCTTCGGGGTGTTGTCCAGGAAGATGTGTCGCCGGAGATAGCGCATATGCAAGCGTTCAGAGATCTCGCGGACGCATCCTCCAGGGCCGGTCACGCTGTCCAGAAAGAATTTGCCGCGTCCCTTGAGATGGGAAAGGACGATGGTCATGGCCTGCTTGTCCCGCGTCAATCTGGAGCCCATGTGGTTGTTCACTCCATCCACCTCCGGCAGCCGGTTCAGGTTATCGACCAGCATCCGCTCCAGGGTGGCAGGGGACATGTTCGCGCGGAGCGTGCCAGGTCCGGAGTTGATCTTGGGGTAGCCTTCAGGTTCGCAGGGCAGATGCAGAAGCAGTTCGAGATTATTTTCCCGGCCGTGTTTGGCCACCTGCCTGGCCTTGGTGCTGTGCGGCAGGACCGAAAAGCTGACCGGAAAGGGGAGGTCCGCCAGACGCTTAGCCACATTCAGGCTTTCGCCCATGTCGTCGATCACAATGACTATTCTGGGGGCACGGGCCTCGGGCTTGATCGGTTCAGGTGGGATGGTCAGGGGGATGAATATGTGGTGGGTTGGTTCGCCCAGTACAGAGATTTCCAGGTCCCGCGGGTTATCGTTGACCGTGGCGAGGGTCGACTCCGGGGCAAGCAGGTGCAGGTTCCGCTTCAGTTCGGCGAGAAAGGGAAAAACATCCTGAGTCAGCCCGATGGTCAGATTCTGATAAAAGAATTCCTGTCCGTCATGGAGGCGCGCTTCCACGGCCTTGTGCCGCATGGAATCACGGGGCTCGCCAAGAGCGGACAATGATTCCAGGATTGCCATGTCGATCCTGCGGACCTTGGCCTCGAAATCGTACTTTTCGGCCTCGTAGACGAGGGGCGGAGTTCCCGCGTCCGATGGCTGCACGGGTTGTTGCGTCTGAGCCGGGGGGGACGGAGGATGCGGTGGGCTTGCGTTTTCTGGGCCAGGGACTGCCTGTGGGGGGGGCGAGACAGGAGTCTGGACCGGGCTCTCCGCTTTGGGGGGAGTCGTCGCGGACTGGTGCATGAAGACAAAAAGTGTCAGTCCACCCAACAGGATGATCGCGATCCAGGCCAGAGCCCGGAACAGGGATATCCTCGGAAATCCAGAGGAGGATCTCCTTTTTGTATGTTTTTTCGGCGGCATGGCATCAGGCTGCCGGGACGGCCCAGGCCGTCCCGGTCATGATTCAGTTGGAAATCTGCATGAAGCGGGGCAGGGATTTGACAAGGCTCAAGCCCATGCGGAGCTGATTGTCCTTGGCCAGAATCTCCTTGGCGTCCTCGGTCTTGATTGCGGCCGAAAAATCTCCGTTGGGGTTGTCGAGATGCTTGGACAGGTTGGCCTCCCGGAAGTTCGCCTTGTCCCCCTCTTCCGTGGGGGGGACGAAGGGGATGTCCACGTCGGGTTCAATGCCTTCGGCCTGGATGGAGCGTCCGTTGGGTGTGTAGTAAAGGGCAATAGTCAGTTTGACCGCGGAGCCGTCGGACAGCGGCATGATGGTCTGGACCGAGCCCTTGCCGAAGGTCCGCTCGCCAATTAGAATGGCCCGTTTACGATCCTGCAGGGCCCCAGCCACGATTTCCGAGGCTGACGCAGAACCGGCATTGATAAGTACCACCACCGGGCAGTTCACGTCCGTGGCCTGTCTGCTGGCCGTTTCGTCTTTGCGGCTCTTGGGATCCCGCCCCTGGGTGTAGACGATGAGGCCATCCCGTAAAAACGTGTCGGTCACGGAGATGGCCTGATTCAATAACCCGCCTGGATTGTTGCGCAGGTCCAGGACAATGCCTTTGAGTTCGGTGGATGTCGCGTATTCCTGCAACTTGCGATGCAGGTCTTCCGTGGTGTTTGCCTTGAAATCAGTCAGACGGACGTGCAGATAGCCGGGTTCGAGTTCCTTGGTCTTGACGCTGATGAGCGGAATCAGCCCGCGGATGATGGTCACCTTTTCAGGGGTCTGAGAGTCCTTATGCAGGATGGTCAGTGTCACGGGTTTGCCTTTGGGACCGCGGATCTTGGCCACAGCGTCTTCCAGGGATGTGTCCAGGGCAGATTCACCGTCAATCTCCACGATGATGTCGCCGGGCTTGAGCCCGGCCTTGTCTGCAGGCGTGTCCTCGATGGGCGCGATGACGGTCAGACGTTTGTCCCGCACCCCGATCTGGATGCCTATCCCACCGAATTCGCCCTGGAATTCCTCCTGCATCATTTTGAATTTCTCCAGGTCGATGTAGGTGGAGTGGGGATCGATGGAGTTGAGCATGCCCTGGATGGCCCCATGGATCAGATCGGTGCGATTCACTTCCTGCACGTAGTTTTTTTCAATCAGGTCGAGGACCTGGCTGAATTGTTTGAGAGCCTGAAATTGGTCCGTATCACGGGCTTGACTGGAAGAGACCGTGCCGCAAAGGCCGACCAGAAGAATCAGCGTGCCAAGAAGGCGACTAAGGCGCATGATGTCCCCCCTTAGGGAATGACGTAAAGAATTAGATTTCACTTGAAAATTCCGGACTGCTCACAGTGCGGGAACTGGGCACCATGGTTTCCTCTTCCTAGCCCGATTGTAACCATTTCAGCGGATTAATGGCTTTCTGCTTAAAACGCAATTCGAAATACAGCCCGTCACCCTTGGCCGGTGGATAGTATCCGCAGACTCCGATCTGCTGCCCGCGTTCCACTTCCTTGCCGACCGGAAGCGGCGCATCGGACAGGAAGGCATAAAGCGAGTAGTAGTCCTCGCCATGGAAAACGATGACCACTTGGCCAAAGCCGCGCAATTGGTCGTTGTGTACGACCTTGCCCCACGAGATGCTGCGTACGGGCGCGCCTGGTGTCAGGGACAGGCCAATGCCGTTGCTCCCAGGCTTGGCATCCGGAGCAAAGGGGACGATGGTCCGGCCTTTGGCAGGCCAACTGAGTTGACCCTGAAGTTTGGAGATCTGCCGCGATGCCTGCAGGCTGATCTGGTGGCGCAGACTGGCAATGGTCCCCAGGAGGTTCCGGATCTCCCGTTCACTCTGGACCTTTTGGGAGCGGACCTCCTTGATCTGGCTGTCATACTGCTTTTTTTTCTTTTCCAGGTCAGTTCGCGTGGCCTTGGCATTTTCCATCTGGGCCGCGACATTGGCCGCGATCTGGTCCAGGGCTGACTGCTGGTCAGCCACCTCCTGGGTCTGGCGCTCGATGTCCCCCCGTATCCGCTGGGCCTCCCGGTACATGGACGCGAGCCATTCCCCTTTGCGGTCGTTCAGGGACCATTGCTCGGGTGCAGCGACGCCTTCCTCTCTGGCCTTGAGATAGATGGGCCACAGGGTCTGCAGAAGCTCTTCCAATTGCCTGCCGGTTTTCTCGCGCTCTGCCAACAGCAGGTTCAGATGCTTGGCGGTCTCGACCTGCTTCGCCCTGAGTTGGGTCAGTTCCGTCTCCTGCCGCTGCAGGGTTGCGGTTGCTTCCTGGACTGAAGTTTCCAACTGCACCAAGTTCTTGTGTAATCGGCGTTCCTCGTCGGTCAGGGCCTGGATCTGACGTTTCTGTTCCGCCAGCTCTTTGTTTTTGCGGGCCACTTCCTCTTCCAACGAAGCCGAGGAAGGTCCTGCGCCAAGAATCAGGCCGGCCAGCATGATCAGGCAGAGACCGCAAAAGTGAACGATGGAGCGGGGCGAGGGGCTGCGCATGGGTTGGGGATGATGTTTTTTGCAGCCCAGGTCAAGAGGCCGCATGCTAACCCAGAAAGCGGGACAGGGGACAGGAGGGGCATTTCCCTTCTTTTCTGGCGCACCATGCCTTGCCGACTCGAACGATGAGGGCGTGGAATTCGTTGAACAGCGCGGCATCCGCCGGGAGCGCATCCATGAAGAAGTCCCGCAGCTCGTCATATCCGATGTCCTCGGGAACAAGGGAATGCCGGTTCAGGATGCGCTTGGTGTAGGCATCCACCACAAAGGATGGGAGGCCCAGGGCGTAGAGCAGGATGGAATCGGCCGTTTCGGGTCCGATGCCCTGAACTTGGAGCAGCCGGTCGCGTAATGAGGCCATGTCCTCATGACGGAGCCGGTCCAGGTCCATGGCGCAGGACACGGACAGGAAGTCGAGAAAGTGCCGGATGCGCTGGGCCTTCAGTCTGAAGAATCCAGACGGGCGGATCAATTCCTCCAGCCTGTCTAGGGGTAAGGCATAAAGGGCTTCTGCCTCCAGAAGGTCGGCCTGTCGCAGGTTGGCAATGGCCTTCTCGACGTTGGCCCAGGCAGTGTTCTGGGTCAGGATGGCGCCCAGCATGATTTCGAAGGTGGTCTGGCCCGGCCACCACTGGCTCGGCCCCAGTTCCTCCAGCATGGCCGCATGATAGCGCATGAGGAGGTCTTGGCGCTTCATGTCCGAAAGACGAGCAGGGCCCATTCGCCCGAGAACGAGATGTCGGGGGCGGAGAGCCCCTGGACCGTATAGGCAGAGGCGACGCGGTCGGCCTGCTCGCGCAGGATGCCCGAGAGGACGAGAACGCCGGGGGAGGCCAGGCGGGCGGCGATGTCCTCGGCCAGGTCGATGAGGGGGTTGGCCAGGATGTTGGCCAGGATGCAGTCGAAACGCCGTCCGGGGGCAACGGCGTCGATGCTCCCGGCGTCGAGTTCGAGCCGGTCCTCCACGGAGTTCAGGGCCGCGTTCTCGCGGGCGTTGTCCACGGCCACGGGGTCGATGTCCAGGCCCAGCCCGGAGAGGCCCAGCTTGGCGGCGGCGATGCCGAGGATTCCCGAGCCCGTACCCAGGTCCAGAAAGGACTGACCAGGGAGGATGACTCCCTCAGACGACAGTCGGTCCAGGGCGCCCAGGCACAGGGCCGTGGTCTGGTGGTGCCCCGTACCGAAGGCCATTTTGGGTTCGATGACAATGGGCTGCGCGCCCTGCGGCTCATCCCTGAGCCAGGACGGCACGACCACGAAGCGAGATCCGATGGGGATGGGCGTGAAATACTTCTTCCAGGCGCTGCCCCAGTCGGCGTTGTCCTCGGAAGAGGTTTGCAGGACGATTGCCGGACAGGCGTCCAGCAGAGCGGCCTCGGTTTCGGCCGACTGCTCGGGCCGGCCGAAGTGCACGGTCAGCCGACGCAGGCCGTCCCGCAGCCCGTTGTCCTGCCAGCCCCACGGCGTATGCAGGTAGAGGGTCGCGGTGACGGTGTCATCCAACTCGGGGTCGAAGGAGATGTCGAGGCGGGTGAGCTTATTTTCCATCAGTTCTGGCCTGATAGCGGGACATGGTCCGTTCGAGCCTGCGGCTGAAGGCCGTCAGCACCCAGCAGATGATGAAATACAGGAGCGCGATGGCCAGGAAGATCTCCATCGGCGCTTTCATGGTCCGCGTGTAGATATGCCGGGCCGAGAGGGTCAACTCGTTGACGTTGATGATCATGGCCAGGGACGTGTCCTTGGTCAGGGACACGAACTGATTGACGAAGGATGGAATCATGTTCCGCAAGGCCTGGGGCAGGATGATATGCACCATGGTCTGGGTGTGGGACAGGCCCGATCCGCGGGCGGCCTCGGTCTGTCCCTTGGGAATGGCCAGGACGCCGGCACGAACGATCTCGGCTACATAGGCGCCGGTGAAGACGATGAAGGCCGCGATGGCGCTCTCGGTCTCGGGCACGGCGTGGCCCATGAGGATGGGGGCGAAAAAATAAAACCAGAAGATGACCATCAGGAGCGGCGTGCCACGGATGACCTCGATGTAGAAAAGCGCCGGCCAGGACATCCAACGCCGCCTGGACAGGCGCATGAGGCCGGCGGCCAGACCGATCCAGAAAGCGCCGAAAATGCCAACCACGGCCATGATGATACTCATGGCCAAGCCTCCCAGGGGGCCCTGGGGGTAGGCGCCGAAGAGCAGGTAGTCGAAATTTTTCCAGACCACACCCCAGTTGGAGAAGAGGCCGACAAACCAAGTCACGAACCCGTCCATGTCTCTCTCCTACTGGCTGCGCATGTGCAGGCAGCGTTTGTTGTACTGGTTGATGGCCAGGGAAATCAGGAGGGACAGGGACAGGTACATCAGCGTCGAGACGGTGAAGGCCTCGAAACCGTGGAAGGTGTGCGCCTCGACCTGGCGGGCCATGTAGGTCAGCTCCATGACTCCGATGGTCATGGCCAGGGAGGAGTTCTTGATGAGGTTGAGGAACTGGCTGATGAGCGGCGGGATGATGATCCGGAAGGCCTGGGGCAGGATGACGTAGCCCATGGCCTGCAGGAAGGTCAGACCCGTGGCCCGGGAGGCCTCCAGCTGGGTCTTGGGGATGGACAGGATGCCCGAGCGCAGTTCCTCGGCGATAAAGGCCGCGGTATAGGTGGACAAGGCGATGACCCCGGTGGCGAATTCGATGTTCTGCCTGTACAGCCATTCCTTGAAGAAGCCCGGCAGGATGGGGTCCGATCCGAAGTACCAGAAGAAAATCTGGACCACCAGGGGCGTGTTGCGGAAGAATTCGATATAGCCCACCGAGAACCAGACCAGGGGTTTGACCCTGGACATGCGCAGGACCGTGAGCAGCGTGCCAATGAGCAGGGCCAGGACGACGGACAGCCCTGAGATCTGCAGGGTCACGGACAGTCCGTCGATGAACCATTGCGAGTATTCGCCGGAAAAGATGAGTGGCCAGTTGAACTTGTAATTCATGCGCGCCTGTGCGGGTCTCGGAGTGCTCGTGGGCAGGCGGCCGCCCCCCGGGGAGCGGCCGTCTTGTCGGATTGCTGTTTAGGGCCAGACTTCCATGGTCCAGTCATTCAGCGGAAGGTAGAATTTGGTCTTCTCGCCGAACCACTTGTCGTACAGCTTCTGATATTCGCCGGACTTCCACATCTCCATGAGGGTGATGTTGACGAAGTCGCGGAAATCGGAGTCGTTCTCGGGCAGGCCGATGCCGTAGGGTTCGGCCGCGATGTGATCACCGACAATGGCGAAGTTGTCGGGATTCTCGTCGGAGTTGCGGATGCCGAGCAGGATGGGGGCGTCGGTGGTCACGGCCACGACCTTGCCCTGCTTCATGGCCAGGAAGGCCTCGGGGTAGGTTTCGAAGGAAACGACTTCGCAGGCGGGCTGGGCCTTTTTGATGTTCTGCTCGGAGGTGGAACCCTTGGCCGAGCCGACCTTCTTGCCGGCCAGATCGGCCACGGACTTGATGCCCGAGTCCTTCTTGACCAGGAGCTTCTGGGTGGCCGGGAAATACGTGATGG
>JAAYCS010000026.1 GCA_012729655.1 Desulfovibrionales bacterium | reverse complement strand
TTCTTGATCCTCTCCTGGTTGTCCTGCTTCCTGCTGATCGACTTTACCGGCACGCGCCCCATGACGAGGTTCGAGGGGCCTGCCGGATCGGGAAAAACCACCGCCAGCAAGCTGATTTCAGCACTCCTCTATGGCGAGCCGCAGCACAAAAAGGCCACCGATGCGGCGAACTACACCGACGGTTCCCAGAATCCACTCATCGTTCTCGACAACATCGAGGTCAAGCAGATGACCGAGGACCTGACCGCTTTCATGTTGACGAGCATCACGGGGATAGCCAAGGAAAAGCGCAAGGGCGGCACCGACACCGAGACGGTCATCGAGCGGACAAAATGCCTGTTGAACACCACCGGCATCGAGCCGCTGTGCGGGGAGTTGTCGGAGATCCTGTCGCGATCCTTTGTGATCAACTTCGATCTCGCCAACCAGGCCAGTGATTGCTTCCTGGAGTCTGAGGTCATCTCCGCCATTCAGAAGAACCGGGATTTGATCATCTCGGCCCTGATGAAAAGAACACGCCATGTATTGGCGATGATTCGGGAAGGAGCGCAGAAGCAGGTCATGCGTCTGCTGCACCGAACCATGCCAACCCACGGAAAACGGCGCTGCAACGATTATCTGAGTCTGATGTACCTCGTCATGCTGGCAGGTTCCGACGACAGGGAGGTGACCGCCGGGCTGGCTGAGCTGAGTCCCTTGTTCATCGGGCAGATCCACTCCATCAACGACACCAGCCGGGAGATGGCGCGGGAGTCGAACCCTATTGCTACGGCATTGGCATCGCTTTTCCATGCTTACCGGAATGCGGTGGAGCTCGACGAGAGGGCCCGGCAAGGGGAGGACGACCGAGCCGACCACGTCGCAGGGTTCATCGAGCGCTATCAAGTTCGTTTTGAAAACGAGAACATTATGGAACCGGTTTCGGCGGGACGGCTGCTGGCGGCCTTACGCAGGGTCGGGCGGGAGTTCAATCTCGAGTTCGAGTACAAGAGGCCTGCCCAGCTTGGGAGGCGTATCAGCAATGACCTGGACGTTATCCGTGACGCCGGTTTTCTGATCGTTTCCCGACGCAACACCCATACAAAAAACTTCGAGTATCGAATCCGAAAAATTGAGGCGGATGAGGAGTAGACGGCGTTACGTTCCCAGCAATAGCCGCTGCGACAGTGTCTGCAAATCCCGAAGACCTACGGCAAGCAATTCTTCAGGATAGGCGGACCGCGTCGTTGGTTAGAAATACCTGAAACGACATCAGCGGACCTTATTTCTCTCTCGAATCCGGTGAATGACATCGGAAGCGGGCTGAACGTTGCCTTCCTCGATCTGGCGTGTGCCAAGGGCGAGAATCTTCAACAGCACCATGGTCTTCTGCGTTTGCTCGTAACTTTCTATGTCCTGCATCACGACCTTGGCTTCGCCGTTTTGGGTGATGACCGATGTTTCCCCCTGCTCCGCAAGGTTGCGAACGATCTCCGCTGCATGAGCCTTCAAGTACTGATCGGTCTGATCTGAGTCGGCAGGTTCATGATCCACTCTCCTTCAGAATTTGACCAGCTATAGACATGGAATCGGTCAACTGACAAGTTGAATCCTATCCTTGCGGTGGTTGCGGTGGATAAATGCGGTGGTAAAATCGGCTACCACCGCACACCATCTCATTAATATATTTATGCTTTATGGCATTTG
>JAAYCS010000025.1 GCA_012729655.1 Desulfovibrionales bacterium | reverse complement strand
TCACCGCCAGGGTTCCCCCCGATGACCAGCAGGCGGAACCGCGCGGGCAGGTGTCCCATGGCGCGGACGAGGTTGTGGACGCCCTTGCTCTCGTAGAGGCTCCCGACATACGCCACGGTTATCGGACCCGAAAAATCCACGTCCGGCACAGCCCTGAAAAGACGCGAATTGTACCCCATCGGCGCGACCAATGTTGGACCCGCAAACCCGTAAACAGACTTCAAGGCGTCCACCAGAACCGGGCTTATGCAGACCACCCCGTCCATGGCGGCAAGCATCTCCGTCTCTGCGAGCCTGAAATGTCCGGCCCGCCCCGTCTGCAGTGTCCCGTGCTGCTCACTCAGCAACTCATGGATTTCATAAAACACGGGATGACGGACCGGGAGGAAGCGCTTGAAGCGGGCCAGCAACAACGCTTCGGTGATGTCCCTAGCATAGAAGACCGTGCCCCGAGGGGCACTCAACCACGCATGAAAAAGGCAAATACGAAAAAGGGAACCATACAAACCCTTCTGAAACCCTGGGAGCGGATGCAGTTCCAGTGAAGGACTTGGCACAAAGCCATAAGCGCGCTCCATGGATTCCCGAAAAAGCGCATGATCGCTCCCGGAAAACCCTGGCCACATGCTTGTTCGGACACCATGCTCCGCAAAGGAATAAGCCATATTCATCGACTGCAGCACATGCGCAGCCTTTGAAGGCAAAATGCATTTCTTGGCGTATATCAATCTATCCAGGGTCATGGATTCTCCGGGTCCGGGCACGTTGAACAGCCACCCCACGCCGCGATGCAAGACCGGCCCACACGGCGATCTTGTGAACAGCCAGTTGCCACGTAGCCAAATTGCCTAAAGGTGCAAAACATCTCTCTGCTCTAAGGACCGCGAGCCGTCTGGCTCAGGTCCGGATTGAGACAACCGGCTCGTTCCGGAGATCAGCCCACCTGGCCTCGACGCTTCGAGGTCAGCCAAAATTCTGGGGTTTTCTTGCCAAAGGCGAGGTCGGGAAGCTAACATCCCAACAAAACACCACAGGGGGAATCCTCATGGCGACAACACGCGACTCCTGGAACACACTGACGTGGTGGCAAAAACTCCTGGTTGCGGGCGCGGGCTGCATCGCGCTCTACGCAGCCTTCGGCTTCCTGCTCCTGCCACGAATCGCCCGCTACGTCCTCGTTGACAAGGTCGGCCCCGCCCTGAAGCGTCAGGTAAGCGTTCACGACATCCGCTTCAACCCCTTCGCGCTGACCGCCGATGTAGCTGGTTTCAGCATCGCTGAAAAGGACGGCAAGGGGGAATTCGTGGCCTTCGACGCACTGCACGCTGATCTCGAACTGAGTTCCCTGCTGCGCATGGCCATTGTCGTGCGCGACCTGCGTCTCGAGGGCCCGCGCATCAACATCAGCCTCGACAAGGATGGCCGCACCAACTTCGCGGACCTGGCCGGCGGCCCGCAGGAGCCCGCCCCCGAAAAGTCCGGGCCGTTCATCGTACCCCTGATCATCGAGCCGGTCTCCGTCGGCAACGGGACCATCGTCTTCGAGGACCAGGCCCGCGGCGTCACGCACGTCGTCGATGAAATCAATTTCCTGGTGCCCCAGTTCTCGTCGCGCAAGAAGGACTGGACGACCTTCAT
>JAAYCS010000024.1 GCA_012729655.1 Desulfovibrionales bacterium | reverse complement strand
TGGTCCTGCCGCCCACGGTCCTGGGCTACTACCTGATCGTCCTGCTGGGTCGGCACGGATTCGTGGGGCGGTGGTTGCAGGAGAACTTCGGGGTGACGCTTATCTTCACCTGGCAGGGAGCCGTCATCGCTGCCGCTGTGGTCTCTTTCCCTCTCGTCTTCAAGTCCGCCCGTGCCGCACTGGACGGTGTCGAACGCAAGTTCGAAGACGCGGCCAGGACCATGGGTTATCCAGAATGGCGCGTATTCCTGCGCGTCTGCCTGCCGCTGGCCGGACGGGGGATTCTGGCGGGGACCATGCTGGCCTTTGCCCGGGCCATGGGCGAATTCGGAGCCACGCTGATGATCGCCGGCAATCTTCCAGGCCGGACGCAGACGTTGTCCCTGGCCGTGTACAGCACGACGCAAGCCGGCCAGGACAGCCTGGCAGCGCAGCTCGTCCTCCTCATCTCGGTGCTGTGCACCCTCATCCTCTGGGTCTCGGGGCGCCTCCTGACACCCAGGTGGCAGGCCTGACCATGTTCGACATCAGCCACAGCTCCAGTACCTCTTCCGAGGAGGGCATGCGCGTACGGATGGACCCGACGCCTTCGGCCCCGACCATCATCTGCGACATCGATGCTCGCGTCACGGCCCCGGGGGCCGAGTTCCGCCTGCTGGCTCGCTTCAAGGCACCCGGCAAGCGCATCGCTCTCTTCGGCCCATCGGGCTCAGGCAAGAGCCTGACACTCCTGGCCCTGGCCGGCCTTCTCAAGCCCAATTTGGGACGTATCGAGGTCCGGGGCAGAACCTTCTTTGACGCCGCTTCCGGGGTGAACATTCCGGCCCGCAAGCGCAAGATTGGCATGCTTTTCCAGGATTATGCCCTCTTTCCGCATTTGACCGTACGGGACAACGTGGCCTTCGGGCTGAAACCTGTTTTCGGTCCCCTCAGGAGCGCCCGCAGGCAACGCGTCGATGAACTGCTGGAGCTGTGCGGCCTGACTGACCTAGCCGGGCAGCGGCCGGACCAGATCTCCGGCGGCCAACGCCAGCGCACAGCCCTGGCCAGGGCCTTGGCCACGGAGCCGGACCTCCTGCTCCTGGACGAGCCCTTCACGGCGCTAGACCATCCTTTGCGCGAGCGCATGCGTGTCGAGCTTTTCGCCATCCTGCAGCGCTTCGACTTGCCCCTGGTCATGGTCAGCCACAACCTCGAAGACGTCGATCACTTCGCTCAGACCCTGGTGGCCTTCGGCCACGGCCGGGTGCTGGACGTCATTGACTACGAGGCGCGACGCCGCAGGGAATCCGCCCGTCAGATCCTCGACCCACTCTTCCAGGCCGCCCAGCAATAGGGCCCGAGTGTTTTCTGCCCCCTTCATGCCGCCATGGAAAAAAGCAACAAAAGAGCCCGGGGCGAATCCGCACCGGGCTCTTTTGCCATAGCAGTGGGGGAGGTCATTCCAAAGCCAGGATAACGGAGAAGGCCTTGACCATGGCGCAGATCTCGTCGCCGACCTTGAGGTTCAGCTTTTTTGCGGACTCGTCGGTGATGAGGGAAGTGACCTTGGTGCCGTCGGCCAAGTCCACCACCACCTCGGCCGCGATCTGATCGGCGTTGACGGCCGAGATCCTGCCGCAGAATTTGTTGCGCGCGCTGGTCTTGAACATGGAATCCTCCTTGACCAGTACGACCCAGGGCGCCTTGACCGTGGCGAAGACGGTCATCCCCATGGCTAACCCCAGGTTCTGGAAACTTTCCTTGGTGATGACGGACACAACCTTGAGGCCAGTGGCCGTCGTTACTTCCACCTCGGCAAGGATCCCCCCTTCACGGATGGCACTGATCTGTCCGACAAACATGTTACGCGCTGACGTCTTCATCTTTCTCTCCTGGTAAATGTAGTAGTCCATGATACGCCGGGTGTCGGCATCGGAAAAACTGACGTACTGGGATGGCGGGCTCTGCTGTCCGAGCATGACATCCACGACGACCAGCGGTACTCCGGCGCGCAGCAGCTCGATTGCCCGCGAATGCCTCAGAACCCGGGGGTTCAGGAGTTCTCTGGGAATGTTCGTGGATTTGCCGAGCTCGGAAAATTTGCGCCGCACATAGCCCTGATCCAGGCGGAAGACATGGCCGCGCAGTTCCATGCTCATGGGCGCGTCGAAGAACATGCGCAGGCTGTCCACAACTTCCGCCGGAAGGGGAACCTCGCGGGGGGCCTCGCCGCCGACGCGGACCACTTGTCTTGCCAGATCGAAGTCGGCCCGGTCATCCAGTTCCAGAACCTCGCCCAGGCGCATGCCGGTGAAGCGAAGCAGCAGGAAAAGAAGCCACATGCGTGTACGCGCCTGTCGGGTGCGCTCGTCGCGGGCTCCCTGTCGCCAATGCCGAAAAGCTCCGGTCAGTGTTTCGATCTGAAGCGGAGTCAGATACTTGACCGATTGGGGAACCTGAAACATCCGCATGGTCTTGGGAGCCCGGACGCCCCCTGGGATCGATCTGTCCAGGCCTCTTCGGCGGATCTCCTCCTGGGCAGCAGCCGCCAGACTGACCAATGCATCCGGATCGAGATGATCCAATTTGTGCAGATCTCTCAATGACGATGTTCTGTTACCCTCCATGCATTCCCCCTGTTTTACAACAATGCACGACATATCGGTCCTTGATCAACATTGTCACGCTTTGATCCGCAAACGTGACCAGGTTGCCAAACAGAGGCACATAAAGCCAGAGGGAAATCATCACAGCTTGCAAAAGGAGTTATCATGCATCCACGAATCGTTCACGCAATGTTGTCCCTATGCCTTGTCCTCGTTTTCACGCCGGCCATGGCCGCCGACCTCGTCATTTCTGCCGCAGCCAGCCTGACCAACGCCTTCGAGGAGATGAAGGCGCCCTTCGAGAAAGCCCATCCAGGCACGACAGTGGTCTTTAATTTCGCCGCTTCGGGTGCCCTGCTGAAGCAGATGGAGCAGGGCGCGCCGGTGGACGTCTTTGCCTCGGCCGACCAGGAGACCATGGACAAGGCCGCGGCGCTGATCGACGCCCCCACCCGCGCCAATTTCGCCGGCAACGCCCTGGTACTCATCGTACCGGCCGAGGGCGGCCAGGCCGTGGCCGACCCCAAGGACCTGCAGGGCAACGCGTTCAAGCTCATCGCCATCGGCAACCCAGAGTCCGTGCCCGTGGGCCGCTACACCAAGGGCGCCCTGACCGCGGCCGGGCTCTACGATGCCCTGACCCCGAAGTTCGTGCTGGCCGAAAGCGTGCGCCAGGCCCTGGATTACGTGGCCCGCGGCGAGGTCCAGGCCGGTTTCGTCTACGCCACGGACGCGGCCTTGCGCACCGACAAGGTCAAGGTCGCAGCCGAGATCCGAGGCCACAAGACCATCAGCTACCCCATCGCCCTGTTGCAAACCTCCAAGAGCAAGGGCACGGGGCAGGCCTTCATTGACTTCGTCAAGGGCGCTGAAGGCCAGGCCATTTTGGCCCGGTACGGATTCAAGAAACCGTAGGTGTGCGGGTATTGGATCAACACTGGCTGATCAAAGTGATTTTCCATGGCGACGCTGTTCCCGCGGCTCAGCATGACGCCCATGGTACTGTCCCCCGCTCTGAACGTGGCGAGGTCGGTCGTTTCTCTCAGGAAGTGAAAATTGCGACCTTTGATTCTGGAGCTCCCCCTGGCTGAGCTGTTGCGGTCCTGAACCGCGGGTTTCCCTGTTCTGCAGGTACCTCTGGGGCCGCTGCTCCCGTTGTTCGCGCTGGCGCTGCATGCGTTGGGAGTCCCCGCGGTCCTGGTACTGCTCCAGTCTCTGGGGCCGCTGCTCCCGTTGTTCGCGCTGGCGCTGTTCGCGCTGGGAGTCCCCGCGGTCCTGGTACTGCTCCAGTCTCTGGGGCCGCTGCTCCCGTTGTTCGCGCTGGCGCTGTTCGCGCTGGGGCTGCATGCGTTGGGAGTCCCTGCGGTCCTGGTACTGCTCCTGCCTGCGGGGCCCCGCGTCGGGGGGCTGGCTGTAGGGTCGGGGCTGGAAATTCTGGACCCCCCAGTTCTTCTGTTTTTCCCAATACCGGTTCTTCTGCCAGGTGTTCCAGTTTTGCTGAACGCGATGCACTGGAATCCTTTCATACTGCCATGGGTGTCCGTGCCAATGGCGGTGGGTGTAATACTCCCTCCAACCCGGATCTATTTCATAATAAAACCTGGGTACATATCTGAAGTAAAGCCAATCCCGGTCGTAATAGCGGGACCGATACCATCGGCCATCCCAGAAACGCCACCACCATCCGACATGGAAAAATATTTCAGCCTCGACATCTGGAATGGCATAAACATATGTACCTGGAATAACTACGACTGCTGGAGGTCCCGCAAAGACGATCAGGGGGGGCAGCGCAATGCCTACACTGACATTCACGCCGGCAGGCAACGAGGTTGGCAGGATGAGAAATGACGATATCAGGATCGAAACGAGCATTTTTTTCATTGTCTGTTCCTCATTGGCGGTCGCGTCTGCCATCAAAGCCGGCGTCCTGCGGAAACGGTTCAGGGTTCCGGGGTTTCCCCGCAGGAAAACCAGCGGATGTTTTCAGCTTAGCAAGAATCAAACCCAATTTTTCCATCCTGTCCAGCCTTGGCTCCGGGAGGTGATCTCCCCGGCCTTGACCATGGCATGAACATCATCGGATGAGAAATTTTTTCTGACTCCGGCGGGATGTCCCGGAAATCCCTTCACAGGCCTGACTCGATGCATATCATACTGTCTGTCATCCCGTCCAAACTCCAGTCCAGGATTTCGGGCGCATTCCTTGTGCGGCGAACTGTGGATTTTCGGGCATTTTTTTGTCATCCTCGGGTGCAATAGCCATGGGGAAGCAGGTTTTCCCCTCGAGAACCCGAGATGTTCAGGGCCGTGGCTGGCTGCCGGGCTATCATACACTTCAATTGGATCTGATCCGGAAAAGAGGAGTACCCATGCTTGTATCCAGAGAGAAGAAACTGGAAATGCTCAGGTCAATGCTGCTTTCCCGCAGGTTTGAGGAGTCCCTCACGGAACTTTGCAAGATCAAGGGCAAGATCCCGGGCATGATGATCCTGTGTACCGGGCAGGAGGCGGTGGGGGCAGGCGTGTGCGCAGCCCTGCAGCCGGCGGACGTGATCATCACCAACCACCGCAGCCACAGCCATCTGCTGGCCAAGGGGGCGGATCCAAAATCGCTCATGGCTGAAATCTTCTGCAAGAAAACAGGGTGCAACAGGGGCAAGAGCGGGACGTTGCATCTGGCCGTCCCCGAGATCAACGCCCCGTGCACCACGACGGTGGTGGGCGGCGGCCCGCCTATCGCCGTGGGCAGGGCCTTTGCCCAGCAATACAGGCAGGAGAAGAGCGTCACGGTCTGTTTCATCGGGGACGGGGCAACGAACGAGGGGTCCTTCCACGAGGCCCTCAATCTCGCCAGCGTCTGGGATCTTCCGGTGCTCTTCGTGTGCGAGAACAACCTGTACGCAGGCGCGCAGCGCTATGAGCAGCACACCAAGGCGAAAAACATTGCGGACAGGGCTGCCGGGTATGCCATGCCTGGGGTCGTGGTCGACGGCAACGACGCCTTGGCCGTCTATGCCTCTGCAGCGGAGGCCAGGACCCGCGCCCTGGCCGGAAAGGGCCCGACCCTCATCGAGTACAAGACGTATCGCTGGCGGGGCCATGGCGAGCAAGACCTCCAGCTCTACCAGCCCCGGGAGGAGATCGAGTTGTGGCAGGCCACGTGTCCCATTCCGAAACTGCGCGGAGAGATGCTCGCCGGGAACCTCATCAGCGGGGACGAACTGCGGCGGATGGAGGCGGAGATTGATGCCATCGTAGAGGAAGCCATCCGTTTCGCCGAGGACAGCCCGTACCCCGAGCCCCACGAGGCCCTCGAGGATGTCTACGCCTGAAGCAATAGATTTCACCATGTAAGGAGCGAGTCCATGCAGAAACTAGGAATGGGCCAGGCCGTGAACCAGGCCTTGAGGGAAGAAATGATCTTGGATGCCAATGTCTTCATTGCCGGGGAAGGCATCGGTGTGGGCATACACGAGAGCCCCATGCTCCCCACATTCGGGCTGCTGAACGAGTTCGGCCCCGGACGGGTCAGGGACACGCCGGTTTCCGAAGCGGCCATTGCAGGCCTGGCCGTGGGGGCTGCAGAAGCAGGCCTCAGGCCGGTCATCGAAATCATGTTCAACCCGTTCTTCACCCTGGCTTCGGACATGATCGTCAACCATGCCGCCAAGCTGCGCTACCTTTCGGGCGGCAAGTCCTCCTTCCCCCTGGTGGTGCGCATCAAGTCCGGGGCAGGCTTCGGGGCGGGTTGCCAGCATTCCCACAACCTGGAGGCATGGGTTGCCCACTGCCCGGGGCTGAAAGTGGTCATGCCCTCCACCCCGGCCGACGCCAAAGGACTCCTGAAGTCCGCCATCAGGGATCCGAACCCGGTTGTCTTCATCGAGGACATGATGCTCTACTTCGTTCCCGGGCCGGTTCCCGAGGGGGACTACCTGGTTCCTATTGGGAAGGCTGACGTCAAGCGTCCGGGCAGGGATGTGACTGTGGTGACGTGGTCCAAAATGCTGGGTGTGGCGCTGAACGCCGCTCAGCGATTGGCGGAGGAAGGCATCGAGCTGGAGGTTGTGGACCTGCGCAGCCTGGTTCCCCTGGACAAGGACGCCATTCTCCACTCGGTGCGGAAGACGGGCCGTTTGGTGGTGCTGCACGAGGCCACGCGCACCGGGGGGTTTGCCGGGGAAGTGGCTGCCGTGGTCATGGAGGAGGGATTCGCAAGCCTCAAGGCGCCGCTGCGCCGGGTGACAGGTCCGGACATCCCGGTGCCCGCCAGCCCACCCCTGGAGCGTTTTTACATCCCAGGAGAGGATCAGCTGATCGCGGCGGTGAGGGAAATCCTCTGACGCAACGGCTGTCTCTTTCCGGCCACCCGCGTGTCTTGGCGCCGAGGAGGGGTGGAAGGCCGTTTTGAGGTTCGTGAAACGGGAAAACCAGCGAGGGCGTGCATGAATCGTCGTCATTTCCTGAAGAACGTGGTCAAGGGGACCGTCGTCGCCGGTTCGGCGGTGGCTCTCGGAAACTATGCACCCCTCCTGGCCGCCACTGGCCAGCCAGCCCCGGCATACGACCTCGTGGCCGTGCGGGGCGGGGAGCCGGAGGTCATGTTCGACCAGGCCATGGCCTCCCTTGGCGGGATGCAGACCTTCGTGCCCAAAGGGAGCAGGGTGCTGGTCAAGCCGAACATCGGCTGGGACGTGACGCCGGATCGCGCCGGAAACACGAACCCGAAGCTCGTGGGCCGCATCATCGAGCATTGCCTGGGTGCCGAAGCCCGGGAAGTGTCCGTGTTCGACCATGCCTGCGACCCGTGGATGCAGTGCTACAGGAACAGCGGCATCGAGATGGCGGTCCGGAGCGCCGGCGGGAAGATCGTGTCGGGGGACAGCGAGGGATACTACCAGCGGGTTTCCGTGCCGGGCGGGAGGCGTCTGGGCGAAGTCAAGGTCCACGAGCTGTTCCTGGAGGCGGACGTGGTCATCAATGTTCCGGTCCTGAAGCACCACAGCTCGACGATGCTCACCATCGGCATGAAGAACCTCATGGGTGTGGTCTGGGACCGGGGGTACTGGCACCGCAACGACCTGCACCAGTGCATCGCGGATTTCATGACCTTCCGCAGGCCTGCGCTGACCGTGGTGGACGCCTACAACGTGATGAAGCAGAATGGTCCCCGCGGTCTGTCCGTCGGAGACATCGTCCTGATGCAATCGCTCATCGTCTCCACGGATCCGGTGGCGGCCGACGCTGCCGCGGCAAAGCTCTTCGGCGTGGAGCCGGCCGACATCCGCCACATCCAGCTTGCGTCTGAGATGAATCTGGGGCGCATGGATCTGAGCGGTCTGTCCATCAACCGCATCAGGCTGTGAGTTTGATGCTCCGGTATCTGAAACGGCTGCGCATCGGGGTGTCCGTCGTGTTCTTCGGGCTGATCGCCCTGGTCTTTCTCGATTTCGGGAACATGATCCCGACATCGTTCACCAGGGGCCTGCTGTACCCGCAGTTCATCCCCTCGCTGCTGCAGTTCCTGCACGGTGCGGCCTTTGGAGCGGCGGGCTGTCTTGTCGTGGTCATGTCCGCCGCCCTTTTTGGGCGCATCTACTGCTCCACCGTCTGCCCCCTCGGGACACTCCAGGACGTGATTGCCTTCGCGGCCCGCCGGAGGCGCAAAAGGCCCGGGTTCCGCTTTGCCAGGCCGGACAGGTGGCTCAGGTACTGCATTGCCACGGCTGCGATCCTCCTGCTGATGGCCGGCAGCGGTCTGCTGCTGAACCTGCTCGACCCCTTCAGCGCGTGCGGTCGCATCCTGGTCGATCTTGTCCGCCCGGCAGTTGTCGTAATCAACAACATCGCGGCAGCGATGCTGGAGCAGTTCGGCGTCTACGAGCTGTCCCGCAAACAATGGGCGGTCCTGACGCCGGTGGCCGTCGGGGTCGCCGCGGCGACCCTCGGGTTTGTAGGTTGGCTCGCCGCCACGCGGGGCCGTCTGTACTGCAACACGGTCTGCCCGGTGGGCACGCTGCTGGGCCTCGTGGCGCGCATTTCATGGCTGCGGGTCGGCATTGACCCGAACGCCTGCACGCAGTGCAAGCGGTGTGAACGCGTTTGCAAGGCCGGGTGCATCGACCTCCGGAACATGGCGGTGGACTCCAGCCGTTGTGTCGGATGCTGCAACTGCCTGGCGGCCTGTCCGGAAGGGGCGGTGCGCTTCGAGAACGGGTGGCGGCGTGTGGCCGCCGAGCAGCTGGATCGCGGGAGGAGGGCCTTTCTCGTGCATTCGGGCGTGTCCCTGCTGGGGTTGGCGGGGCTGGCCGAAACGAATGCAACGGTCCTGCAGAGCAAGCCGACAACCGTGCCCGAGGCCGTGACGGGCCCTGTCTCGCCGCCAGGGTCCGTCAGCATTGACCGTTTCACCGTGGTCTGTACGGCCTGCCACCTGTGCGTCAGCGTCTGCCCCTCACGGGTGCTCAGTCCCTCGCTGCTCGAGTTCGGCCCCTCCGGCATGCTCCAACCTCGCCTGAACTTCCGGGCGGCCCACTGCAATTACGAATGCACGCTCTGCTCGGAAGTGTGCCCCACCGGGGCCATCCTGCCTCTGGCAAAGGAGGAGAAGAAGCTCACGCAGCTGGGCGTGGCCAGGTTCATCAAGGCGAATTGCGTGGTTTTCACGGACAGCACGAATTGCGGCGCCTGTTCCGAGCACTGTCCCACCAAGGCCGTGCAGATGGTCCCGTACCCCAATCCTCTGAACCGCAAGCTGGTCATCCCCGCAGTCGACCCGGACTACTGCATCGGTTGCGGGGCCTGCGAACACGCCTGCCCCACGAAACCGTTCAAGGCGATCTGCGTTGATGGGAACCCGGTGCACAAGCGGGCCAGGAAGCCGAAACCGGCCACGGCAGAAACAAAAATCGATGCGACTGCGGATTTTCCGTTCTGACGGGCGAAACGCCCTTTGCCCTTGCGAGGGCAAAAGCCTTCCGTGTTCGATGCGGGACGGGACAAATCCGGTGCGTCGGCCGCAACCGTTTGCAGCCGTCCCAGCACAGAGCCCGAGATTCGCATCAGCAGGCGGCCTCTGGGCTGGCGGAAGGGGTTTCCGGACTCCCGGGCTGCCCCTTCGTCTCCGGCAGGCGGCTGGCCAGAACCTTGTCGACCCGGTTGCCGTCGAGATCAATCACCTCGAGCCTCCAACCTTCCCAGACGGCCACATCGCACGTGCGGGGGATGCTGCCGACCAGCCACATCATCATGCCACTCAACGTGTTGTACCTCCCCTTCTGTTCCTCGGGGACGCCCTTCAGGTTCAGCCTGTCCTTGAGTTCGGGGATGGGGATCAGGCCGTCGAGAATCCATGAGCCGTCTTCGCGCTGGACCCCCCAGACATCCTCCGGATCGCGGGGCCTGAATTCGCCAGCCAGGGCCTCCAGGACATCCTGCAGGGTGACGATCCCCAGTATCTCCCCATATTCGTCCACGACAAAAACCATCTGCACGCCCGATTCCCGGAAGCGTTCCAGGAGCTTCATCCCTGTCAGCGTCTCGGGCACGAAGACGGCGGGCTGGAGATAGGCCCGGATTTCAGTGGATTCACCTTTCAGGCGCTGTTTGAGCAGTTTTTTGGCGGTGATGATTCCAATGGTATTGTGCAGTCCTCCCCGGCACACCGGGTAGCGGGAGTGTTCGGAATCCATGAGATGCTCCAGCTGGTCCTCCACGGGTCGGTCCACGTCCAGGAAGACGATTTCGCTGCGGGGCGTCATCAGCGAGGCTATCTGCCGGTCGTCCAGCCGGAACACGTTGCGGACGATCTCGTGTTCCTGTTTTTCGATGAGGCCCGCCTGTGACCCTTCGGCCAGCATGGAGTGGATGTCCTCTTCGGTCAGGCTGGCGCCGCTCAATTCCTTCCTGCCCATCAGCCGCAGAATCCCGTCTGTGGATATGGAAAGCAGGAAGACAAACGGCCGGGACAGATTCGCCAGCAGGGAGATCGGGGTGGCCATCAGCCTGGCGATGCCCTCGGCGTTGAACTGCGCGATGCGTTTGGGCACCAACTCGCCGACCACGATGGAAAAATAGGTGATCAGTACGACGACAATCGTCGTTGCGGTTACGGAACTCGTCTTCTGATCGATTCCCATGGACAGAAACATGGTGGCCAAGGGGTTGGCAAGCACCGCTTCGCCCATGATGCCGTTCAGGATGCCGATGGCGGTGATGCCGATTTGAATGGTGGAAAGGAATTGAGTGGGGTCTTCACCCAGACGGATGGCGACAACTGCGGACTTGTCCCCGTCCTCGGCCAGCCTTTGGAGGCGGCTTCTGCGTGCCGTGACGAGCGCGATCTCGGACATGGCGAACACTCCGTTGAGGACGATGAGGAAGATCAATATGGCGATATCCATACGGTCTCCGTGCATGCGAGGTGTTGTGGGGGCCGGCGTCGTTCCCCTGCTGGCTGGCGGCCGGGCATAGTCAGGAGACGCCGGGATCCGGAAACGGGGGAAGGGCGACGGATCAAGGCCGCTTGTCTGGGTCGTTTTTGGATGGAGGGGACGGGGTGACGTCTATCTCATCCGGTTCGCGCATGCCCTTCTTGAAGTTTGTGATGGCCCGGCCGATACCGGACCCGAGTTCCGGGAGTCTCCTGCCTCCGTATACCAGCAGGACGATGACGAGGATGATGAGCAGTTCCTGCACGCCAATGCCAAACATGGATGCCTCCACGGGATGAGATTTGCCTGATTGACCTGTGACCCGTCGCCAGGGGCGACGGGTCAGACCACTGACAAACCCTCGTCACACTGTCCGGCGAGGGTTTGTTTTTTCTGACGATGTGTATTTTTCCTGAAATCGTTCAGGAGGCCCTTCTGGGATCAAATTGGGGCGTATTGGCGCTTCTGT
>JAAYCS010000023.1 GCA_012729655.1 Desulfovibrionales bacterium | reverse complement strand
TGGAGCTGGACAGGATCGAACTGACGACCTCTTGAATGCCATTCAAGCGCTCTCCCAGCTGAGCTACAGCCCCACAACGCGAAGCTGCTTTTGATACAAACGACTGCGCCTGTCAACCCGAAAAATTTTTCAGACCGCCATCTGGTGGAAGAGGGGACTCCCTGATAGGGGGGACCCGAATACGCGCGTCCCCGCGCCATGCATCCCGTCGGCCAGCACGATGTCCCGGCCATGGTGGATGCCGGCAGAAGCATCACCGGAGGTAATCACGATGCGATTTTTATCGGCCACCCTGATTCTTGCGACCTTCATATTCAGCGGATCCGCCGCCCTGGGGGCAGAAGCGTCCGGTCAGCACTGGCAGATCGACAAGGAGCACTCCACCATCGGCTTCAGGATACGGCATATCGTCGGCCATGTGCCCGGGATTTTCGCCAGGTTCTCCGGAGAGGTGGAGTATGACCCCCGGGAGCCGGAACGCAGCCAGTTCTACATTCTCATTGACAGCGCCAGCGTGCACACCGGCGTGCCCCAGCGCGACGAGCACCTGCGCGGCGAAGATTTTCTCGACGTGGCCCGTTCCCCGCGGATCATTTTCGCCTCCAAGAAGGTGGAGGCCAGGGACGGCAATGAACTGGTCGTGGTCGGGGACCTGACAATCCGGGACGTGACCGCCGAGGTCCGGGTTCCGCTCAAGGTGCTGGGCATTGCGGATCACCCTTTCAAGGACAAAATGCCGAACACCAAGGTCCTTGGGCTGCAGGCTCAATTTTCCATCAATCGCGTGGAATTCCATGTGGGCTCGGCAAGGTGGACCCAGATGGGCGTCATGGGCGATAGCGTGGAACTGACCGTCGACATGGAGCTCTTGCGCGGCCAGTAAGCCGGGCCTGATCCGCGGTACCCATGCACGAGCTCGAAATCCATCTCGACCATGTGGACGTGGATCTGGGCGAGGCCCGGATCCTGCACGATCTGACCCTGAGCCTGTCCGGATCAGGGCATTTTGCCGTGCTGGGAGACAACGGCGCCGGCAAGACCACCCTGCTGCGCCTTCTTGTCGGCGAACTGTGGCCCTCCCAGCGCAGCGGCGGGGCCAGGACCTATGTGCTGCGCGGGGAGACCTTCCTTTCGCCCATCGCCGCAAGGCCCCACATGCGCTTCGTCGCCCCGGACATGGCGGACTGGTACCAGCGCCACGAACTGCAGGTCCCGGTCTGGGAAGTGATCTGCGCAGGACTGCGCAACGCCCCTTTTCTCTACCACGAGGCCTCCCCGGAAGAGCGCGAGCAGGCCCGGGTGCTGGGCAGCGACATGGGATTGATCACGGTCCTGGACCGCCCCATGCGGGCCGTGTCCACGGGACAGGCCAAGCGGGCGCTGCTGGCCCGGGCCATGATCGCGGAGCCAAAGCTCCTGGCCGTGGACGAGCTGGGCCAGGGCCTGGACCGGCGCGGCCGGTTCCAGCTGCTGGACTCCCTGGAACGCATCGCAGTCTCGGGCCGCACCCGGTTGCTGGTCAGCGGCCAGGGGGTGCTGGCCATGCCGGATGCCATCAGGGGGCGCATCTACCTGGAGCACGGACGGCTGGCCGATGGCCCTGCATCGGTCAGGACCACACCCTTGAACCTGCCAAAACGGTCCGCGCCACAGGGCGCGGCGGAGACGGTTCTGGATGTCCGTTCCTGCACCGTGGTCATGGACGGCCTGCCCGCCGTGGATAGCCTGACCTGGGCGGTGCAGGCCGGGGAGAGCTGGGGCGTGCTGGGACACAACGGCAGCGGCAAGTCCACGCTGCTGCAGATGATCACCGGATACCGCCGCCCATGGCCAGGGGGAAGCCTGACCTGGTTCGGGCAGGCCGGACGCTTCGACGTGTCCGCCATCCGGGACCGCATCGGCATCCTGGCGCCGTGGATCAAGGAGTGGATCGAGCCAGAGGCCACCTGCCGGGACGTGCTCCTGTCCGGCCTGTGCGGGGGCCTTGGGGTGCACCGCGGGCTTTCCGAGGGGCAGATGCTGGAAGCAGAGATCCTGGCCGGATCCTGGGACATGGCGGACTGGCTGTCCAGGCCCATCAGGTCCATGTCCTACGGCCAAGCCCGGCAGGTCATGCTGGCCCGCGCCGTGGTGCATGGGCCCGAACTCGTGGTCCTGGACGAACCGTTTTCCGGCCTTGACGCATCCTGGCAGGGGCGCATGGCCGCCCTGCTGCGGGATCTGACGGCTCAGGGCCGGACCGTGGTCCTGGCCACGCACACCCCGGAGTTCACGGCGGACCTGCTGTCCCACGGCCTGATCCTGGAGCGGGGCAGGGACATGGCCCGGGGGCCGTGGGGGGAGATATGCGGGAGTCCGGCCTTTGCCCGCCTTTTCGGACCTGTCCAGGGCGCCTAGGCGGGGGCATGAGCGGCAGCTGCCTCCGCGCATCCCTGGCCCTCTCGCCTGGCCGCAAGGAACGGCGCTTTCCATTTGCCTTGCCCGCACCGGAAAGCTACAAGGCCGTGGAGAGTGCGAACCGGGTGGTGTTTTCCGTCCCAGGAGCCGCCATCCATCCATGACAGCCACGCAGCAGCGGAACTATGCTTGAAACTCTGCGCATCCGTAGCCTTGCCCTCATCGACGACGTGGAACTGGAGTTCTGTCCGGGCCTGAACGTGCTCACGGGCGAGTCCGGGGCCGGCAAGTCGTTCATACTGCGTGCGCTGGACTTCATCCTCGGCGATCGCATCGCCGCGGACCTGGTCCGCCCGGGCCGCGAAAAGGCCCTGGTGGAAGCCGTGTTCCGCCTGGACGGGGAGGAGGTCTTCCTCCGCCGCGAGCTCTCCGCCAAGACGGGGCGCAGCCGCCTTTTCATCAACGACGATCTGAGCTCCCAGGAACGCCTGGCCGAACTGCGGCCCGGCCTCCTGCTGCACACCAGCCAGCACGGGCAGCAGCGGCTGCTGACCCCGGAGCACCATGTCGAGATCCTCGACGCCTTTCTGCCCGATCCCCGGATCCTGACCGAGCAGCGCTCGGCCCGCGACCGGGTGCAAGGCATCCTGGCCCGCAGGGACGAGGTCGAGCGCCGCATGGCCGGTTTCCTGGAGCGCCGTGAATTCCTGGAATTCCAGTTGTCCGAGATCCGCAAGGTGGATCCCCGCCCCGGGGAAGAGGAGGAGCTTCTCCGGCTGCGCGAGAGTTCCCGGCAGGCTGAACGGGTTCGCCAAGGGGCGGTAGAGGCCCAGGGGCTTTTGCTTGGGGAGACCGGTTTGCAGGACTCCCTGACCGCCCTGGAGCGGCTTCTGGCCGGTCTGGGCGATGCCGGCGAGCATTTCCGCGTTCATGCCCAGGAGGTGGGGCGGTTCCGGGACAGCCTGTCCGAGGTGCTGCGCGACCTGCGGTCCGCGGTCACGCGTCAGACCCAGGAGTTCGATGCGGAAAGTGTGGAAAAGCGGCTGTGGGACCTGCAGCAGCTCCAGCGCAAATTGAAGCGTTCCCTGGATTCCGTCATCACCCTGGGTGCGGAAATCGAGGAGAACCTGTCCTTTCTGGATCAAAGCGGACTGGAGCTGAAACGTCTGGAAAAGGACGAAGCCCTGGCCGCCGCGGTCCTGGGGCAGGCCACGGAGGCTCTGAACACGGCCAGACGGGAGGCGTCCGCGGGCTTGACCAGGAATCTCGAGCAGGAACTGGTCAACCTGGGTTTTTCGGACCACGTGCGGGTGCTGGTGGATTTCCGACCCCTGCCCATCCACCCCGGAGTCGAGGAGCTGCGGCCCCGGTTTTTGTGGCTGCCCAATCCCGGCCTGGACCCGCAGCCCCTGGACCGCATCGCCTCGGGCGGGGAGCTGTCCCGTTTCCTGCTGGCTGTGGTCAGCCTGCGGGCCAGGGAGCAGCTTCCGGCTTTGCTCTTTGACGAGGTCGATTCCGGGATCGGCGGTCAGACCCTGATGAAGGTGGCCGATCGCATCCGGGCCCTGGCCCAGCGCCAGCAGGTCATCCTCGTCACCCACTGGCCCCAGCTGGCCCGGCTGGCCGACGAACATTTCGCCATCCGCAAGGAAGTGCAGGGGGGGACGACATTCACCTTCTGCGCGACCCTCTCCGCGCCCGGGCGCCAGGCAGAGCTGGCCCGCATGGCCGGGGAGACCCCCGCTGTTCCACCCTCTACGCACGACGCCCCGGCGTCCGGAAAACAACCATGAACACCACCCAGACACCATGCCGGGAACTGCAGGTCCTGTCCTGCCGGCCCGGAACCGAGCCCACCCTGGTGGACCTCGTGCTTTCCCCTCCGGGATGGACCTGCAGGGCCGGGCAGTTCGTCATGATCCGCCCCCTGGATTGGGGCTCGGAGCTGGTCTGGCCCAGGCCCTTCTCGGTCTGCGACGTTTCGGATGCTGGGCTGCGCATCTTTTTCCAGGTCGTGGGCCGGGGCACGCGCAAACTGGCCGGGCTCCAGCCCGGGCAGAAGGTCGCGGTGTGGGGGCCCCTGGGGCGCTGGTTCCGCATCGACGAGAACAGGCCCAACCTGATCCTGGCCGGAGGGGTGGGCATCGCCCCGTTCGTCATGCTGGCCAGGAGGGAAAAAACGGACAACCTGTCCATGCTCTTCGGCCACCGCCTGGACCTGTGTCATTATCCCTATGCTGAAATAGCGGATCGGATAGAGAGCGAGGCCATGCGGCAGACCACAGCGGCCGACATCGCCGCTTTCGAAACCGTGCTGTCCGGGCGGATCAAGACCCTGTCCGGAATTGGTCAGGTCCTGGCCTGCGGGCCGGAGCCCATGCTCAAGGTGGTGCGCAGGTACTGCCTGATGCATGGCACCGAAGGGCAGATCTCCCTGGAAAACCGCATGGCCTGCGGGGTGGGGGCATGTCTTGGATGCGTGGGCAGGACCGTCACGGGCGAATATGTGCAAAGTTGCGTGCACGGCCCGGTCTTTGACGTGCGCGACATCGATCTGGGGGAATGATCATGGATCAGACTGTCCAACTCGGGCCCCTCACCCTGAAGAATCCCGTCATCACGGCTTCGGGCACCTTCGGCTACGGCCTGGAATTCATGCGCTACGGCGACCTGACCGCCCTCGGTGCCATCTGCCTGAAAGGCATTTCCCTGGCCCCACGCGAGGGCAACCCCACGCCGCGCATCGCCGAGACGCCGTGCGGGATGCTCAATGCCATCGGACTGCAGAATGTGGGCGTGAAGAAATTCCTGGCCGAAAAGCTGCCCTATATCCCACCGGGGACCACCCTCATCGCCAATCTGTATGCCCAGACGCCAGAGGATTTCGGCGAGCTGGCGGCCATATTCGCGGCCCAGGAGCGGGTGGCGGCCCTGGAGGTGAACATCTCATGCCCCAACGTGCGCGAGGGCGGGGTGCAGTTCGGGCAGGATCCGGCCATGGCCGCCCGGGTCACCTCCGCGGTGAAGAAACGGGCCGGGTCCAAGCCGGTCATGGTCAAGCTGAGCCCCAACGTGACCGAT
Organism: Desulfovibrionales bacterium; assembly: GCA_012729655.1. Classification (GTDB taxonomy): domain Bacteria; phylum Desulfobacterota; class Desulfovibrionia; order Desulfovibrionales; family Desulfomicrobiaceae; genus Desulfomicrobium. Next base: position 7,477 of record JAAYCS010000023.1, on the reverse strand, counting down.
GTGACGGTCATCGCCCGGGCCGCGGTGGACGCAGGCGCGGACATGCTGTCCCTCATCAACACCCTTTCGGGCATGTCCGTGGACATTCGCACCCGCAGGAGCCGTCTGGCCAACATTGTCGGCGGACTCTCCGGCCCAGCGGTGAAGCCGGTGGCGTTGCGCATGGTTCATCAGGTCACCCGGGCCGTGCAGGTCCCGGTCATCGGCATGGGCGGGATCACCAGCGCCGAGGATGTGCTGGAGTTCATTCTGGTGGGGGCCCATGCGGTCCAGGTGGGGACCTTCAATTTCATGCGGCCGGACAACGCCTTCCGCCTGGTGGAGGAGGTCCGCACTCTGGCCGAGTCGCTGGGGATATCGTCCTGGGACGAGTACCGGGGCACGCTCAGGGCCTAGGGGCTGTTGCAGACGTCGGGGCGGGGAGAGACATGGATTTACCCTGGCGGGCACAAGTCCGCCTGCGTGGGAATGACGTCGATGCCGTGCGTCACTTCTGTCGGCAATCCATAGACCGGGACTGGCCGGAATCCCGGCTGACCGCATGTTGCGACGTCATCCCCGCGCAGAGGGGGGATCCATTCCTTTGAATCAAATGGTTTTCTGCGGTGATCACAAGGCGCAGGAGGCGGGGATGATCAAGAGATTTTGCGATGTCTGCGGGATGGAGATCCTGGGTCTCAAGGAGGGAATCTACGAGGACCGCTTTACTCTCTGCATCGAGGACCCGGTCAACCTGACCAGGCTGGGCGGCCAGCTCGGGAAGATGAATCCGGCCATCGAAATGCGGCTGCAGCACTGCAACAATACGGACCTCTGCAGGGATTGTCTGGAAAAAATTCTGATCAAGGAATTCCATCGGCGGGCCAACAGCAAGGCATAGGCCGGGAACGCGACGGGCTTTTTGGGCTGTGCGGGCCATGCCGCGGTGGATCCACCCTGCGCAGCATTCCTCCATCCACCCGCAATCACGATCATTTTTTGCGCATCGCAGCGCCGTAAAAGAACTCTCCCAGCCCGGAGTCCGTGGCGGTCTGCACTTCGATGAGAAGGGAAAACTGCGGGTGCAGGGCCAGAAAGCGCTGGATCTGGGTCTGGTTTTCGTCGGGATGCAGGGTGCAGGTCACATAGACGAGATGGCCGCCGGACGGCAGAAGTCCCGCTGCGCCGGCCAGGATTTCCCGCTGCAGTTCGGCCAGTCCGGCGCAGTCCTCGGGCGTGCGCTTCCATTTGATGTCCGGTCGCCGGGCCAGAACACCCAGGCCCGAGCAGGGTGCGTCCAGAAACACGGTTTGCGGCGCAATCCGCAGGGGATAGGGGCCCTGCCCGGGGGCCAGGAAGGCCGGGACCGCCAGACCGAGCCGTCGGCTTTCGCTGCGCAGCTGTCTGAGCCGGAAGACGTTGATGTCCGAGGCCCAGACCGTCTTGCCCAGTTCCGCCATCAGGAAGGCCTTGCCGCCGCGGCCGGCGCAGGCGTCCAGGATCGGGTCGGGCCAGCGGGCCACGTCGAGGTCGCCCATGATGCTCTGGGCCGCCAGGCTCTGACGGGTGGCCACGCCGTTGCGTGCGGCGTCGCGCATAAAGTCCGTCCAGGAGTGGAGCACGCACGACCAGTCCCCGGGACAGGCGGACGATTGTTGCATGACCCGTCTCAGGTCCGGGGCTCCGGGATGGGTTTGGTTGATGCGCACGCCCACGGGCGGTGGGGACAGGGTGGCCCGCAGGAACAGCTCGGTCTGTTCCTGCCCATAGGCAGCGATCCACATCCGGGCCAGCCAGGCCGGGCAGGAATACCAGGCCGCGAGAAAGGGGACGACCCCGGTTGTCCTGGTTCGATAAAGATCCGCGTGTCGGGCGTCCGGGCCCAGGCGGATCAGGTTGCGCAGCACGCCGTTGACCACGTTGGCCATGGTCTGGCCAAGACGTTTTTTGGTCAGGCTGACGGCCCAGTCCAGGGTGGCGTACTCGGGCACCCCGCCCAGGAAGAGGAGTTCATAAGCGGCCAGTCCCAGGATGCGTTTCAATGCGGGTGAGGTCTGGACCGGGTTCTTGAGCAGCAGGCTCAGCAGGAAGTCGAGTCGGCCGCGCAGGCGCAGATAGCCGTAGGCCAGCTCCGTGGCCAGCCCTGTTTCAGGGCCAGGGGCGGCCATGCCCAGAACGGTGTCCACAGCGGCCTGCAGATCCTGACGCTGATCCAGGGTGCGGCGCAGGATGTCGAGGGCCATGCTGCGGGCCGGGGGGATGCTCATGCGGAAAATTCGCTGATGGCCCACTCCACCTGATCCAGGGCCACGCCCGTGTCCAGGCAGGGGCCGAAGGGGCGTGTGTTGAGGATGCCGAAAACAGGCACGGGGTAGGCGTCCTGGATGCCACTGGCCAAGTCCCGTTCGCAGGCCACGGCGATGATCAGCCGGGGGCGGTGCTGGACCACGATGCGCCGGGCGATGGTCCCGCCCGTGGCCACGGCCAGCGTGATGCCGAACCTGTCCCGCAATTCCAGGAGTCCGGCCATGGAGCATTCCCCGCAACGCTTGCAGTTGTCGATGTCGTAGGTCAGGCGGAATTTGCAGCGGCTGCTCTGGATGCAGTGCGGCATGAGCAGGAGGATTTTTTCCGGCGGATAGCGGTGTCCTTCGCCCTTGACCAGCTCATTGTTGACCTTGATGAACGAGGATCGCACGGTCTGTTTGGGGATGCCCACCACCCGTCCCAGAAGGGTCATCAGCGGGAGGAAGAGCTTGATCGTGACGCCGCGCAGGCGTTGGGAGAAGAGCACCGGCCGGCCCAGGAGGATGTTCAGGACCAGAGCCAGGGCGGCCCAGCCGATGGCCAGAATCAGGATCAGGACAGCGGTGCCGAGCACCCAGGGCGCAGCCGGGTGGATGGTGGTCAGTCCGTAATACGGGATGATCCAGAGCAGGGCCAGGAATGCGCAGACCAGGACAGAAGAGCCGGTGATCAGCCCGATGAAGACCCGCTTGCGGGTCTTGAAACTGTCCCGGATCTCCCGCTCCAGGGGAGCGAATCGCTGCGGGGTGCTTCCGGGTTTGGGCATGGTGGGGTGTCAGCCTTCAGGGCAGGAGGGCTCGGGTTGGACGAGGTGTTCGCCTGAGCAGCGGCTCAGGTACCCGCAATAGAATTCATGTCCTTTGAGGGGCTTGCTCCCTGCCGGCTTGACGTGGGGCACGGCGTAGATGCGGTCCCTGCAAGCGATAAGCACGGTGTCTCCGGCCACACCGACGATTTCACCGGGTGCCGCGTTTTCGGGCCGAACCTCGCCAATACGCCCCGGATACACGGTCAGGCGCAGGGTTCTGCCCGGCATCCCGGTCCAGTCGAACCAGGAACCCGGCCAGGGAAAGAGGCCGCGGATGCGGTTGTGCACGGTCAGGGCCGGCTGATCCCAATCGATGCGGCCCTCGTCCTTGGAGAGCTTGGCCGCATAGGTTGCCCTGCCGTGATCCTGGGGAATGCGCACCAGCCGGCCCTGTCCCATTTTTTCCAGGGCGTCGACCAGAAGCCTGCCGCCCATCTCGGCCAGTTCGTCGTGCAGGGTCTGGGCCGTGTCCTCGATGCCGATGGCCAAGCTGCGCTGGAGCAGGATGTCGCCTGTGTCCAGACCTGCCTCCATGCGCATGATGGTTATGCCGGTCACGTGCCGGCCATCCATGATGGCCCGGTGGATGGGCGCCGCCCCCCTGTATTCGGGCAGAAGCGAGGCGTGCACATTGAGGGCGCCGAGGGGCGGGATGTCCAGCACGGACTGGGGCAGGATCAGACCGTAGGCGGCCACGAGCAGCAGGTCTGGCTTGAGGGCGGCCAGCTGATCCACCTCGGGCTGGGCCTTGAAATTGAGGGGCTGGAACACGGGCAGGCGTTTTTCCATGGCCAGGACCTTGACCGGAGGGGGGGTGCAGATCTGACCCCGTCCGCAGGGGCGGTCCGGCTGGGCATAGACGCCCACGATGTCGCAGCCGCCCCAGGTCAGGAGGTGCCTCAGGGACGCGGCCGCGAAATCGGGCGTGCCCATGAACACGGCTCTCAGTCTTCTTTTTTCTGCTTCAGCCATTTTTTGAGCTTGCGTTCGTACAGGGTGCGTTTGAGCTTGCTGATCTTGTCGATGAACAGCACGCCGTCGAGATGGTCGATCTCGTGTTGCAGGCAGATGGACATGAGGTCGTCGGCGTCCATTTCCACTGGGTTGCCGTCCAGGTCCAGGGCCGAGAGGTGCAGCCGTTCGGCCCTGGTCACGTTGGACCTGTAGCCGGGGACGGACAGGCAGCCCTCCTCGGACACAACCTCGCCTTCCAGGTTGGAGATGACCGGGTTGATGAAGACCCTGAGGTCCTCGCGCTTGTCGGGTCCGCTCAAATCCACGGTGATGAGCCGGATGCTTTCGGCCACCTGCGGGGCGGCCAGCCCGATGCCCTTGTCCTGATACATGAGAACGGCCATTTCCGCGGCCAGTTCCCGGATTTCGTCGGTGATCTCCATCACGGGCGCGGCTTTTCCGGCCAGCACAGGGTGAGGGTAGGTGACAATTTTTCTGGACATGGTCTACTCTTTGGGCTTCTCCCGCAACCGCAGGCCCAGATCGCGCAACTGGGTCGCCTCGACTTCCGAGGGGGCCTCGGTCATCAGGCAGGTGGCCTTCTGGGTCTTGGGGAAGGCGATGACATCGCGGATGGATTTGGCACCGGTCAGGAGCATGACCAGCCGGTCCAGCCCGAAGGCGATGCCTCCGTGGGGCGGGGCCCCGTACACCAGGGCGTCGAGCAGAAACCCGAACTTGGCGCGGGCTTCCTCCTGGCCGATGCCCAGGGCCGCGAACATCTGTTGCTGGGTCTCCGGGTTGTGGATGCGGATGGAGCCTCCGCCGACCTCGGTGCCGTTCAGGACCAGGTCGTAGGCCCTGGCCGCGGCGTGGGAAGGATTGCTGCCCAGGGTCTGCATGTCCTTGGGTGCGGTGAAGGGGTGGTGCATGGCCACCCATCGTTTCTCGTCCGGATTCCACTCCAGAAGGGGGAAATCAGTCACCCACAGGGGGGCAAACTCGCCCTCGGGGATGAGGTTAAAACGTTCTCCGAGCCTGAGGCGGAGGTTGCCCAGGGCGCTGTTGACCATGTCCGGGGCTCCGGCCTGGAAGAAGACGATGTCGCCAGGCGCGAGTCCCAGGGCCCGGGTCAGGCCGGTCTGCTCCTTTTCGCTCAGGAATTTGGCGATGGGCGACTGCCAGCCGTCTTCCTTGATCTTGATCCAGGCCAGTCCCTGCGCACCGTAGATTCTGACGAAGTCGGTGTAGTCGTCGATCTCCTTGCGGGACAGTTCGGCCCCGCCGGGCACGGACAGGGCCTTGACCAGGGCTGCCGTGGCAAAGAGCTTGAACTCCGAGCCGCGCACGATCTCGGTCACATCCGTGAGTTTCAGGTCAAAACGGGTGTCCGGCTTGTCCACGCCGTATTCGGCCATGGCCTGGGCGTAGGGCATGCGCGGGAGGGGCAGGGGTATTTGGCGACCCAGGGCCTCGGCCATGACGCGGGCGATCATCCCCTCGGCCATCTGCATGACCTGTTCCTCGTCCACAAAGGACATCTCGATGTCGATCTGGGTGAACTCGGGTTGCCGATCGGCGCGCAGGTCTTCGTCGCGGAAGCATTTGACGATCTGGTAGTAGCGGTCCAGCCCCCCGCACATGAGCAGCTGTTTGAAAAGTTGGGGGGACTGCGGCAGGGCGTAGAACTGTCCGGGGTTGACCCTGCTGGGCACGAGGAAGTCGCGGGCCCCCTCGGGGGTGGATTTGGTCAGGACCGGGGTCTCGATCTCCAGAAAGCCCAGCTCGTCCAGGTAGCGGCGCACTGACTGGGACACGCGGTTGCGCAGGACGAGGTTGTCAGCCATGGCCTTGCGCCTCAGATCCAGGAAGCGGTACTTCAGACGCAGGTTTTCGGACACGTCCACGCGGTCCTCAATGGGAAAGGGCGGGGTCTTGGCCGTGTTCAGCAGCTTGAACTGCGTGACGTAGACCTCGATGGCGCCGGTGATCAGCTTGGGGTTGACCATGTCCGAGGGTCTGGCGCGGACCACGCCCTTGATGGCCAGCACGTATTCCGTGCGCAGCACATGTGCCCGTCCATGGGCCTCGGGCGCCACTTCCGGGGAAAAGACGACCTGGGTCAGGCCTTGGCGGTCGCGCAGGTCGATGAAGATAAGCCCGCCATGGTCGCGGCGGTACTGCACCCAGCCCATGAGGCAGACTTCCTGGCCCAGCTGGTCAGGGCCGAGACTTGCGCAGTGATGGGTCCTGCTCCATCCGCCGAGGGTGTCGGTCCGGATTTCCGTGGTTCTGTCGTCCGTTGCCATATATGTCCTCGCTTGGATAACGATAGGCTGCAAATGATTCCTGTAAAGGTCTAGGACTTGCGAAAACCCATGGCCTGCTCCAGATCGTCCTGGCCGATGGTATTCTGCACGCCGGTTGCCATGTCCTTGACCACGATCTGTCCCCTGTTCATCTCGTCCTGACCCAGAAGCAGGCAGGTCCTGGCGCCGAGTCTGTTGGCCTGGCGCATCTGGCTTTTGACGCTCCTGGTTTCGAAGGACACCTCCCCGGCAAAGCCGCGTTCGCGCAGGCGCTGGGCCAGGAGCAGGCCGGTGTTGAGGGCCCGGTCGTCCAGCACCGCCAGATAGAAGTCCGGAGACACGGCCTGGGGCTGGCCGTAGAGCAGGGCCAGGCGCTCCATGCCGCAGGCAAACCCGATGCCGGGCATGTCGGGCCCGCCGAGCTGCCTGATCAGGCCGTCGTAGCGCCCGCCACCGGCCACGGCGGTCTGGGATCCGATCTCTCCGGAAACGACTTCGAATGTGGTGCGCTGGTAGTAGTCCAGGCCGCGCACCAGCCTGTCGTTCACCTTGTACAGGAGTTTCGCGCTGTCCAGGATCAGGCGGACCTGCGCGAAGTGTTCGGCACAGTCCGGGCAAAGGGAACCGATGATGCTGGGAGCGTCCTTGACCAGCTCCTTGCAGGCCGGGACTTTGCAGTCAAGGACCCGCAGGGGATTGGTGTTGGCGCGGCGGGTGCAGTCCTCGCACAGGGCGGACTGGTCGACGGAGGTCAGGAATGTCCGCAAACTTTCGTGAAAACCAGGGCGGCAGCGGGGGCAACCCAGGGAGTTGAGCTCCAGGCCCAGGTTCTGGAGCCCGAGTCTGGTCAGGAAGGTCCACAGCATGAGCACGACTTCGGCGTCGGCCTGGGGGGCTTCGGTGCCCAGCACCTCCACGTCCAGCTGGTGGAACTGGCGCAACCGTCCTTTCTGGGGGCGTTCATACCGGAACATGGGGCCACAGGCGAAGAGCTTGGTCACGCCTTCCTGGCCGCACATGCCGGACTCGATGAAGGCCCGCAGGATCCCGGCAGTCGCCTCGGGGCGCATGGTCAGCGAGCGGCCCTTGCGGTCGGCAAAGGTGTACATCTCCTTCTGCA